>DATJEN010000340.1:0-12536 GCA_035496575.1 Pirellulales bacterium
CGGAGTTCAGCAAGCGCGTGAGCGCCGGCTTGCGCCGCATTGTCGAAAGCGCCGGGCGGGGCCAGAGCATCGCGGCTTTCACTTCCGTGGGCGCGATCACGGTCGGCTTGCAACTCTGCTTACAGTGTCCGGACCGCACCGCCTTCGACCTCGGTTGGCGCGTGCGAAATGCATCGATCACCGAGTTTCTGTTTAGCCGCGATCGACTGACGATGGAGAGCTTTAATTCGCTTGCGCATTTGGATGACCCGGCGCTCGTCACGTTTCGTTAAGATCACGTGAAGCGGCGCTCCCCAGGCAGGATCGACCATGAGCCAACTACTCGATACCACTACCGCGACACGGCCGGGGGAAGAGCTGAACGCGGTTGCGCTCGAGGCGTATCTACGCGCGCAACTGCCGGAGCTGCGCGGAAATATGGAGATTGAGCAATTCCCCGGCGGCGCTTCGAACTTGACCTACCTCATCCGCTTCGGCGATCAGGAATTGGTGCTCCGTCGGCCGCCGTTCGGCAATCGCGTGAAATCGGCCCACGACATGGGGCGCGAGTACCGCGTGCTGTCGAAGCTGCACAAGGTTTTTCGACCCGCGCCGCGGCCCATCGTGTACTGCGAGGACGAGAGCGTGCTGGGCGCGCCGTTCTACTGCATGGAGCGCCGGCACGGCATCGTGTTGCGCCGCAAGCTGCCGCCAGGGTTCGCGCTCGATGAAGCGACGGTGCGCCGGCTGAACCGCTCATTTATCGACAACCTGGTCGACTTCCATCGCATCGACTACGAAGCCGCCGGACTGGGCGATCTCGGCAAACCGGCGGGCTTTGTGGCGCGCCAGGTCGAGGGCTGGAGCAAACGCTACGTCGCCTGCCGCACGGAGGACGTGGCGTCGATGGAGCAGTTGATGGAGTATTTCCCGGGCTGCATGCCCGGCGAACGCGCGGCTTCGCTTGTTCACAACGACTACAAGTTCGACAACATCATGCTCGACGCGCACGACCTGACGAAGATCGTGGCGGTGCTCGATTGGGAGATGTGTACGCTGGGTGATCCGCTCATGGATCTCGGAACCGTGCTGGCCTATTGGGTCGAGGCGCGCGATCCCGCCACGCTGCAGAGCCACGCCTTCGGGCCGACGCAATTGCCCGGCAGCATGACGCGTCGCGAGCTGGCCGACTACTACGGCGAGCGCTCCGGATTCGATGTCTCCAACGTGCTGTTCTACTACGCGTTTGGCCTGTTCAAGACAGCGGTCATCGTGCAACAGATTTACTACCGCTATGCGCAGGGATTTACGAAGGACGAACGCTTCGCACAATTCGACAAGCAGGTGGCCGCGCTCGCCAACGAAGCGGCGCGGGCGATCTCTGAAGGAACGTTTTAAGTGTTGAAATCCATGTGGTGGATGCCGCGCCGTGCATGCAAATGATCTCGATCGCGAACTGCGGCAGTTGGTTGCCGGTTACCCCATCCTCGTCACGACGATGGTGGCGTGGGGCGATATGGATGCCAACCGCCATGTCAACAACGTGGTCTATTTCCGTTACATCGAGCATGGCCGGCTGCATTATTTTTACGAGCTCGGGTTTATCGCGCACCAGATTGAGACGGGCGTCGGTCCCATCCTGGCCTGGACCGATTGTCGCTTCCGCCGGCCGCTCTCTTATCCCGACACGGTGACGATCGGCACCCGCATTCGCGACGTGCAGGACGACCGCTTCGTGATGGACGCGCTGATCGTCAGCCATGCCCAGCGGCAGGTCGTGGCCGAAGGTCAGCAGCGCGTGGTAGTTTACGACTATCGCAAGAACGAGAAGGCGCCGCTGCCGGACGTGATTCGCCGCCGCATAGCGGACTTCGAACAACCAACTTCCTGAACAACTCCTTCTGCAACACGGACACAAAACATGAGCGCAGCAATCAGCCTGAAAGGTAAAGTGGCCCTGGTCACGGGCGGCGGACGCGGCATCGGCAAGGCCATCACGAAAAAATTCGTCGAAGCCGGCGCCAACGTGGTGATCGCCAGCCGCAAGATGGAAAACCTGAAAGCCACGGCCGACGAGCTGTCGGGCAACCCTGGCAAGATTCTGCCGGTCGAGTGCCACGTGGGCCGCAAAGACCAGCTCGAAGCGCTCGTCGCCACCACCGAAAAACAATTCGGACCAGTCGACATCCTCGTCAACAACAGCGCCACCAATATCGGGCAAGGCCCCTCGCTCGAAGTGACCGACGACATGCTCGACAAGATGGTCGAGGTCAACATCAAGGCGGCGCTGCGGCTGGTGCGGCTGGTCGTCCCCAAGATGGCCGAAAAGAAGAGCGGCTCGATCATCAACATCGCGTCGATCGCCGGCTTGCGACCGCAGCCCGGCGGCTTGCTGTACAGCTTCACCAAGGCCGGGCTGATCATGATGACCCGCACTTGGGCGGTCGAGTTCGGCAAGAAAGGCGTGCGCGTCAACGCGATCGCGCCGGGGCTCATTCAAACCGACTTCAGCGAGTTCTTCTGGAAGAACGAAGAGTACCGCAAGAAGCTGGAGGCCACGCAGCCGATCAGCCATATCGGCCAGCCGGACGAGATTGGCTTCGCCGCGCTATACCTGGCGTCGGACGAATCCTCGTACCTGACGGGCCAGGTGATGGTGATCGACGGCGGCGCGACGGCCCAATAACCAATAAGCGGTGCCGGGCATGCACGAGCCAGTTGGAAAAAACCTGGGGCGCGCGGCTTTCGAGTTCCGCGCGCCCCAATTGCGTTTGCAAATCGGTTCGTAAACCGCTTCGCTCTCGTTACAGACTTAGCTCACTTGCCGCGCAGCAGGGCGCAAGCGCAAACGGATTCGAGCAGCTAGAGTCGCTGACGGCCGCTTGCCCTTTGGCACCGCAGCATGCCTTCGACTCCTTGCAGCAATCCTTGCCCTCTTTGCAGCAAGCCGGTGCCTTGTCGCAGCATTCCTTGTTGTCTTTGCAACAAGTCATGCCTTTCTCGCAGCAGCCCGGCTTCTTGGTGGCTGTACAGCAATCGCGATTGCCTTCGCAGCAACCCTGCTTGAGATCGCAGCAGGTTTTATCCTTGGTATCGGCGGCAGCCCAGCTCGTGGCGGCAACGCCGGCTCCCGCGCCCAAAATGCCGACTGCCAGTAGCGCAGCGGCGAAGCGCGCAGTTTTAAAACGAAACATTTGTTGAACTCCATGCTTGAGAAAAGAAGCGTCAGTTAACTTGCCGAACAAGCTTCGCAACGCCGCCCAAAGGCAACCTTGCGCGCTTTGCAGCAATCAACAGCGCCATGAGCAATGGAGAATCTGAAGCGGTCGGGCGGTCGCGCGTGGTTCGATGGCAGTAGCACCAGCGACCAATGCGTGCGTACTTATGTCCGCGCTGGCAAACGCCAGAGAAGCAAGTGCCAGGTCAACGACCGGGGTGCTGGCCTTGGGAACCATCACGCGCGTCTGCACGCAGCAGCAATCCCTCGAGGGCCGCACGGGTTGGCCCGACCGTCGGTCAGGGGCGGGCGCATGATCCTGGCAACACGACCGCGGAGCATCCTGCTGGGCCACTTGCGGCTCGTCACAGGCCGCCTTGAGTCCTAGCGCGCAGGGCATCGGAACGGCCGGAAACGCCGCCGCGAACAGCGAGCATACAACGGCCAGATTGCGCACCAGCGGCTTCATAGTTGGCTATACGCCCTTGCAGGGCCTTGGGTTCACCACATCCAATTCTACCAAAATGCGGCACAAACACGCCGGTGGTTTGCCGGCCAAGCCGGCTGGTCGCGACTCAATCGCTCAATAGTTGTTCAAACTGGCTTTCGTCCAAAACCGGGACACCCAGCTCCTGGGCCTTCTTCAGCTTGCTGCCCGCTTTGACCCCGGCCACCACGTAATCAGTGTTCTTTGAAACGCTGGAAGCTGCCCGGCCGCCATGTTCGGAGATCAACCGCTCGATTTCCTCTCGTCCGTATTTTTCAAGCGTGCCGGTCACAACCAGCGTCTTGCCCGCCAGGCGGCCCGCGCTTGCGACTTTCGAGCGTTTTGAAGTCATCTCCACGCCGAGCTTCGCTAGGTCGTCGATCACCGCGCTGCCGAAGTCGCCATGCAAGAACGAAAACACGCTCTCGGCGATGATCTGTCCGATTTCGTTGATTTCAGACAATTGCTCGACGTCGGCCTGCCGCAGCTCTTCCATCGAACCGAAATGCTCGGCCAGCACGGCGGCCACCCGCGCCCCGACGTGCCGGATGGAAAGGCCGTTGAGCAATCGCGCGAGGCCGCGCGACTTGCTGTTCTCGATGCCCGCCAGCAAGCTCTCCGACGATTTGCGCCCCATTCGCTCGAGCTCTTGGAGCGTGCCGAGGTCCAACCGGTACAAATCTCCGTAGGTCTCGACCGCGCCGGTATCGACCAACTGGTCGACGAGCTTGTCGCCCAGCCCTTCAATATCCATCGCGTTGCGGCTGGCGAAATAGCGCAACCGCTCTTTCATTTGCGCGGGGCAGCGCGGATTCGGGCAGCGGATGTACACTCCGCCCTGATCCTTCACCAATGGCGTGTCGCACTCAGGACAGCGCGTGGGAAAACGAAAGGTCTTGGTGTGCGACGGGCGTTCGGCCTTCTCCACGCGCACGATGTGGGGAATGATCTTGCCCGCCTTTTCAACCACCACCAGGTCGCCGATGCGAACGTCCTTGCGCTCGATCTCGTCGGCGTTGTGCAAGCTCGCGCGCTTGACCGTCGTTCCGGCCAGCTCGACGGGCGCGAGATCGGCGACAGGCGTGATCGTGCCCGCCTTGCCGATTTGCACGCGAATATCGAGCAGCCGCGTAGTGGCTTCGTACTTTTCGAACTTGTAGGCGATCAGCCAGCGTGGGCTTTTGCTGGTATTGCCCAGGCGGCGGCGCTGATCGAAGTTGTTGACCTTGAGCACCAACCCGTCGACTTCGAAATCGAGCGTGTGCAGCTTTTCGACCCACGCGTCGCAACAGGCTATGGCCGCGTCGAAGTTGTCGAAGCACTCCACGTGCGGGGTCGGCGGCAGTCCCAAGGCGCGTAAGCGGTCCAAAAACTCCATGTAGGTCTGTACCTCGAGGCCTTCGCAGTAGCCCATGCCGTGGCAATACAGCCGCAGTCTGCGTTCGGCGGCCAGCCGCGAATCGAGCACGCGAATGCCGCCGGCAGCGCAATTTCGCGTGTTGGCATAGAGCTGCTCGCCCCGCTCGCGCTGCAACTGGTTGAGCCGCACCAGGTCGGCGTTGGTCATATAAACTTCGCCGCGAACCTCCAAAACGGCCGGCGCCCGATCGGCTAGCCGCAACGGGCAATCGACCACCGTGCGCATGTTGTGCGTGATGTCGTCCCCCACCCGGCCATCGCCGCGCGTGGCTGCCTGCGTGAGCTTGCCATTTTCATAGGTCACCGCCACGGCGACGCCGTCGATCTTCAGCTCCACCACCCATTCGATCGTTTCGCCGGCCAATAGCTTCGTGACGCGCGCGTGATATTTGCGCAGATCTTCGACGCTATACGTGTTTTCAATCGAGAGCATCGGCACGCGGTGCTCGACGCTCGACAGCGAGCTCACCGGCCGCTCGCCGACCCGCTGCGTCGGGCTGTCGGGCACGATGCGCTCCGGATGCGCCTGCTCCAGCTCCTCGAGCCGGCGCATCAGCCGGTCGTACTCCAGGTCGGAGATCTCGGGATTGGCTTCGACGTAATACTTGCGATCGTGGTGGCGGATGGTCTGCCGCAGCCGATCGATCTCGTCGAGCGGTTGTTGGTTCATGAGTTCGAGAACAGGCGCTTCGCGCGTGGCTGTTTCAGGCCGGCCGATCGCATTCGGCCGCCACTCTGACCGGCAGCGACTTGGACGAGTTGGGCACCATGCACAGGAATTTCATGGGCCCGCTGCCGGTGTTTCGAAATTGATGGACCTCGTCCGGGCGGACAAACACGTAGTCGCCGGCTTTGAGCGCGTGCGGCTCGTCTCCTTCGATCACCTGCCCCTCGCCTTCCAGCACGAACACCTCGTGCTCATAAGGGTGGCTGTGCCGCGGGGTGTATCCGCCCGGCGCAACCTCGAACTGCCGCATCGCAAAGTTCGGAGCGCCTTCACTCGCATCGACAAGCCACCGCACCTGGCAGCCCGACGCGCCCTCCATCGTGACGGGCGCCTGCTCGACTTGTTCGCAGTGGCCGACTTTCATTTCGATCCCCCTCTCGTTGCTCGTTTAATCCCGCCGCGTCGAGATGCCCACGTTTTGCCGGGCTCGATAACGATCGAGCATCATCGCGCCTGTGGTCGCTATTCCCAAGCCCGTTAGCTCGACGGCCAGGGCGGCAACGCCATATTGGTCCATGAATCCCATCAAGCCCGCCTTCCGCGCGTGGGGGTCGATGTTTGGCGAGATCGCGCGATACGCCATGGTGCCGTAGGCGCACACTGTGATGAGAAACACGATGCCAAACAGCACGACCAGCACGTAAAACGGATTGATCGGACTTGAGGTTTTGGCCACTTTTCTCGTCCCGGCGACAGCGAAACCGACATGCCCTTTGTAATCGTAGCCCTGCCCTGTGGGGCATACAAGTTAAGGACAAACGGCGCGTGCGCGCGGTTTTTCCAGATCGTGTGAAGCCGCGGAGAAATGGAAAGCCAACTGCCGGAACGCGTCTCCGCGCGCCTGAAAATCGGCAAACGCATCGTGGCTGGGACAGCCGGGTGAAAGCAGAATGGTGTCCGCGGGTTGCGAATGGAAGTAGCACCACCCGACCGCGTCCTGCAGGCATTTGCAGCTGGTCAACGGCAGCCAGCCGCACTCGCTCGAGATGGCCTGGGCAATTTTGTGGCGGGCCGCGCCAAATGCGGCGATGCCCATCACGTTGTCGCGGATGTGCGTGGCGAGTTGCGCAAACGACACGTTGCCATCTTTTCCCCCCACTAGCAGCCAGGTGGGTGCTTTAAACGCGTCCAGTGCGGCGGCCGTCGCGATAGGCGTGGTGGCTTTGGAATCATTGATCCACACGCGGCCCCCAAGCCAGCCAAGACTCTCCATCCGATGCGGCAGTCCGCGAAACTGCCCAAGCGCAGCACGAATGGCTTGTGGCTTCACGCCCAAGGCTTCGGCCGCGGCCGCGGCGCATGCCGCGTTTTGCCGGTTGTGTTCGCCGGCCAGCGGCAGGCTTCCGACTCGCTCGAGCGACCAGGGCGGCAGCACACGAGCGCTCGCTCGTTCGCGCCACGACCACGCTTCGCGATCTCGCTCGTTCAAAATGACGAACGAATCCGGGCCGGCGACGGCAGCCAGCCGCCGCTTGGCCGCGGCGTACGCTTCAAAACCACCATGCCACTCCAGATGGTGCGGCGCACAGTTGGTAATCACTGCCCAGCGCGGTAATCTCGCCTGATCGCTCAAATGTGCCAACTGAAAGCTGCTCAGCTCCAGCACGATCCAATCGTCAGATTGCATCCGCGCGAGATCGTCGAGAAGGCTTCCCCCAAAATTCCCGCCAAGCCAGGTCCGCCGGCCATCCGCGCGCAAGATCTCGCTCAGCATGGCCGAGGTCGTCGATTTGCCGACCGAGCCCGTCACGCCGATCACCTGGCTGGGCGCGTAGCGCAGAAACAGCTCGATCTCGGAAGTGACCTGGCAGCCTGAGCGTCGCGCTTCGACCAGGCACGGATGATCGGCCCCAACCGCCGGATTCACCACCACCGCGTAGGCCGATTGGAAATGCCGCGGATCGTGCCCACCGGCATGGACCGCCTCAAACGGCACGTCTCGAACCAGCGCCAAGCCATCGTCGAGCTCATCGAGCGGCGCTCGTTCGCTTAAGGTGATTCTGGACCCGGCCTGGGCCAGAAAGCGGGCGGCCCCTGCTCCACCACCGTGGCGGCCGAGTCCCATCAAGGTCACGCGCTTGCCGGACCAGTCGGCGCGCGCCGCCGCCGCCGGATCGAAGTAGGCGGGATCTCGCGTCAATGGGCTCCCTCCCCACGCGGTGACCGTTAACAGGCGCGACGGTCAGAAAACTAGTTGAGCTCGGCGACCATGCGCCGCGCCGCTTGCAACGAAGGCGCAAGTGCCTCGGCCTGTTGGCTGCCGCAGCTCTGCACGTACGGCTCGAGCACCGCCAGGGCCTTCAGTGGCTTGCCGAGCCTCAAGTACACGAGTCCCAAGTCGCGGCGTTCCTGCGGAATTTGCGGCAACAGGGCGGTCAGGCGCTCTTGTACCCGCAACACGGCGGGCCAGCAATCCCGCATGGCATAGGCCGCCTTCAGATTTCGCAGCACGCGCGCCGCGATATCCCGTGAAGCGGCCGGCCGCAAACATGTCGCGGTTACGTCGCCATGCTCGCCACAAATCTCTTCAATGCGCGCTTTGCAGGTTTCGCGATCCAGGATGTCGCCGCCGTTGAAGGGATCGACAAACAGCGCGCTCGATCCGCAAGCGCAGCCAATCACGAAGTGCGACGGCGCATTCACGCCAAACATCCGCAGTCCCACGCGCGCGGCCACGGCCATGTACAAAATGCCGAGCGAAATGGGAATGCCGCACCGCCGTGCGAGTACCTCGTTCAAGTAGCTGTTTTCAGGCTCGTAGTACTCGTCGCGATTACCGTGAAAGCCCTCGATGTCGTAGAGAGTCTCGCTGACAGCCTGCAACCGCCCGCGCACGGTCGCCGCGCCACACCAATCCGGATGGTCGCCGCAAACGACTCCGAGCCGGTCGATCTCCATCAGACAGCCCACGCGATCGAGGTGCGGATAAGCATCCTCCGCGATCTCGAGCATGAACTGCACAAGGTCGATGTCGCAGCTCCCCGCGACGAGCTTGGCGAATTCAGGGCTGGTTTCGAAGTGACTCATGTTCGGGCGTGAAGAGGTTTACATGCCCAGGCGCGCGCCGTCGGGCAGGAGTTACGCCCACCGTGGGAATTCTAAGGCGCGATGCCACAATGGGCAACGAAGCTTCTGCCCCAACTGGGGGCGGCGGCCGACAGTCGAAATAGCCAGTTTCCGCCGTGTTTTGCCGGGCTGCGTCGGCCTTTTTGAAAATCGCCCACACGGCTATTATTAACTGCCGCAACTCCTCACTTAGCTTTCACTTCTTTGCTGTCGCTGTGTCCCGCATGGGAGCGGCGGAACACCCTATGAACGACTCTCGTATGGAACGCGATTCGATGGGCGAAGTGCGCGTCCCGGCGCAAGCTTACTTTGGCGCGCAAACCCAGCGCGCGAAGGATAACTTTCCCATCTCGGATTGGCCGCTTCCGCCTGAGCTCATTCATGCCTTGGGCCTGGTGAAGTATGCCGCGGCCGTCGTCAATCGCGACTTGGGAAAGCTCACCGGCAGCGGAAAAAGCCGCCTCACCCCCGAGCAAGTCGAGGCCTTGTTAGCCGCCGCCCGCGAGGTTGCCTCGGGCAAGTGGGACGATCAATTCCCGATCGACGTCTTTCAGACCGGATCGGGCACCTCGAGCAACATGAATGCCAACGAGGTGATCGCCAACCGCGCGATCGAGCTCTTGGGCGCCGACCGCTTCGCCTCCGAAAAGTCGGTGCATCCCAACGACCATGTCAACATGGGGCAAAGCACCAACGACATGTTCCCCACCGCGATCCATGTCGCGGTCGCGCAGTCGATCACCGGCGGATTGATTCCGGCGCTGCGATTATTGCGCGACGTGCTGGCCGACAAAGCCAGGCAGTGGGACACGATCATCAAGATTGGCCGCACGCACCTGGCGGACGCCACCCCCATTCGCCTGGGGCAGGTGTTTTCAGGATTCGCGCGGCAGATCGAACTCTCGCTCGATCGAGCTCGGCTGGCCGTGAAAGCGGTGCGCGAGCTGCCCGCCGGCGGAACGGCCGTGGGCACCGGCATCAACACGCACCCGCAATTCGGCGCCAAGGTGGCCGAGGTGCTGAGCAAAGAGACGGGGATCGACTTTGCCGAGGCGGCCAATCACTTCGAAGCCAATGCCAACCGCGATGCGCTGGTCGAAGCCAGTGGCGACGTGCGCGCCATCGCCGTGACGCTCTTCAACGTGGCGAACAACATTCGCTGGCTTGGCAGCGGCCCGCGCTGCGGCTTCTATGAAGTGAAGCTGCCCGACCGCCAGCCCGGTTCGTCCATCATGCCGGGCAAGGTCAATCCCGTGATGTGCGAGAGCATGATGCAGGTCTGCGCGCGGGTGATCGGCAACGATCAAACGGTCTCCTTCTCGGGCGCCGCGGGCGGCAACTTTGAACTCAACATCATGATGCCCATCATGGGAAGCGCCGTCATCGAGAGCTGCTATCTGTTGACCCGCGCCACGCGGGCATTCGTCGATTTTTGCGCGCTGGAGATGGAGGCCAACCCCGAAGCCTGCGAAGCCTCGGTGGAAAAGAGCCTGGCCATGATCACCAGCTTGAACCCACACATCGGCTACGAGCGGGCGGCCGCCTTGGCCAAGGAAGCTTTCAAAACGGGCAAAACGATCCGGCAACTTTGCCAGGAGCAAAAAATCCTGCCAGAGGACGTCTTGAGCGAAGCGCTCGATCCCTGGCGGATGACCGAACCCCACTGAGCACGGCACGCGGAGCGTACCGTCGGATAGTCTTCGCGAACAAGGAGGTTCTCGATGCAGGGCATAGTGATCTCGGCTAACTCAGCGCGGAGGACCGCGAGCAAGTTGGCGCTCGGCGCCGCAATCAACGCGGCCATGATGGCGCTTTGGTGCAGCCTGGGGTATGCCGCGGATTGGACGAGCGCCTCGCCAAAACGCGCGACGAAGCCCCCTGCCCCGCGCGTGACCACCGCCCCTGCGACGGACGAGTCATCGCCGCGCTCGAGCGGCCTGGTGCCCTTTGCCGAGGATGAAGCCCGCGCAGCCGAGCCGCGCAAGAGCAACTTTCAGCCGCGCTTCAAGCCTCCGGCCGTGCGCCAGGCGAACCACACCGAGCCGGTGGAAGAAAACGTAGAAGGCCCCAAGCTGCTGCCGGTTCCCACTGATGAAGCCAACAAGGAAGAGTCGCAAACCGAGACGGCGGCAACCCCCGTTGTCGCCTCGCCCGAAAAGCCCGCCGCGGAAGCGGCCGAGCCGGCCAGCAAAGCTCCGGCGGCCGGGGGCGCGCGGGCGCTCATGGACCAGGCTTTCGCCAAAAGCAAGTCTGCCGCTGGCGAAGCCGATTTTACGGAAGTGATCGACCTGTGTCGCCGCGCGCGCGGCCAGGGATTGCCCAAGGCCTATGACGAATACGCTCACAAGCTAGCCGGCTGGGCGCATAATCGCCGCGGCGAATTCAAAGCCAAGGAAGGCCACGAGGCCGAGGCGCTCGCCGACTTCGAGGCCGCCGTGCAAGCCGGCGGCAGTTGGCGCGCCATCCACAACCGCGGTGTGAGTTATGCCGCGGCTGGCCGTGTGGATCTAGCCCTGCGCGATCTTGACCGTGCCATCGAGCTCAACCCGGACTATCTCAACGCTTGGTTCAATCGCGGCGAGCTCAAGTACAAGCAAGGCGATTTTGCCGCCGCGGCCGCCGATTACACCAGCGCGCTCAAGCTCAACCCCAAAGACTCGGCCACGCTGAACGGCCGTGGGCACGCGCTCTATCGGCTGGAGCGGTTTGGCGAGGCGCTGCGCGATTACGGCGAGGCGATCAAAATCGATCCCGACAACCCTGCCGCGCTCATCAATCGGGCCGACGTGTACTCCGATATTGGGCAATACAGCGAAGCGGCCAAGGATTATCGCGCCGCGATCCGCATTGCCCCCAAGCTGGGCCGGGCCTATCACAGCGCCGCGTGGTTCATGGCCACCTGCCCCGATCAGCACTATCGCAATGAAAAGCTGGCCGTCGAGGCGGCCCTCCGCGCCATCCTGCTCGACGGCGAGGATTATCGCAACTTATCCACCCTGGCCGCCGCGCAGGCTAGCGCCGGCGATTTCGACGAGGCCAAGGCCACCCAGGAGAAAGCCATCCACAAGGCCTCGAAAGCCGACCTGGCCACGGCTCAAAAAATGATGGGGTTGTACAAGCGCGAAATCGCGTTTCGCGAGCGGCCGCGCACCGCCGTCAAGCCGATCGAAGAGCGCGAGGACGGCAAAGTGCGACAGGCCACCGCCGAGGAGATCCAAGCCATGGGACCGAGCCGCTGGCCGACTCGCCAGGCCGGCGGCATGCGGCAAGACCCCCGAGGGCCTGCCGTCCGCCAATCGTCGCGCTCCGCGCCGGCCGACCGCTAGCACTCTAAATCGCTACGCCGGATCGCCTGCGGCCCTCCCCTTTGGCTCGATTTCGCGCCGTGGCGCTGCTTGATTCGCCGCGACCAACTCGCCATATTAGCTGTACATCCATCTAGTACGGGCATGGCAGTTCGTCGCCGAATAAAGGATTTCCCATGGCACGTGTCGCGGACCAGCGCAGACAGCCCTTGGGGCTGTTTTCCGAAGCGGATGAGGACGAGTCGCGGGTTGTTCTCGATCTGCATATCCGCGTGAGCGACCCGGATACCATCGAAGAGCTCTCGGCGCATGCGGCCGGCGAGGTCCGCGATCGGT
>DATJEN010000341.1:0-34951 GCA_035496575.1 Pirellulales bacterium
GCGGTCGACCTGCTCCTGGAACGTCATCGGGCCATTGATGATCGAAGCATTGGTCGCCAGGTGCACGACCAGGTACGCGCCCACCGGAATGAGCCCGCTTAGCGAGAACAGGCGATAGATGAGGAACTGGTGCCGCAGAACGAAGGAGGGACGTGGCTCTGCGGCCGTGGCAGGGGCAGGCGAACTTTCCACGAAAGGCTTTTCCCGAAAAAACGCCGCCGAAGCACGCGACAAGCAGGCAAAAAAATCGGTCGGTGTTCCTAAGTATAAGGGGGGCAGGGTACCTGACAAGCCAACTTGAATGTGCGACCCGCCGGCGTCTGGGCTCGCAAATCGAACGCAACTTGCTGCCCAAATGGCAGGCTCGCTCGGGCGAAAACTGCCTGAACGAGCTCGCGCAACCTGTCTTTGTGCAGCGGGCCGATTATGCTACAAGATGTGCGGCTTGAGACACTTACGTCGCTGGATCGTGCAGTGATTAACGCGTGGAAAGATGTGGTACTTCGTTTGCACCTACAATTTCCCGTGCCGTGAGCGGAAATTCTGGCACTTAAGGTTCCGTAATTCTCTGGCGTGTGATCGACGAATGCGACTCGAAGTTCCATCGCTGCTGATCACGGACGACGATCGCGATTTTCGCGAGACGTTGCGGAGCGTGTTCGAGCCCCGCTTCCGCACGCTCTTGGCCAGCGACGGTCAGCAAGCCCTCGATATCCTGCACGAACAAGAAGTTCACTTGCTGCTGTTGGACATGCACATGCCCAAGCTGACGGGACTTGAAACCCTGCGGCAGGTGAAGCGGTTCAAGTCGCGCTTGCCATGCATTTTGATCTCGGCCGCGCTCGACGAAAACCTGATCCGACAGGCGCAACTGGCCGAAGCGTTCTCGGTCCTCTCCAAGCCGATTACGCGGCAGCAAATCACAAGCAGCGTGAACGCCGCGATGCGCCGCATCTATAACTGGGAAGCAGAATAGCAGTATTACTGGGGCCGCAGAATAATTGGGGCCGAGTACGGCCGTGGCCCTGGGGCCGCCAGAATTACTGGGGCCGAGTAGGGCCCTGGGCCCTGGCCAGAATTCGCCCGCTTCCTACTTGCTCTGCGCTTGCTCTGCGGCGGCTTCCTGTCGGCGCGCCATCTCTTCGCGCGAAACATCTTCGATGTGAGTCGCCAGCCACCACATGTTCTTCGACGGATCGAGCACCCCACCCATCCGATCGCCATAAAACTGGTCCGTCGGCGGCATGATCGAAGTCGCTCCGGCCGCCAAGGCCCGCTTGTACGCGGCATCGACGTCGTCCAAGTAAAAGTACAGCGCCGTCGGCATCGGTTTCCACACGTCGGTGGCTTCGGCAATCATCACGGGCGAATTGCCCACCGACAGCTCGGCGTGCCACACGCTTCCATCGGGTCGGTTGCTGCGATGGCGCTCAACGGCGCCAAACGCCTGCTTGAGGAAGTCGATGAGCCGCGCCGCTCCCTCGACGGTCAGGTAAGGCGTCAGCGAGTGGTAGCCTTCGGGAACCGCTTTGACAGCCATGGCTTTCTCCTTTTCAGCGTAAGTGGCGCCCTACACGCTTTCGGCTTGTGCCTGATCACCGCTCCGATCGATCGACTCGCCGGCAGCCCGTTTACGCTCGCTTTGCGTGCCGGGCACGATCAGCGGGATCGCCGAACTGGCCTCGATGATCGCCTTCAGCTCGTCGGAGTCGACGACTTCTTTTTCAATCAGACGGGCGCTCAACGCATTCAAGCTCGACACGCGGGTATCGAGAATATGCCGCACCTTGACCATCGACTCGTCGATAATGCGTTTGACCTCCTCGTCGATCTCGCGGGCCGTCTGCTCGCTGTGGCTGTGTTCGCGCTGAAAATCTCCGCCAGTCGCCAGGAACGGGCTGCGACTGCTTTCGCGGTAGTTCACGCGGCCCAAGCGGCTCATTCCATAATCCATCACCATGCTGCGGGCGATTGCATTGGCGCGTTCCAGGTCGTTTTGCGCGCCGGTTGAAACATCCTCGAAAATCAGCTCCTCGGCGCAGGTGCCGGCCAACAGGACTTGGATGCGGCTTTCGAGCTCGCCTTGGGTCAGCAGATAGCGGTCGCCTTCGGGGCGCTGCAGCGTATAGCCCAAGGCCGCCAGTCCGCGTGGAATGATGGAGACTTTGTGGACCGGGTCGGTGTTCGGCAGGCTATAGGCGACCAATGCGTGACCACTTTCGTGGTACGCGACGCGCAGCTTTTCCTCTTCGTGAATAATGCGCTGCCGCTTCTCGAGGCCGGCCGTCACGCGCTCGACGCCTTCGTTCAATTCGTCCATGCCGACGGAAGATTTGCCTTTGCGGGCGGCCAACAGTGCTGCCTCGTTGATCAAGTTGGCCAGGTCGGCGCCGACAAAGCCGGACGTGATAGCGGCCACCTCTTTCAGGTTCACGCTCTCGGCCAGTTTTACCTCCTGCACGTGAACTTTCAGAATCGCTTCGCGCCCGCGAACGTCGGGGCGATCGACCAGCACGTGGCGGTCGAAGCGGCCTGGCCGCAACAGCGCCGGATCGAGCGTTTCTGGCCGGTTTGAGGCCGCCAGCACGATCACGCCATTGTTCGAGTCGAAGCCATCCATTTCGACGAGCAGCGCATTGAGCGTCTGTTCGCGCTCGTCGTGGCCGCCGACGACGCTTGAGCCGCGCGTCTTGCCGAGCGCGTCGAGCTCGTCGATGAAGATGATGCAGGGCGCTTTGGCCTCGGCTTGCTGGAACATATCGCGGACCCGCGCCGCGCCGACACCCACGAACATTTCGACGAAGTCCGAACCCGACAGGCTGAAGAACGGCACGCCCGCCTCGCCGGCGATGGCTTTGGCGAGCAGGGTTTTGCCGGTGCCCGGCGGGCCGACCAGCAACAAGCCCTTCGGGATGCGCCCACCCAGAATCTGATACTTCTCGGGCGTGCGCAGGAACTCGACGACTTCGCGCAGCTCGTCGACCGCTTCATCGATGCCGGCCACATCCTCGAAGGTGACGCCGAGGTCCTCCTGGGCATACATTTTTCCGCGACTGCGGCCGAATGCCATGGGCGAGCCGGCGCCCCCCAACCGACGCATCATGTAGAAGATGAATGCCACGCACAGCCCGGTGAGCACCAGCATCGGCACATAGGAACGCCAGGCGGCCGGCCCTTCGGCGTTATCGAAACTGATGTGCTTTTCTTCCAGCAGTTGGGCAAGCCGGTCATCCATCGGTTTCAAATTGCTTTGAAAGCTGATGGCCGCGCGCGAGGCCGGCTCTCCGACGACTTCGCGGATCACCTTGCCGGTGACTTCATAACTGCCCAGCTTGATATCCGTAGGATCGGAAAATCGCACCGTCTGCACTTTTTCGCCGCTGCCCCGGTGCACGTCGATGTAGTTCTTGCCCCCTTGGCCGCCCGTGACTTTGACCAACTCCAACAGGTCGCTGTACTGCAACTTCTCGTCGGGACCGCCCGTCATCATGCTGACGGCCAGCAGCGTCAACACGCCCAACACCAGCAGGAACCACACGACGTTGTTGTTGATGGGCGAGGCCTTCTTGTCGTTCGATTTGCGAAGAGGTTCGCGGTCGTTTTTCATGGGTTACTTGTTCCAGGTTGGCCAATGATGCCGCTACGCGCCGCGATGGAAAAAATGGGGAGCAGCCAAACAGTCGGACGCCGAGGGCGCAAGCTCGGGCGCGGCCCGGCGAAAAGGAGTGTCATTCATCGTATGAGGTGCCCCTACGAATTACAACGCATGCAACCGCTCGCTCCGGCGCATGTGCGCTAGCACACAAGAGCTTGCCTTGTACGCAGTTCGAGTTTCGCCCTAAAATACCGCTAGCCTAAGGTGAAGCGCTCTGCCGAGCGCGCGCAGTCGAACGAATTGCGCCCCAATTCCCTCGGGCAGCCGTTCGCGTCCCGCCCTCTCTTGCTTTTGCGCCGAGCGCAAGTATGACCTCCCAGCCAGCCAACGTTGCGGTACTTGGCTCGACGGGGAGCATTGGCCGCAACACGCTTGAGGTCATCGCCGCGTCGGGGGGGAGCTTGCGCGCCCTGGCGCTCTCGGCCCACGCGAATTTGGATCTGCTCGTGAAACAGGCGCAGGCCGTCCGACCCCGCTGGGTGGTGGCGGCCGACCCGGTTGCCGCGGCAGCACAAGATTGGACCGGCCTGCCTGCGGATTGCCAGCTTCTCATTGGGCCGGAAGCGATTGAACGCGTGGCGGCCGATCCCGACGTGGACACCGTCATGGCCGCGATTGTCGGCAGCGCCGGGCTTCGCGGCACGTGGGCTGCAGTCGAGGCGGGCAAGACGGTCGCCTTGGCCAACAAAGAAACCATGGTCGTCGCCGGTCCGCTGGTCACCGCCCTGGCGCACAAACAGGGCGCGCAGATCGTACCGGTTGATAGCGAGCATAGCGCCGTGTTTCAGGCCCTGCAGGCTGGACGCGCGATCGAGGTCAAGCGAATCATTCTAACGGCCAGTGGCGGGCCGTTCCGAAACTACACCGCCGAACAACTTGCGCAGGTCACCATTGCCGACGCGCTGCGCCACCCCACCTGGAGCATGGGTCCGAAAATCACGATCGATTCGGCCACTATGATGAATAAGGCCCTGGAGATCATCGAGGCACGCTGGCTGTTCGATTTGCAGCCCGAGCAGATCGACGTGCTCATACACCCCCAGTCGATCGTGCATTCCCTGGTGGAATTCATCGATGGATCGGTGCTCGCCCAGTTGGGGTCGCCAGACATGAAGCTGCCCATTCAGTATGCTTTGACCTATCCTTGTCGTAAGGCCGGGCCGGCGGCCCCCTTGGATTTTTCGACCTCGCTGAGGCTAGATTTCGAGCCGCCCGATCCCGAGCGGTTTCCGGCGTTAGGGCTGGGGACCGAGGTGGCACGAGCCGGGGGGACGGCGGGAGCCGTATTGAACGCAGCCAACGAGGCCGCCGTCTCCGAGTTTCGCGCCGGCCGCTTGCCATTCAACGAAATCGTGCCACGCTGCCGAGCTATTTTGGAACAACATCATTTTGAGTCGCGCCCCTCGCTCGAACGCCTGTTCGAGCTCGACGCCTGGGCACGGCAGGAGGTATTGCGTTGGGCCTGTCTCTAATCGCCATCACGTTCGATTGGCAACTGCTGATCGTCATTCTTGAAGTCGGCTTCGCGCTGAGCATGGTCGTGTTCGTGCACGAACTGGGCCATTATGCGGTCGCCAAGTGGTGCGGAGTGAAAGTCGAGAAGTTCTATCTCGGCTTCGATATCTATGGACTTAAACTCGCGCGCTTTCGCCGCGGCGAGACCGAATACGGCGTCGGCATCGTGCCTTTTGGCGGCTATGTCAAAATGCTGGGGCAGGATGACAATCCGTCGCATGCCGCGCACGAGCGCGAGCGATCGCAGACCAGCGGCCCCGAAGGCAAGCCCACCCTCGATCCGCGCAGCTACATGGCCAAGACGGTGCCGCAGCGGATGGCGATCATTTCGGCCGGCGTGATCATGAATGTGATCTTTGCGTTGTTCGCGGCGGTGATCGCGTTTTCGCTGGGGGTGCACGAAGTCGCCTGCGGCATCTCGTCGGTGCTGCCCGGCGAGGCGGCCTGGAAAGCCAACTTGCAGCCCGGCGACAAAATCCTGGAAATCAACGACTCGGGCGACCGGCAGCTTCGCTTTCGCGATCTGCGCACGAGCGTCATGCTCGCCAACTTGAATCGGGGCGTGAATTTTCTCATCCAGCGCGAAGGGGTCGAGCGGCCATTCGTGGTCAATGTGAAGCCCGATCCCGATAAGAAGCGGATGCGGCCCACGATCGGCGTCGCGCCGCCCGAAACCCTGGTATTGGCTGATAAACCGACGTACGCCGACACGCCGGCGGGCGAGACGCACGCCTTCAAGCCGGGCGACAAGATCGTCGCGGTCGACGGCAAGCCCATGGAGCGGCATGCCGACTTTCTGGCGGAGCTGGCGCGCAGGGAAGAGGACACGCTGCGCGTGACGGTCGAACGTCAGCCCGGCGGAGCCAGCGAATCGCGCGGCGAAACCCAGGCCGAAAAGCCCGCCGCCGAGCGCGTCGAAATTGAGGTCCCAGCGCGGCCAGGTCGCACGGTGGGCCTCGTCATGAAGATGGGAAAGATCACCGCCGTTCAGTCCGATTCGCCGGCTGAAGCCGCCGACTTGCACCCCGGCGACTTCATCACCGCCATCGACGGGCAGCCGCCCGGCGATCCGATGCGGTTGCCGCTCGAGCTGCAGCGGCGAGCCGGTGAAACCGTCACGATCACGATCTCGCGCGAAGGGCCGGCCGGCCGCGACGAATTGCTCGACAAGCACATCACTCTCCGGACTTGGCGCTGGCCAAATGATTCCGGCGATGCCGGTTCGGGCGTGGACGTGTCGGCAGTCGGAATCACCTACAAGGTGCTGAATGTCGTGCACGAAGCGGCAGCCGACAGTCCTGCCGCCCGCGCCGAATTGCGCAAGGACGGCAAGACGGCCTCCGTGCCGCGTTTCGCCGCCGGGGATGAGATCGTCTCGGCGCGGTTCGTGGCCCCCAAGACGCCGACCCAACCTGATACTTCCGAGCAGGTGGTCCCGCTTCCGGACAAGGCGCTGGAACTGAGCGCCGATAGCCCGAACTGGCCGTACTTCTGCTGGCTGTTGCAGCGGATGCCCGACGGGGTGCGCGTGGAGCTGACGCTGAGCGATGGCCGCTCCGCGACGCTCGACGTCGACGAGGCAGAGGACTGGTACGTGGCCGACCGCGGATTTCGCATGCCTTACGAAGTGGTGCTGGTCAAGGCGCACAGCTTCAACGAGGCGATCAGTCTCGGCGCTATCGAGACGCGCGACGCCGTGTTGCAGGTTTACATGTTCCTGCAGAAGCTGTGGGGCGGCCAAATTTCGCCTTTCGCCCTGGGAGGGCCCAAGGCCATCGCCCAGGCAGCCGGTTACGCCGCCTACGATGGGCTGCCTGAGCTGCTGGTGTTCTTGACGCTCCTCTCGGCGAACCTCGCGGTCATCAATTTCTTGCCCATCCCGCTGCTGGATGGCGGGCACATGATGTTCCTGATTCTGGAAGGCGTCATGCGCCGCCCGGTCAGCGAGCGGGTCGTGGTGGCGTTCCATTACGCCGGGTTCCTGTTCATCATCAGCCTCATGCTGTTCGTGCTCGGGCTGGATTTCAATCTGATCCCGCGGCCGAACTAAGCGCGCGGCTCCGTGCGGGGAACGTGTCCGCTAGCATCGAGCTGGGTCTCGTCCCCGTTCGCTCTTGTCGGTCTGCGGACGAAGGGTTAGATTCCCCTGCCCTGGGCTGGGCCTTACGGCCGCTTGCAATTAGTCAGACGGAAAGGATTCCGCATGATGCCGACGACCCTGGCGGCTTTGGCGCAATTGGTCGACGGTGAGGTGGTCGGCGATGGCGCGCTGGCGATTCGCGGCGCAGCCACGTTGCTCGATGCTCAGCCAGGCGAAATCACGCTGGCCGACCGCAATGAAAAGGCCGACCGGTTGGCCGCGGCCAAGGCCAGCGCCGCGGTCGTGCCGCAGGGCTTTCCGCTGGAAGCCTTGACGATGCCGGCCATCGTAGTGGCGGACGTGCATCGCGCCTTCACGGCGATTGTGATGCAGTTTCGTCCGCCGCGCGTCGCCGCTCGCAGCGGCATCAGCCCCGCGGCCTTCATCGATGCTTCCGCGCGGCTGGGCAAAAATGTCGACGTGCATGCCGGCGCCACCATCGGCGCCGATGTCGAAATCGGCGCAGGCTCCACGATTCACTCCGGCGCGCGGATCATGGCCGGCTGCCGGCTGGGCGAACAGGTCACCATTTACCCCAACGCCGTTCTTTACGAAGGCACGCTGGTCGGCGCGCGCAGCGTCGTGCATGCCGGCGTCGTGTTGGGCTGCCACGGCTTCGGCTACCGCGTGTTCGAGGGCAACAATCTGCCTTCGGCCCAGCTCGGCTGGGTCCAGGTCGGCAGCGACTGCGAGATTGGCGCTTGCACGACCATCGATCGCGGCACCTATGGCCCCACCATCGTCGGCGATGGAACTAAAGTCGACAACCTGGTGATGATCGCCCACAACTGCCGCATCGGCAAACACAACATGATCTGCTCGCAAGTGGGCATCGCCGGCAGCACCATGACAGGCGATCACGTGGTCATGGCGGGGCAAGTCGGCGTGCGCGATCACATTTCCATCGGCGACGGCGCGGTCCTGGGCGCGAAGGCAGGAGTCAGCAACGATATTCCCGCCCGCGCGCACGTGTTCGGCACGCCGGCCATCCCGGAACGCGATCAAAAAATTCAATTTGCCGCGATTTCGAAATTGCCCGACATGCGGCGGCAGCTCAAGGCGCTGCAGCACGCTGTCGACGCGCTGTTGGGCGCCGAGCAGCAGTCGAAGGGCAATGCGGCATGAGTCCCCTTGCGCGGGGCCAAGTCGCGGCAGACGTGCTGCGGGGGGCAACCATGAACGAGCCTCGACGAATCGGATTGATTGCCGGCTGGGGCCGCTACCCGGTCGTCGTCGCCGAGGCCCTGGTCGCCTCCGGCGCCGAAGTGTATTGCCTGGGCATCAAGGACCACGCCGATCCGGCGATCGCGCAAGTTTGCAGCGGCTTCGACTGGATTGGCCTGGGCCAGATCGGCCGCGTGATCCGATACTTTCGCGCCCACCGCGTCAGCCAGGCCACAATGGCCGGCAAGGTCCACAAGGTGATGCTCTTTCGCCGGTTCGCCTGGTTTCATCATCTGCCGGACTGGCGCGGACTGCTGACTTACTATCCGCATTTCATCTCGCGGCGCAAGAGCAAGCAGGACGACAGCCTATTGGGTGCGATCGTCGACGCCTTCCAATCGGCCGGAATCACGATGAAACCCGCCACCGACTACGTTCCGGAGCTACTGGTGAAACTCGCCTGCCTGACCGATCGGCAGCCCTCGGCCGCGGAGCGCAAGGACATCGAATTCGGCTGGCGGCTGGCCAAGGAAATCGGACGGCTGGATGTCGGCCAGAGCGTGGCCGTGAAGGATCGCTCGCCGCTGGCGGTCGAAGCCATCGAAGGCACCGACGATTGCATTCGCCGTGCGGGCCAGTTGTGCAAAGCCGGCGGTTTTACCGTGGTAAAAGTGGCCAAGCCGCAGCAGGATATGCGCTTCGACGTGCCCACGATCGGCCTGGGCACGCTGGAGACCATGGCGGCCGCCGGGGCCCGCGTGTTGGCCCTGGAGGCTGGTCGCACGATTATTATCGACCAGCCGCGAGTGGTCGAATTTGCCAACCGCAGCAAAATGGTAGTAGTGGCGCTTGAGGACCAGGCGGCTTGAGGCGCGGCCGTCTTTTGTGAGCACTGCGATTTTGACCGCCCGTAACCATCGCGTGGCCGGAAATCTGTCTTGGAGTTTTTTACGCCGCTGTGGCAAAATCGACATAGACGGTGCAGGCAACAGCAACGCCGCGAGCACCGGACTGTCAGTCCCTCGGAGATGCGAATCGTGAACGCATGCCGGTTTTCTGGAAGTTTGCTGGCCTTATTCGTGGGAATGGGGCTCGTTCGAGCGGAAGCCGCTCCGCCTGTCGCGAAGCAAGTCGCGCATCAGGAAACCTGGCACGGCGAGACGCTGACGGATGAATATCACTGGCTGCGCGAGAAGTCGAACCCCGAGGTGATTCGTTACCTGGAGGCGGAGAACGCCTACGCCGACGCCATGACGCGCCGCTTGCAGCCACTGGCGGACGCGGTGTACCAGGAGATGCTGGGACGCATCAAGCAGACCGACATGTCGGTGCCCAACCGCCGTGGCGGCTATTACTACTACACGCGCACCGACGAAGGGCGACAATACGGCGTGCAGTGCCGCAAGCACGGCAGCATGGAGGGCGTCGAGGAAGTCTTGCTCGACCCCAATAATCTGGCCCAAGGGCACGCGTTCTTCAGTCTCGGCTCATTCACGGTCAGCGACGATCACAACCTGCTGGCTTACGCGACCGACACCACGGGATATCGCCAGTACGAGCTGCACGTCAAGGATCTGCGCAGCGGAGAAATGCTGAGCGATACGCTCGAGCGAGTCACGTCGGTCACGTGGGCCGCCGACAACCACACCTTGTTCGTGACGACCGAAGATCCGGTCACCAAGCGATCGAACCAGCTTTGGAGGCACGTGCTGGGCGAAGACGATTGGGAGCTCGTGTACGAAGAGCGAGACGAGCTCTATCGCGTGCTGGCGCATCGCACGCGCGACCGGCGGTTTATCATCGCGCAGATCAACTGCAAGGACTCGAGCGAAGTTCGCTATCTGCCGGCCGACGATCCCGAGGGCGACTTCCAAATGTTTCTGGCCCGCCGCCCAGGCCACCGCTATCGCGTCGAGCATCGGGGCGAGCTGTTCTACATTTTGACGAACGAAAAAGCGCCCAATTACCGCGTGGTCACCGCTCCGGATGATGATCCGAGCGAAGCCAACTGGCGGGAACTCGTGGCGCATCGTCCCGACGTGTTGTTGGTTGGCTTCGAGGTGTCGCGAGACTTCGCGGCCGTCACTGAGAAATCGAACGCGCTCAATTCCATTCGCGTCTACGATTTTCGCAAAGAAAGCTGGCACACGCTCGCCTTCCCCGAGCCCGTTTACACCGCCTTTTCCAGCTTCGCCCCGGAATACGACGATCAAACGTTTCGTTACAGCTACCAAAGCCTGGTGACGCCGCCGAGCGTGTTCGATTTCGACCTGGACACCCACGCCACCACGCTCGTCAAGCAGCAAGAAGTCTTGGGCGGATACGATCCCAAGCTCTATGTATCCGAGCGGCTGTGGGCTCCGGCCCGCGATGGCGCGAAGGTGCCGCTCTCGATCGTCTACAAAAAGGGATTTCCGCGCGACGGCAGCGGGCCCGTGCTGATGACGGGCTATGGCTCATACGGCAACGGCTTGTCGGCCTCGTTCTCGAGTGAACGATTCAGCGTGCTCGACCGCGGCGTGGCTGTCGTGATCGCGCACGTGCGCGGCGGCAACGAGATGGGAGAGAGCTGGCGCCAAGACGGCAAGCTCATGAAAAAGAAAAACACGTTTTACGACTTCATCGATGCCGCCGAATACCTGATCGCTCAAAAGTGGACGTCCCCCTCTAAGCTCGCCATCGAAGGCGTCAGCGCGGGCGGGCTGCTCATGGGCGCCGTCGTCAACATGCGGCCCGATCTATTCCAGGCCGTGCACGCGAACGTGCCGTTCGTGGACGTGATCAATACCATGATGGACCCCAGCATTCCGCTGACCGTTGGCGAGTATCTGGAATGGGGCAACCCCAACGAGAAATCGGCCTTCGATTACATGAAGTCGTATAGCCCCTACGACAACCTGAAACGGGCCAGCTACCCGGCCATGCTCGTCACCGCGTCGCTCAATGACAGCCAGGTGATGTACTGGGAACCGGCCAAGTACGTGGCCCGCATGCGCACGCTCAAGACCGACGACCGCCCGCTATTGCTCAAGGTGAACATGAATGCCGGGCACAGCGGATCTTCGGGACGCTACGATCGGTTGCGCGAAGAGGCGTTTGAGTTTGCCTGGCTCATGAGCCAGGTAGGCATCGAGCAATAATTCGCTCCCGGTGCGGCGATCGGCCGTTTCGACCCCCTCCTCTCGGCAAGTTGCTCTGCTAGGATTTGGAAGTGGCCGTGCGGCGCGGTGGAGGACCACCGGCGCGCGGCTGCTTTAGCGCACACCGTTCTCGGTCGTTCGCGCCAACTCAACTAGCCGGAGCGCCGCCGCCGTTGCAGATCATTCAATACCCGCATCCCGTGTTGCGGCATCTTTCCAAACCGCTCAAGCGCGTCGACCCGCAGCTGCGCGCGATCATTCGCGAGATGTTCGACCTGATGTACGCCGCCAACGGCATCGGCCTGGCCGCCAACCAGGTCGGGCTGCCGTACCGGCTGTTCGTGCTCAATCTGAAGTCTTCGCCCGAAGCCAAGGAGGAAGAGCACGTGTTCATCAACCCCGTGATCACCGCGCGCAAGGGAACCGCCGAAGGCGAGGAGGGCTGTTTGAGTCTGCCCGGCCTGTATGCCCAGGTGAAGCGCTCCGAGCGCGCCACGCTGAACGCCTATGACCTCGAGGGGCAGGAAATCACCTTGCCGCTCGAGGGACTTTTTGCCCGCGCCGTGCAGCACGAGATCGATCATTTGGACGGCGTGTTGTTCATCGATCGGCTCAGTCCCACCGCGCGGATCGATCTGGCCGACGGGCTGTCGGATTTCGAGGTTCAATTCGAGGGCGCTCGTGAGCGCGGCGAGATCGCCAGCGACTCCGACATTGCCCGACATCTGGCTGAGCTCGAGAAACTGCGCACCTAAAGCCAAGTCCCGTTAGCTCGCGATGGGAATGCCATGCCACTGCGCGTGATCATGATGGGAACGGGCCCATTTGCCGTGCCCACGTTTCGCGCGCTGCTGGCATCGGATCACGACGTGCGTGCGCTCGTGACGCGCCCTCCCAAGGCCCTGCACGGCAAGAGCCAGGCCGACGTGAACCCCATGCGCGTGGTCGCACAGGAGCGAGGCCTCTCGATTCACGAGCCCGAGAGTATCAACGTGCCGTACGCGCGGGCCGTGTTGGCCAGCTACCGGCCGGACGTGTATGTGGTGTGCGACTATGGACAGATACTGGCGCCCGAGACGCTGGAGATTGCGCGGTTGGGCGGGATCAACTTGCATGCTTCGCTGCTGCCCAAGTATCGCGGCGCGGCGCCGATCAACTGGGCCATCTATCGCGGAGAAATCGAGACGGGCGTGACGGTGATTCACATGACGCCGCGCGTCGATGCCGGCCCGGCGATTGCGCAGGCCAGTACGCCGATCGCAGCGGAGGAAAATGCAGTCGAGCTGGAGGGGCGGCTGGCCGAGCTAGGGGCGCCCTTGGTGCTGCGCTCGCTCGACGAGCTCGAGCGGGGCGCGGCCAAACCGATCGAGCAAGATGCGGCTCAAGCTTCGCGCGCCCCGCGGCTCAAGAAAGAGTTGGGGCTCGTCGATTGGCAAAGAGGCGCAAGCGAAATCGCCAACCAGGTGCGGGCGCTGGTGCCCTGGCCGAAGACGTATACGTTCTGGCAACGCCCCCCTGGCGCACCCTTGCGCGTGATCTTGGAAAAGGTGCGTGTGGTCGACGCCGCCGGCCAGCCCGGCGTGGTGCTGGAGGCGTCGGGCGATCAACTCGTCATCGCGACCGGGCAGGGCGGGCTCGCCGTCGAGGCGATCCAACCCTCCGGCAAGCGCGTCATGTCAGCCGGCGAATTCTTGCGCGGCTATCCGGTGCGGGCGGGGGAGAGGTTTGGAGCGGAAGGTGACGAGCCAAGCTAAGCGTCGCACGGGAGGGTTTTCAATGATCGCTTTCCGCTCCGTGAGGTACGCTTGAGCTTGCCGCGAGCGACGAGCTTGCTATTTGGACGACTATCGATCCTTCAGTTTATGGCTGTAGTGACAGTCAGGCGTACTGCTCGAAATTTTGCTTCCACATGAGGCAACTACCTTCTCAGCTATATGAATGCCATGACCGAACGCCTCCGCATTGAAGCACTCAGCTCGCTTCTCATGTTTGATCGCTCTCTCGACCAAATCCGCGGCCGTCTGATGGAATTCCCTTGGGACAGCAATTGCGAATTGGTTGTTTTAGCCACTACCCACGTGCAATCGGTGTTGCGTCGGTATGTAGCACACGAGCTGACCTCCCTCGACCTTGAAAATTGGGCGAACGCGGTAGAATCCCGAGAGGATATCGGATTTGAAGCTGGAAAGGAGGAGTTGCTAAAGCGCATCATATTCGAGCTTGCAAATCCAGTTCTCAATGTGGCCATAACGCCAGAGCTAGCGACGGAGTTTCTCGCTGACCTGACGATTTCATCTTGACCCGATCGTTCCAGACCAAGCTGGCCCGCCGTGCCCGTGCCGGGTTAAAATAGCTGGCTGCGCGAGTCCGCTAGAAACCATCCAAAAATGCCCAAGCGCCTGTACATCGAAACCGTCGGCTGCCAGATGAACATGCTCGATAGCGAGCTCGTCGTCGCCAGCCTGCGCAAGGCCGGGTATGCGCTCGTCGACTCGCCGGCCAAGGCCGACACGATTTTGTTCAACACGTGCAGCGTGCGGCAGCATGCCGAAGACAAGATCTATAGCGCCCTGGGCCGGCTGAAGCACGCCAAGAAGCACAACCCCAACAAGATCATCGGCGTGCTGGGCTGCATGGCCCAGAAAGACCAGAAGCAGATCTTCGAGCGCGCCCCCTATGTCGACCTGGTCGTCGGACCGGGCCAGTTGCACCAGATTCCAAGTTTGCTTGCGCGCATCGAGCAGGGGGACGGCCAGCAGCTCGAGGTGAGCCTCGATCGAAAAGCCGCCAGCCGCGAGGAAATCGAACGCAGCTTCGAGAGCTACGATCCGTTGCGCGACCCGGCCATGCGGCCGACTCCCTTTCAGGCCTTCGTGCGGATCATGATCGGCTGCGACAAGTTCTGCACCTATTGCATCGTGCCCAGCGTGCGTGGGCCGGAGCAAAGCCGCGCTCCCGAAGAAATCATCGCCGAAGCCCGACAACTGGCGGACGAGGGCTGCCGCGAGATCACGCTGTTGGGACAGACGGTCAACAGTTACAAGTACTCCTCGGGCGGCGTCACGACGCGATTGTCGGACCTGCTTGAGCGGCTGCACGAGATCGAAGGCATTGCCCGACTCAAATTCGTCACCAACTATCCCAAGGATATGAGCGACGATTTGATCCTTGCGATCCGCGACCTGCCCAAAGTCTCCCGCTATCTGCATGTTCCGGCGCAAAGCGGCTCGAACCGCATGCTCTCTCGCATGAAGCGAGGTTACACGGTCGAAGACTATCGCGAGATGCTCGCGCGCGTCCGCGCGACGATTCCCGACGTGGCCGTGACCAGCGATTTCATCGTTGGTTTTTGCGGTGAGACGGAGGACGACTTTCAGGAAACCGTCGACCTGGTCGGCGAGTCGCGCTTCAAAAACAGTTTCATTTTCAAGTATTCCGAGCGCCCAGGCACCAAGAGCGCACAGCTCTTTCCCGATGATGTACCCGAGGACGTGAAGCGACGCCGCAACAACGAGCTGTTGGCCGTTCAGAACGCCATCAGCGAGGAGGATAACCTGCCGCTGGTTGGACGCGAGGTGGAGGTGTTGGTCGAAGGGCCCAGCAAGAACGCGGCCCGCCGGCACGACCACGACGGCGAGCAACTGCAACTGGTGGGCCGCACGCACTGCGATCGCATCGTGGTGTTCGACGGCAACCGGCGACAGATCGGCCAATTGCTTCCCATCGCGGTGTACGATGCCAATGCCTTCACGCTGTTCGGCAGCGTGGTCACGCGGCACGTCGGGCCGGAAGTCTACAGCCTGTAAAAACCACGCGCGCTTCGGACGGCTCGATGCGTATCGACCAACTGCACGAGTATCTCGACCAACCGGCCCAGGCCCTCGGCTGGCTTCGCTCTTGGGGCCTGATCGATCCGGACCGCGCCCATGGCAACCT
This sequence comes from Pirellulales bacterium, assembly GCA_035496575.1. Taxonomy (GTDB): domain Bacteria; phylum Planctomycetota; class Planctomycetia; order Pirellulales; family PALSA-1355; genus PALSA-1355. Next base: position 15,551 of record DATJEN010000341.1, read on the forward strand.
GGTGCGGATGGCCACGGCCGGCATCACGCTCGACTTGCTGGCCACGATTTGCGACCAGTTGGCCGCGCACCTGCCGGGCTCGAGCGATCCGGACATGGCGCTCAACAACCTGGATCGCTTCGTGGCCGCGGCGCGCAACCCGCTGGCATTGGGCTCGCTCTTCGAGCGCGACGACGAAGCCCTGCCGATCTTGTTGCAAATCTTCGCGACCAGCCAGCACCTGTCCGACCTGTTGATTCGCGATAGCGAGGCCTACGACCTGCTGCGGATAACGGGCGGCGAGGCCGTCGCGCGAGATTCGCTCGTCGACGAATTGAGGGCCGAAGTCGCGCGGCTGGCCGACGACGAGGTGGCCGTCTCGGCGGCGCTGCGGCGATTCAAGCATCGCGAGACCTTGCGCGTCGCCTATGGCGACATCATCCGCGGGCAGCCCATCGACACGGTGGCCCGCCAGATCTCGTACGTGGCCGACGCGATCGTCGAAGCCGCGGTCACGGTGGCGCGGCTGCGCTTGGAAATCCGGCGCGGGGCGGGCCGGCCGGCGAAGCACGAGGGACGCCTGGTGGTGCTCGCGCTCGGCAAACTGGGCGGCATCGAGCTTAATTACTCGAGCGACATCGATCTCATTTTCTTGTACCACGCGGGCAACGGCGATCTGGCGCGGCAGCAAGCCGCCAGCGAGTACTTCGATCGTCTGGTGCGCGACGTCATGAAGCTCTTGACCGAAGCCACCGAGCTGGGCTCGGCCTATCGCGTGGACTTGCGCTTGCGACCCGGCGGCAACGCCGGACCGATGGCCGTGGCGTACGAGTCCGCCTTGCAATACTACGACGTCACGGGTCGCACTTGGGAACGGCAAGCCATGGTCAAAGCCCGGCCGATCGCCGGCGACCTGGAGCTGGGCCGCGAGTTTCTCGAGCAGCTCGAGCCCTGGATCTATCGCCGCTACCTGAGCCGCGCCGATATCACGGGCATCAAGGCCCTCAAGCGGCGCATCGAGCAGCGCACGCATCGCGAAGGCGCCGACGCGCACAACGTAAAGACCGGACACGGAGGCATTCGCGACATCGAATTCGTGATCCAGTTCTTGCAACTGCTCAATGGCGGAGATCTGCCCGACCTGCGCACGCCCAACACGCTCGAGGCCATCGTGCGGCTCGAGCAATGCGGCTGCCTGACCGATCAGGAGCGCACGATTCTGGTCGAAAACTACGCGTTCCTGCGCAAGATCGAGCACCGCTTGCAGATCATGTTCGATCTGCAAACGCATCTGCTTCCGAGCGATGCGGTGGAGCTGCGAAAAATTGCCAAGCGGCTCGGCTACCAGGGAGATGCTTCGCGCGACGCGCTGGCCGAGTTCGAGGCCGACTACAAAGCCAAGACCGAGCTCAATCGCAAAATCCTCGATCATCTGCTGCACGAGGCTTTTCGAGATGAGTCGGCCGCGGACGCCGAGAGCGACCTGGTGCTTGATCCCGAGCCCAGTTCCGAGCGAATGGCCGAGGTGCTGCGTCCCTATAAATTCCAGGACATCCCGCAGGCCTATCACAATCTGATGGAGCTTGCGCAAGAAAGGATTCGCTATTTGTCGACGCGCCGCTGCCGGCATTTTCTGGCGGCCATCGCGCAGCGGCTGCTCACGGAAATCTCGCGCACGCCCGATCCCGACTTCACGCTGGTCAATCTGGCCAAGGTGAGCGACTCGCTGGGCGGCAAGGGGGTGCTGTGGGAACTTTTTAGTTTCAATCCGCCCACGCTCCGGCTGTATGTGAATTTGTGTTCCGCCAGCCAGTACCTTTCCAGCATCCTCACCAGCAACCCAGGCATGCTCGACGAGCTTTTAGATAGCTTGCTGCTGGACAAGCTGCCCACGCCTGAGCTGCTGGAAGCTTCGCTGGCGGAATTGTGCCGTGGGGCCGAGGACATCGATCCGGCATTGCACAGCTTCAAAAACGCCCAACAATTGCGGATCGGCGTGCGCGACATCCTGGGCAAGGAGCCGATCGAGGCCACCGCCGGAGCGCTCACCGACATCGCCGAAACGTGCCTGCGGCAAATCACGCGCGTCGAATACGACAAGCTGGTCGCCAAACTGGGCGAACCGACCATCGGCGAAGGACCCGAGGCCGGCCGCGTCAGCGAGTTGGCCGTCGTGGCGATGGGAAAATTCGGCGGTTGCGAACTCAACTACTACAGCGATCTGGACGTGATTTTCTTGTACGAGGCCGACGGGCCCACCGCCCACGCGCGCCGCAGCCGTCAAAACGTGGTGACCAATAACCAGCATTTCTTTAGCGAGCTCGCGCAGCGCATCATCAAAGTTGCCAGCCAGCTCGGCCCCTTTGGCCGGCTCTATGAGATCGACCCGCGCCTGCGGCCGACTGGAAAAAGCGGCGCCTTGGCCACCCCACTCGCCGAGTTCAGCCGCTACTTCCAATCCGGCCAGGGGCAACTGTGGGAACGGCAGGCGCTGTGCAAAGCACGCGTCGTGCTGGCTTCGCCGCGGCTGGCGGAAACCATCACCGCCGCCTGCCGCCAAGCCGCCTTTGCGCCGGCCTGGCGCAGCGAGGATGTCGAAGCCGTGTGGCAGATGCGCCATCGCATGGAGGAGAATGCCGCCACCGGCAACCTGAAGCGCGGGCCTGGCGGCCTGGTGGATATCGAGTTTCTCGTGCAGATGTTGCAGCTCAAGCACGGCGCGGCCCACCCGCAGGTCGCCGAGCCGGCCACGCTGGATGCTCTGCGGGCGCTGCGCGAGGCTGGCGTGCTGGCGAGCGGCGAGTGCGATTTCTTTATCGAGAGCTACCGCTTCTTGCGGCGCGTGCAATCGCGGATGCGACTGATGAGCACCACGGCCCGCGATACGTTGCCCGACGACGAGCGCGAACTGGCCAAGCTGGCCGGACTGTTGGGATATGCAAGCGGCTTGGACTTGTTGAACGACTGCGCCCGCTACACGGCCCAGAATCGGCGCCGCTGCGAACGGCTGTTCGAGACGGTCGCGGTGTGAGACCGCCCGTTTACCGGCGCTGCCGGGCCGCTTATGCTGGGCGTCAGGTTTCTTGTTTTTGCGCGATTTTTTGCAAATGAAGGTGCCGACCATGCGACGCGGTTTCTGGCTTTCGGCTTTCGGCGTCCTTGCGATCCTGTGCTCGACCTCTTTTGCCGAGGAACCGCCGCGCGCCCGCGATGCGTACGAGCGCTCGCGCGTCGGCGATCAAGATCCCAATCGCATTGTCGTGCCGACGAACCAGGTGCTTTCGCCGGTGGGGCGGCAGGTGGCCTTCGACGGCCGGCCCGTCGACATGGCACTCTCGCCCGATGGCCGCTGGCTGGCGGTGCTCGATCGCGCCTCGGTCTTGCTCATCGACCCGGCCGCGGGCAAGGTCGTCTCGACGGCGCGGCATAAAGGGGGCAGCTACGCAGGCATCGCCTTCTCGCGCGACGGCCGGCACCTGTACGCGTCGAGCATCACAGGCACGATCGGCGTGTTTGAAGTGGAATCCAGCGGCGAGCTCGAGACCCAAGAGCCCATCAAGTTGGGCGAGCTCTTGCGCGCTGATCCCGAATCGGTGCTGCCGGTGGGGATGGCCACGAGCACAGTGGGCGATTCGCTGTGGGTCGTCCTCAATTTGCGAAACTCAATTGCCGAAATCGACCTCGCGCAAAAGCGCATCAAACGCGAGATCCCCGTGGGCAATGCCCCTTTCGGGATCGTGCTGTTGGGCGAGAAAGCCTACGTGAGCAATTGGGCGGGACGCTTGCCCGACGCGAAATCCGCGACCGGCCCGGCGGGCCGCGGCACGCCGGTGCGCGTCGACGAGAAACGGCACATCGCCAACGATGGCTCAGTGTCCATCGTCGACCTTGCGTTGGGCAAGGAAATGAAACAAGTCGAGGTCGGCCTGCACCCCTCGCTGATCGTGGTCGCACCCGACGGCAAGCGAGTTCTCGTCGCCAATAGCAATAGCGACACCATTTCGGTGATCGATACCACGAGCCAGGAAGTCGTCGAGACGATCTCCACGCGGCCGGCCGACAACATGCTGTTCGGCAGCGGGCCCAGCGCGCTGGCGGTTGCGCCCGACGGCAACACGCTCTATGTCGCCAACGGCACCAACAACGCTGTGGCCGTGGTCGAGCTCCATTCGCCGAACAGCCGCCTCGTGGGTTGCTTCCCCACCGGCTGGTACCCGGCGGCGCTCGTGCTCGACCCGGCCAGGCATTCGCTGTACGTGGCGAACGTCAAAGGTGTCGGCTCGCGCAGCGCGGCTTGGCGCGGCCAGCGGAAGATCAAGGGCAAGGACGTTTTCGGCTACACGACCCACGACCAGCTCGGCACGATCTCGCTGGTCGACCTGCAACAGCTCGGCGAGCTGTCGAGCCAGACTGCCAAAGTGCTGGCGAACAATCGGCAGACCGAAATGATTAGCGCGCTGGCGCCGCCGCGCCCCGATGCCAAACCCAAGGCGCTGCCCGAGCGGCATGGCGAGCCTTCGAAGATCAAGCACGTGCTGTACATCATCAAGGAGAACCGCACGTACGACCAGGTGTTTGGCGATGTGCCGCGCGGCGAGGGCAGCGCGGAACTATGCATCTTTGGCCGCGAGGTCACGCCCAACTGCCACAAGCTGGTCGACGAGTTCGTGCTGCTCGACAACTTCTATTGCAGCGGCGTGCTGAGCGCCGACGGCCACCAGTGGGCGACCGAAGCCTATGTGACCGATTATCTCGAGCGTGGCTTTGGCGGCTGGCCGCGCAGCTATCCCTATGCCGGTGGCGACGCGCTGGCCTATGCCTCGAGCGGCTTCATCTGGGATAACGCGATTGCCCACAAGAAATCGCTGCGGATTTACGGTGAGTTCGTGCGCGCTACGGTCGAATGGAAAGACCCGGCTCGCGCCGGCAAGCCCAAGTTCATCGATTGCTACCGCGACTTCATGGACCATACAAACCTGGTGAGTGTGCGCGGCGCGGCTTCGATCAAATCGCTCGAGCCTTATGTTTGTCCAACCACGATCGGCTTCCCGGGCATCGTGCCGGACGTGTATCGCGCCGCGGAGTTCAAGCGCGAGCTAAAGCAGTACGAAGCAGACAACAACTTGCCGAACCTGATGATCATGCTTTTGCCGAACGACCACACGGCCGGCACGCGACCCGGCATGCCCACGCCCGAGGCGGCGGTCGCGGACAATGACCTGGCAGTGGGGCAGGTGATCGAGGCCATCAGCCACAGCAAGTTCTGGCCCGAGACGGCCGTGTTCGTCGTGCAAGATGACCCGCAAGCGGGCTTCGACCACATCGACGGGCACCGCACGGTGGCGATGATGGTGAGCCCCTACTCGCGGCGGCGTGCGATCGACAGCACCAATTACAACCAGACGAGCATGATCCGCACGATGGAGCTGATTTTGGGGTTGCCGCCCATGAATCAGCTCGACGCGTCCGCTTCGCCCATGATCGGTTGCTTTACCGAGGAGGCCGACCTGGCGCCCTATGACGCGGTGCCGAACCAGATTCCCCTCGATCGGCTAAATCCCGACTTGAAAACGATTCGCGATCCGCGGCAGTTGCACTGGGCACAAGTCTCGGTCGAGTTGCCGCTGGACGAAGTGGACGAGGCGGACGAAGACACGCTCAATCGCATCCTGTGGCACAGTGTCCGCGGCCGCGACGACACCTATCCCGCCTGGGCCGTGCTGGCCGAGAACGATGACGAAGAGGAGGAAGAGCGCGAAGCGAAGCGATAGGCCATGCCTGTTGGATCCAAAGTTATGCTTCGCGTACTTTCTTTATTCAAGAAATCTCACTCTTCGACTTCTTCCCGAACGGCTGTCTCAACAGATCGGCCATTCACCCTGGTGTCTACAATTTTTCCGCCCTTAATGATATACACCCGTCTATCCTTAGGCATTTCGATGCTGCTAAAGAACTCCTTTGGGTACTTAGGATGCAAATTCACCGAATCGATGATGTAGGACGTTGTCGAAACAAGATCCCAATCCTTGGGCGCCTTGTCAGTTGAGACCTGCCGCAAGATGGCAGAGCCTCGGAACGGTAGCCAAATTCCATCTGCTATCTTTCGCCAATCACTCGTCTCGTATTCGCAAATTGGAACGTCGATGCTGGCGTAGACGAGGTATTGTTCACTACGAAGAATCAGATAGTTTCTTTCAGGTGCAATCCAAAATAGATAACGGCTTCTGGGTTTCTCGTCGCCCGTGACATAGGCATCGCATCTGATTTTGATGCATTCCACTCGATCAACTACATCGGTGCCCATCAATGTGGAATCGCTGCGCGAGATAGCACTAAGTCGCTGGTCACTCTTCACGACGGGCGCGACTGCCAAAAAATCCGCCAGTTGATGGTCGCCTAGATCTTGGAAGCCCAAATTATGGGGCGGGAACCAGGGGAATGGGGGCTGCCGCCGATCGTCAATATTGCCGATCGCGCCCTGATAGTTGACCCGGGTGAACTCGCCGTCATATCCGTATTCGGTCTCAAAGTCGCTCTTCGCTCCCGCATACGTCTCAAACTGAGACCTGTATTTGCTGTAGTAGAGGGATCCCTGCCACACGGCGTGATAGGTCTCCCTTAGCCATCGTGTCACGTGCGCGGGATCTTCATCGGACGTTAGCTTGGGAGACCTTACTTCTTTGGAATAGCGGACCTCGATATCCGCATACAGCGCCGCATTCTTGCGCATTGAGGGCAGCAGCTCATTGATGGCGGACCCATCGGCCGCCAAAACCAGAAACGCCGTCAAGAGGCCAAGAGACTGGGGCATTTTGTGCCTCGGTATGCGGTTCCCGAACTCCCGGTGCTCGATTTGGGTGGACCTACTCAAATTCTAAGCGGCATGAGCAATCAGCGGCGACCCGAGGGTAAGCCATGCTGAAGCATGACCTAACCCGCTACACCTGCGTGGACCCCAGCAGGTTGCCGCCCAGGGTTGGGTGGCCGATGCGCTTGTCGCCGACCACGTTGATCACGGCCGGCTTGCCGGACTCGAACGCGCGCCGCAGCGCCGGAATGATTTCGTCCGGCTGCTCGACGTGCTCGCCGTGGCAACCCAGCTCCTTGAAGATGCGGTCGTAGCGAATGCCGGGAATCATGTCGAAGGCATCCGTTCGCCCCTTGAGCAGCGGCATCTGCTCGAAGCTCGGCCCCCACGAGCTGTTGTTCCACAGCACGGCAATGATCGGAATGTTGTACTTGGCCGCGGTCTCCATGTCCCAGCCGCCGATGCCCAATCCGCCGTCACCGATGACCGTGATGACTTGCTTGCCCGGGCGAGCGAGTTGGGCGCCAATCGCCATACCGATGCCGTGGCCAACCGGCGCGAGCGGCCCGGCGTCCACGATCTGGCCGGGAAACCGCACCGTCCACCAATGGCTGATGTAGCCCGACAGCGTGAAGCTGTCGATGACGATGGTTGCGTCGGGGTCGCACACGCTGGCCAGATCGCCGATCAAGCGGTCGGGATGAATCGGCACCTCGCCCTTAACTTTTTCGCTGCGCTCGCGCACCAGCTTGCGAAAATTCTCGCGCGCTTTGCCGACTTCCTCGATCCAAGTTGAGTTTTTCCGTTCGCCGAAATCCTTTTTGCGGGCTTTGACCGCGTCGATCATTTGCCGCAGCACAAGCTTGGGATCGCCCACGATCGCCACTTCGGCCGGCACCTGCCAACCAATGCGCGTGGGCGTGGCATCCACCTGCACGAAGGTGGCCTTGTCGGTCCAAGTAGGCGGCTGTCCGAACTTCTCGCCGCTCCAAAAGCGAAATCCGATCGCGATGACCACATCGGCCCGGCCGGTGAATGGTTTTTTCCAAGCGCCCTGGACGGCGAGCGGATGATCCTCGCTCAAGGCGCCGTGCCCCGCGCGGCGCGTATAGACGGGCGTGCGCGTCAGCTCGGCCAGCTCCGTGAGCTCCGCCCCCGCCTGCGACCAGAAGATGCCATCGCCGCCAGCGATGAGCGGCCGCTCGCTATGCGCCAAGAGATCGACCGCCCGTTCGATCGAGCGCGGATCGCCCTGTGCCCGCAATTGATCCTGTGGATAAATGCGCGCGCCGGGCACCTGGTCGGTTTCTTCTTCCTGGTGGTAGAGAATGTTGGTGGGAATTTCGAGCACCGAGACACCCTGCGGCGGCGCCATGGCTTCGCGAAACGCCTGTCGCACGTCGAAGGAGATGCGGTACCAATCCAGCACGCGATGCGTGAACTTGCTGAACGTGCGGCAGATCTCGGCGCCATAGGCTTCCTGAAACGAGCCCAGTCCATCCTCGCCAAAGGGATGTTGCCCCGAAAGGCATACGACCGAGCTGCCCGTGAGACCCGCCACGCACAGGCCGGTGACGGCATTGGTCAGCCCGCAGCCGGCCGTGACGCAGCACACGCCCGGCACGCCGGAGCTGCGCGCGTAGCCATCGGCGGCGTAGGCCGTGGCTTGCTCGTGCCGCATGTGGATCAGCTTGATGCCGTTGTCTCGCAGAGTGGCCAGGATCGGAAACAAGTGGCCGCCATTGATCGAAAACAAATACTGGACCTTCTGTTCTCCCAAGACCCGGCCGACCAAGGTTCCGCCATCGACGACAGCCATCGGAGTCTCCTGTAAACTCGAAGCGCGGCGCTTAGGTGCGCGCGTTAGTTGCAAGCGGGGCAGGGCACCGAGCGCCCATGATTCGACAGCCGCCCAATGTACTCGCGTGCTCACGGGCCAGCAAGAAAAGGGGAACCCCGCGGATCGCGCCACTCGGCTTGCAAGTAATTGAGAGCGTGATCCGTATTCAAGGCCGCACAGGCAGGTGACCATGAGCTTAAAACTGGTGATTCATCCACCCGTCGAGCCGCAGCGACTGGCGCGGATTGTCGCGGCCGCCGGCGCCATGCATGTGGTCAATGCCGAGGATCCCCAAGCCGCGCGGCAGGCGATCGTCGATGCCGATGCCTTCTTTGGCAAGCTTACGCCCGAGCTGCTCTCGGCCGCCCGGCGTCTGCGCTGGGTGCAATCTCCCACCGCCAGCATGGAACACTACCTGTTCCCGGCGCTCGTCGAGCATCCCGCGCAGCTCACCAACATGCGTGGGCTGTATGGCGACGTGATTGCCGAACACGTGCTCGGTATCTTGTTGGCCTTTACGCGCAACCTGCACACCTATATCCGCCAACAAGCGCTGGCGCGGTGGGAGCCGGTCGGCGGAGAAGCCGAGCGGGCCAGCTTCGCGGCAGGTCCAGGCGTCACGAACGCTATCGACCGGGCGCATCGCAGCCTGGGCGACTTGACCTTGGGCATCGTCGGGCTGGGAGGCATCGGTTCGGAGCTCGCCGTCCGGGCGAGCGGTTTGGGAATGCGCGTCGTGGCGGTTGATCCCGTCGAGCAACCTCGTCCGCCGCTCTTGAGCGCCTTGTGGCCGCCACGAGATCTCGACCAGTTACTTGCAACGAGCGACTTCGTGGTGATTGCCGCGCCGCACACGCCCAGCACCGAGCAACTGTTTCGCCGTCCCCAATTCGAGACCATGCAGCGCAGTGCCGTTCTGGTGAACGTCGGACGCGGCGCGATCGTCGATCTGGACGACCTGGTGTGGGCCCTTGAGTCGAAGAAGATCGCCGGCGCGGCGCTCGATGTGGCCGCGCAGGAACCGCTGCCCAGCGATCACCCGCTGTGGCGAATGCCGGGCGTGATCATCACGCCGCACGTGGCCGGCCAATCGCCGCGGGTGGCGCCGCGGCACCTGGCCGTATTGCTGGACAACCTGAAGCGATTTGTCGCCGGTGAGCCGTTGGCCAACGTCGTCGACAAGCGGGCCTGGTACTGACGTTCCAGCGCGTCTTGTCAGAGTCCTCTAACGCGGGAGAGCGCTCTATTTAAAGCTGCCGAACCAGCACGTTGCTGACCATGGCCAGCACGGCGATGAACGCCACGCCGATCATGAGGTTGATGGCTTCCAGCGGCATAAAGCGCCTTTCGCTAGGACTCCTTCGAGCAGAGATGCTCCTCGGACTCTTTCGACCGCTAGAGCAGGGCATCTCGAATGCGAGCCGCGAAAAGCGCACCGGTGGCATGAGCAGGATCGCTTTGCGTTGGCGAAAGAGTTTGCCTGGCCGGAAAGTCAGGCACAGCTCGTAGCCGGCGCACACGTCACGGGGGCGATCGCTCGATCGGCGGCCGGTCGCTGGGGCGCGACGTTACTTTGCCGATTGGGTTGAGCTCGCCCGCGCCTGTCGGCGGCCCTGGTTGCGGTGAGCTTGCCGCGCGGCTTCTCCTTCGCTGCGCAGGATCCAATCGTCGAGCTTCTCGAGCCACTCGAGCACCTTGCGATCGTGGAGGGACAAGCCCTCCAGCTCCTCGTCGCGGCAAAGTTTCGCGATTTTGCGAACTCGCGCGCAGGCGTCCAACAGGCGCATGGCGAGCTGGTCGAGACGGTCGGCATCGTAAGGCTGCAGGGTCATGGCGAGTTCTGCACAAAACTGTAGGCGAATATAACGCGATCCCGGTGCCGGTCCATCGTACTCTGCTGCGCCTAATCGCGTCTATAGTCGCGGACATTCTTGCGAGATATGCACGGTTTTGGCTTGGTCTGGCCGTGCAGAATAGGGTCAAAATTTTGACCAGAATTATGGTTGAAATGTGGCCACTTTCTGTTCTACCATGCCCCCACTGGCCGCCACGACGCATTCCGCGTTTTTCGACCGGCCAAATCTTCGGCTTCGCTCGTTTTTGGAGGCACAGCCACATGCAACCAGCTTCCCAAGCCACCTGCAAATGCTCCCGTTCCGCCGCTGAGACTCGCCCGTCACTTCGCGCGCTGCGACCCCAATCGGACGACGACGAGGAGCCATTTTCCGACGGCGAGGAAGACGAAGTCTTCGATCCGCGCTTCGCCGAGTTATGGGAACCCAGCGAGCTCGAGGACGACGAGGCCGAGCCGGAGCACGGCGACTTTTGGCCGGAACTTGAAGACGCCGAACCGTGAATCACCCGCCGCCGCACCGAAACGAGCTCTTTCTGGAGAAAGCCCGCATGCTACCCGTCGCAAAAGTACAGGAAGTCCAACGGCTGCTGGCGGAGACCGAACTGTCTTACCGCAAAATTGCCCGCACGGCGGGTGTCAGCCGGGCGACGGTGGCCGCGATCGCCAGTGGCAAGCGGCCCGACTACGAGGCGCGCCGCCGCGAGCGCGAACTCGCGTGTCAGCCGCCAGGTCCCGTCGTGCGCTGCCCCGGCTGTGGGTACCGGGTCTATTCGCCGTGCATCGCTTGCCGCGTGCGCGCCATGCGCGAGCAAGAACGTGAGATGGCTCGAGCGGCGCCGCCTGCAAGCGTGCCCGGCGTGACCTTGGCTTCCGCGAGCCTCTACGCGAGCCTCTAGTAGTCCAGGCCCGGATCGATGGGAACGGCCTCGGCCCTGGTCACCAATTTTCGCATGACGCGCGGGTCCATGTCTTCCGTCAAGCTGTGTACGCTGCCATCCACGAATACGGCCAACGCCACACCCGAGTGATAGGAGAAGATTTCGTCGTTTGGACCGCAATTATTGTCGCTCCAAGGGCAATCCGCCGGACCTCCCTGAGGAAGCGCATTGTTGTTCACCACGCCCTTCAAGTCACCGAGTTGGGCGTTCTTAGGGCCAGACACCCCATTGCCCGAATCTGGCTCTGCCCATCGATTCACGCAGCGATTGCCGCTGGGCGTCGGTGGATCGGGGCTGTTTCCGGCCGCAACCACCGGATCCGGATAGTTCGATTTCATGTAGGGCTGCACGGTTTCATAGGCGCGCCCGACATCTTCGGCAAAGGCAATCGTATGACTGGTGCCGTCGAGTATCTTTGCCATTCTGGCTTGCCCTAACGCCAAGGCTCCGTCCATCCTCAGCTTCACATCGATTTTATTTCTAAGGCCCGTCGACGGATCGATGTCGGTATAGACGGTCGCCATATAGTCGGTCTGTCCATAGCCGTAAGGATCGGGTTGGTCGCCAGGGTTCGAGGGACAGAGGAAAATGGGGATGCTCGTTTTGGCCGCCAGTTGGTTGGCAGGAGCACGTTTGTCGTTGTAGGCAAATTTCATGTCATAGGTGCCGGCGACATTCTGCTCTTCGAGATACGGCAGGATTTGCGTGAACGTGGATTGCAAATCAAAGGCGGTCTTGGCGCCGCCATTTCTATAGTCTGTTCCCTCCCCTCCGGACGGCAGCTTTTTGCTCGTGCTCTCACAATTCAAAATTCCCAGGCCCAGTTGCTTCAGATTGTTCGAGCAGGAGCTTCTTCTAGCGGCCTCACGGGCAGCCTGAATAGCCGGCAGCAAGAGGGCCACCAACACTCCGATAATCGCAATTACGACCAACAACTCGACAAGCGTAAATGCTTTTCTCAAAGTGACCCTCCTTTGCGGAATTGAGGAGGGCCTTTGTATCGCCGGAGTGTTAGGGCACGATTACCTTTGCAATACTTGCAGGTTAGAAATCGGTGTGGAAATGGCGAGATGAGTTCCGCAGCCAACGCGCGCGAGTCGCTGGCGATGCCGACCTATGAACTCGCGCCCGCGCTCGGTTTTTCCGATTGCAGATAACGAAACAGGTCGCGCACTTCCTGCGGAGCCAGCGTTTCCAGCAATCGTTCCGGCATCAGCGATTGCGTCGACGGGTTGATCTCTTCCAGCTCGTCGCGCGCGATCGTGGTCTTTTGATTCTTGGCGTCGACGATCGTGATCCGCTCGGCGGTCGACTCGGTGACGAGCCCCGTCAGCACGCGGCCATCGCTGAGCACGGCCACTTGCGACACGAACTCCGGGCGGATCGTGCCGCTGGGGTCCAGAATGTTGATCAACAGCGAGTCGCGGCTCTTGCGGTCGGCCGTGGTGAGATCGGGCCCGACCTTGTTGCCCTCACCGTACAGCGTGTGGCAAGTGGCACAATGTTTCACGAACAGTTGATGTCCCCGTTCCATGTCGCCGGGGCCTTCGGCCAGCACGCGGTGGAGCACGGGGACGTAGGCCATTTTCTCGCCGGGAGTGACGGGCCGAATCTTGCCCCACCGTGCTTCGATCGCCTGTGCCAACTGCGAGTCGTTATAGGCCAGCATCTGCCGCACGTTGTCGGTGGAGACTTCCTGCGGATCGATTTGGTTGGCAGCCGCGGCGGCAACCAGCCGCTGGGCCCAGGTGTGCCGGCCGCAGAGCACGCTTACGACGCGGGTGCGCAGCGCAGGCGAGAGACTCGAAAACCTGGCGAGCAACTCCCCGGCCAGTCCTTCGTCGCCAAAGTGCTCGAGCGCGGCAAGCGCCGCCATGCGGATGGCCTCGGCGTCCGGGCCCGCTTCATCCAACAGCGGCAGCAAGCGCGGCAGCGCGTCGGCGCGCGCGGTCTGTCCCACCGCGGCGATCAGCGGCAGGCGAACATCTTTAGCCACCGCCCGATTCAAGATTCGTTCGAGGGCCCGTTGGTAGGCGGCCGGATTCCCCAGCCGCAGGGCAAAGCGGATCACGACCGGGTCATCGCCCGCCGCGCCCCATAGTTTTTCCAAGGGCCCGACCAGTGGCGCGGGAACCGAATCCAGGACGCGCCCCGAAAAATCCTGATCCATCGCCGCGACCAATCGCCGCACGTCGTCGAGCGCGGGCGCAAGCGACCATAGCTTTGCGCACGAGGCATAGCCCGCGTCCGAGCGCTCGGCCAGATAGCGCCGCGCCAGCCTGGGTGCGATCTCGTCGCGCGCAATGGGCTTGTGCCACCGCTCGCTGTGGGAAAACAATTCCAGCGCCCGCTCGCGCGCGCTCGTGGCCTTGTCCTCGATGGCCCACCACATCAAAAGCGGAATATCGGTATCATTTGCGTCCTCACCGCGATCGAGCAACAAGGCAACCAGCGGCAACCCATCGGCCGCGCTCAGCAACTTGCAGGTGCACGCCAACTGGCTGCGAACCGTTGGACCAGGTTCTTCGGCGGCCAAGCGCAGCAGGCGCTCGCGCTGCCGCTTCGTGAGGGCGCGATGGTCGTCGCCGATCCAGCGAATGGTCCAGGCGCGCACGTCGGCGCTCGGGTGATCGAGCAAGCGCAGGGAGAGTGCCTCACTCCACCCACCACTTGCGTACAGGGTCCACAGCGCCTCGAGGGCCAGATGCTCGTCAGCTCCGCCAACGAGAGCTTCCAGACTGGCATAGGTGCTTGGATCGCGCCGCTCGGCCAACAGCCGGCGGGTCTCGCGGGCATGCCACTCGTTGCGATGACCCAGCAGAGAGATCAGCTCGTCGTTCGACTTCGCGGCCAGGTCGAGCTTGCCCGCCCGGCGGCTGCCCTTGGGAGCGATGCGCCACACGCGGCCGTTGGTCTTATCCCAAGTATCTTCGGGAATGACGTGATTCGCGCGTTGGTCGTACCAATCGGCCACGTACACGGCGCCGTCCGGCCCGCCGAGGCAATCAATCGGCCGAAACCACATGTCGTCGGTCTCGAGCAGCGTGCCCTCGAACCGCGTGCGGTAAGTCGAGCCATCCGGCGCGAACTTGCTCCAGTAGACCGCGTTCGAGAGCAGGTTGGCGGCAACGTAGGTGTTGCGGAACGAGTCCGGGAAAGTATCTCCTTGGTACACGATGCCGCCGCAGGTCACGTGGCCACCGACGTGTCCCGTGTGTTTGACGTGTTCGAAGTATCCGTAGGTATAGGGATTATGCAGCGGCCCGTGCTTGAAGAATCCTTTGACGTAGTAGCCGCCTTGCACCTGGTGCAGGCACAGAGCGTCGCCCCAGTTGGTGCCGGCGATGGCCTGGCCTTGTTCGTTGAAGTCGAGCCCCCAGGTGTTGCCGCCCCCCTCGGAGAACAATTCAAAACGTTTGCTGATGGGGTGATAGCGCCAAATGCCTTGCTGAAATCCGACGCCGCGCACGTCGGCGGTCACGGTGCTGCCTTGCGTCCCGTATAGCCAACCATCCGGCCCCCACTGTAGCGAATTCATGACCGCGTGCGCATCTTCGAGCCCAAACCCAGTCAGTAGCACTTCGGGGTCGCCGTCGGGCACATCGTCATGGTCGCGATCCGGGTAGAACAACAAATAGGGCGCCTGCCCGACATACACGCCGCCGTTGCCGACCGCCAGCGCCGACGCCAGGTTGAGCCCCGTCACGAAATCCTTCGCCTTGTCGGCGCGCCCGTCGCCATCCGTGTCCTCGAGGATCGTGATCTTGTCCGCGCCGCGCGGGCCGCGCGGCGGCGGTTCGGGCACGCGGTCGTACTTGGTGCGCAGATAGCGGTCGACTTCGACAGGCTCGAGCCCTGCCGGGTTCGGATACTGAAGGTATTGGATGACCCACAGGCGGCCGCGCTCGTCGAAGCACATCGTGACCGGCTGCCGAACAAGGGGTTCGCTGGCAAACAGCTCGACCTCAAAGCCATCCGCCACTTTGAAATGTGCCAGGGCCTCGTCGGGCGAAAGGGCCTGGCCGCTTGCGCGAGAGTGCAAAAGCGCGCCCGCCGCGAAGAAACATACGATCCATCCAGCGTGATGAAACTTGCCAGGCAACTCGCTTTCCTCCCAGGCCCGCAATCGCTAAAGCGACGCGGCCTACTTCAAAGTGGTTAAAAACGCCAGCAGGTCGGCCGCGTCTTGCGCCGTAATCTCGCTCAACACCAGCTCGGGCATGAGTGATTTTTTTTGCGGAACGAGCGCTTCGACCTCCCCGGCTTCGACGCGAATGTCCCGGCTCTTCACGTCTTTGATCAACAAGTGGTCGGCGGTGCGTTCCACGATAAAACCGGCATACACCTGGCCGGTGGTCGTCTCCAGCACGTAAGGAATGAACTCCGGCGCGATCGCCTTCGAGGGATCCAAGATGGTCTCGAGCAGCGCGCCGCGTTCATACTTTTTGCCGATCGTGCCCAAGTCGGGGCCAAGCGCGCCGCCGAAGCCCGCGATCGCGTGGCATTGTTTACAGTTGGCCGCCGAGCTCTTGTTGAAGATCTTTTTACCTCGGCTGACATCACCTGCCAGCGAGAGAATCTCGGTGGCCGAAATGCTGCCGCCCAGCCGCCGCGGCCGCTCGGCTTCGGGTACAAACCGTTCGTAAAGCACGCGCACGTTCGAATCGGGGTGGACCGCCGCTTTTTCGATCACAAAAGCCTGCAGATCGTCGGGGAGGATTTTTTCGTCGATCAATCGCAACAGCACGATCGCGCCGGTGTTCGATTCGACGAGCGCCTTGGCAAGCGCGCGCTTCGTGTCGCTCGGCAATTGGGGAGATGTGAATATCTCGCGCAAGGTGCGCGCGTCTCCAACGTCCGCTAACCCAGAGATCGCCGCGCGAGACACCGACGCATGGCCGTGTTTGATTAAACCCGCAAAGGCCGCCGCCGCGCCAGGGGGCTTGAGCCGCGCGGCCACGTCGATCGCAGTCACGCGCACGCCGTCGGCCACGTTGTCGTTTCGCGCCATGGTCAGCACGTCGGGGCCCAAGCCGACGAGCCGCAGCGTGGCGGCCGCCCGCAGCACGTCGGGCCGCACTTGCTCATCGCCCAGCAATGCTCGCAAGCGTTCGGCCAGTTGCGCGTCATCGGCCAAGGCCGCCCAATTGCCGCGATGTCCGGCGTTGCCGACGATCTTTTTGAGCGCGAGCCGACGAAGCTCGATGGGAGTCTTGGGGTTTTCGGCCAGCTTGAGCACGCTCCACCCGGCGGCCAGCCCAGGCAGGTTGGCTGCCCGATCGATCACGAGCGCCGCATTTTTTTTGTCGGTCGGAGCGGAGGCCAGCTCGGCGATCAATTGCTCGGCAGCTCGCGTTGGATTCAGGATTTGCAGAAGCTGGAAGCGCTCGGACCCAAGCGGCCGCCTGGCCTCCAGCCGCGCGAGCAGTGCATCGCGACGCCCTTCGGCGGCGAGGTTGATGGCCTCGAGCAGGTAACGGTCGTGCCCGTCGTACTCGTCCGCCAACTGCGCCAGCGCCGCTTCGGCCTTTTCACCTTCCATCGAAGTCAGGGCGAGAAGCACCTCGCGGCGGACGAGCGGGCTTTTGTCTCGGGCGGCGGCGAGAATCACATCGGCGTATTCGCCCCGATGTCGGCGCAGGATGCGAACAGCCAGCGCGCGGAAGGTTGGATCCGTGTTGTCGAGCTGCTTGAGAACGCTGTCGCGAGCTTTTCCCTCCACCCGATCGAGCAGCCATAGCGCCCGGGCGCGCACATTGGGCTCTGGATCATCGAGGAGCGCCCGCAGAGCCGGAACGCTTTTTTCGCCCTCGGCCAGCAACCGCTCGCGGGCAAGAAACTGCGTGGCAAGATTGCAGCTCTTGAGTCCCTGGATGGCGTCGGCCACGGTCGCGTACGGCCCCGGCTTCTCGATGCGCGAGAGCTTCTTGCCCACGGGCGTGATACGGAAGATGCGGCCTTGGTCGGGGTTGTTATAGCCGTGGCCGCCGACTCCGCCGTCGTACCAGTCGGAGACATACAAGCTACCGTCTGGCGCAGCGCAGATGTCGTCCGGTCGAAAGTAATTGTCGCCATCGTTCGTCAGAAAATCTTCGCTCGTGGCGCGCATCCCGAACCCGTCCGGCTCGTGACGATACAGGCGACACACGCGGGGACCGGCGTCGGTGTGCAGGGGAGCGTTTTTAACCTTCGGGCCGAAGGCGTCCCCCTCGTACAGGCAAATTCCGGTCGGCGAACCGAATCCAGTCACTAGCGTGGCCGGCACATAGCCTGGCATGAAGCCGCGAAAGTGCCAGTGCTCGCGAAACGGGGTATTGGGCGAGAGCCGTGCCGCCAACTCTTGCTTTCCAAACGGCGGACCGCCGAACCAGCCATAGTTGCCGCCGTCCAGAATCCAGCAGATCCGCACGCTCTCGTTGCCGTCGTTGTCGTTGTCGCTCAAAAAGGCTTCGCCGAAGGAGCTGACGCAAACTTCGTACGGGTTGCGAAAGTTCTTGGCCACGATCTCGAGCTGGCTGCCATCGAGCTCGCCGCGCAGCACCGCTCCAAATTGATATGCCACGCGCGAGCCATCGGCGCCCGTCACGTCAAAGCCCTGATCGCCGTGCGACATCCACCATTTGTGATCGGGACCCAGCACCAGGCTGTGAGCGCCGTGGTCGTGATTGCGCCCCCCAAATCCGGTGAGCAGTTTTTGCGGCGGACCATCCGCGCGCAGGTCGCCGTCGCGATCTTCATAGACCCATAGGTCTGGGCTGGTGGCGACATACACGCGCGGTCCGGCCACGCAGATGCTCATCGGAGCAAACAGGTCGTCGGCAAAAACCGTCACCTTGTCGGCGCGGCCATCGCCATCGGTATCTTCCAGGACCTTGATTTTGTCCGACCCAGGAGTCTTCGCGCCCGCCCGGTACCATTGGATCTCGGCGACCCACACTCGCCCGTGCGTATCGATGTCGATTGCCGCTGGGTTCGTGATCATGGGCTCCGCGGCATACAGTGAAACGGCCATTCCATCGGCCGCCTTGAGCGTGGCGAGCTCAGCGTCGGGCGAAATCTGGGCCAGGCCTAGCGCCGCGAGCGACAACCAGACGAACGTGACGCCGAGCGAAGCACAACCCAAGCGCGAACGGGCATTACCGAGCGGAAGGTGCATGGATGATAGCGCGGGGGGCAAGATGGCGGGCTGCCGCGTCGCTAAGTGCGGCTATGCCAAACAGCGGCACGGGATCAAGCGTGCCTAGTATAAATTGCCGCTTAGCACCCGTGCAAATCCCACCGCGGTGGCGCGGAGCGCGAACTCACGGATCCTCGGTAACCGTGTCTTCCACGATCGTCAACTCGGGTTCGCCGGCCGGCGTGTAGGGCACGCCTTCGATCACGCTGCTGTCTCCGGACAAAGGATAGCCGCCGTCGTCGTGGGCCGGCTGTGTGTCCTGCTGACCGGTGATGTACAGCCGCCAGGCGTCCAACTGCTCGGGCGTGAGGCTATTCTCGCGCGTTATTTCGTGCTTCAACTCGCGCCCGGTGCCCGCCACGCTGACGTGCACCATCAAACGCCCGTTTTCCTGGTAGGCGAAGCGGACGTCGATGGGCGTCTGGGCGGGCAGTTCCGGCGGCAGGTCGCGAACCACGCATTTGCCGATTTGCGAGCAATCATCCGGCGACGCGCTCTCGCCCTCGACAATTCGCACCAGAATCGAGCGCTGCGCCGCGCGCTGCGTGCGGAACACGCGCTTGGCCGTGACCGGCAGCGGCGTATTGCGCGGAATCAAAATCGCATTCCGCTTGCGGTCGGTGCGGGCATCGGTCGCCACCACGCCCAAGCTGTGCGAGTTCACGTTGCGAATCTGAACAACCGGCCGTTCGCCGCGCTCCTTGGCCAGCAAGATGTTGGCGTGCAGCGCCGCGCCATGCGCAACCGCCTCGTCCACCGACACCGATGCATCCGGCTCCTTGCCTGACAGCTCGCGCACCATCT
>DATJEN010000342.1:0-41048 GCA_035496575.1 Pirellulales bacterium
CGAGCCATCCGCGAACAGGAAGTTGGCGCCCCCGTTGTGATCGCTCCGATAGTTTGGTGTGATGTGCGTTCCACAACCCATGCCAGTCAATGTGCTTGGGTCCTTCCAATTTGGCTCAGGCCCATTCATTGGCGGCTTGCACGATACGGGATTCTTCGTAGCCACCGCCGCGGGAATGCTTTTGTTGCACGCTCCAGGCATCATGGTCTGGATCAGTTTGGAGGTATCGGCCCAGGCGCCGGTCACGGGGGACTTGTTCATTGGATCAAGCGTGCACGCCATGACACTGCCCACGAAAAGCTTTGCCGATTCTAGCCCACTATAAGATGGCTCCGAAGCAATCCAAAATTGATAAGCGACGCGGGTGAAGCCAAAATTATCAACGCCGGCTGCATGGTTCCGAATCGTTGCTGCGGTACCGATGGTGTCGGTGACTTGCCAGTTGGGACCACTCGCGGCTTCGCCGAGCGCGATCGTGTTGGAGGTACCATCGGTAATCTTACGGATGGGCACCGCCCAATTGAAATCAAACATGCCCCGCTCGCTGCGGAAGGGCGCTTTCTGATCATTCGAAAAAGGCGGCCAGCACCAGGCATCGGTCACGCCCTTGCAAAATGCATAGTTCGTGATTCCAAAGGGCTGGTCCTGAGGCATGTTGATCATGGCAAAATTAATGAGCAGGTTATTCAGCGTTTTATCGACGATTGGATTATCACCGGTCGAGGAAGGGCACGCGAACACCGGAATGACCGTCTGCATGACCACCGAGTAGTTGTTGGCGTCGCGCACATCGGTCTGGTGGTACCAATCCTTCTTCATGTCGTACACGCCTTTGAGCCCCTCTTCCTCAAAAAACGGCAACAGCATCGCGTGGGGGCTCATCAAGATCTTGCCCACGTTTGAGATGGTGTTAACTCCACCAGGCGGAAACGTCTTCAATGAATCGTGATAGTTGTGCAGAGCCACGCCGAACTGCTTCATGTTGTTGGTGCAGCTCGAGCGGCGCGCGGCCTCGCGCGCGGCCTGAATGGCCGGCAGCAACAAAGCCACCAGCACGCCGATGATGGCAATCACCACTAACAGTTCAACGAGCGTAAAGCCTCTTCGCTTGCTTGCCATAGCAGATTCCCCCTCTCGTGACCATGGAACATTATTTGAAAATGCTTTGGTAAGTAGCGTTCTCGATCGTGGGCTATTTCTCGCTCGGTTCAGTGCCTACGGCTTGCGCGAGTTTCGCGAACTGTTGCAGTTCCGCGGGATTGAGATCGGACACGGCCCAAAATTCCAGTCCAGGTTTGACCCAATGGGCCAGGTGATAACCCTGCCGCTGGAATTGTGATACGGCGGCACTGTGGTCGTCAGTTGTCGGCCAGCAGAAAAGATTGATCAAATGCTTTCGTCGGCCATAAACCATCGCCGCGACCGGCCGATGCTGCACGTAATCCAGTCGAGCGCCGATCAATGGAAACCCTTGCGGGGCGAAGTCATCGACCTCGGGCGCGTAATCAAGCTTCCCGTTAAACCATGGCTTCACTTGATGCCGATCGGACGACGCGACATCGGCGACATGGTCCACCAACAGCGAACGGACATGGCTGGCCACGACTTGATCCAGCACGGCTTCGGTTGCATCGCCCCGCCAGTTGCGGTCGATGGCCCAAGTCGCCGCCACCAACAGCACGGCTGCCGTTGCCAAGCTCATGATCGACCGCAGCCTCCGATTCAAGGAAGGCTTCCGAGGGTTTACGCGGCGCAGTTCGCTCTGAATCCGCTTGCGCAAATCGGCCGGAGCGCTGTGATAGAGCGAACTGACGCCGATTGCTCTGCCCAACGCCTGCTGTTGATCATACGCCGACTTGCACGTTCCGCAGTTTTGGAGGTGCCGTTCCATCTCAACGCTGTGGACAAGATCGAGTTCACGGTCCAAATATGCGTGCAACAGATGTTGAGCTTGTTGGCAGTCCACGTTACGACTCCTTGCCCAGCCGCCTGGCGAGGCATTGTTGCAGCCGGCCCCGGGCGCGCGCCAAACGCGACATCACGGTTCCCATCGGAATCCCGGCGATCTCGGCGATTTCGTTGTACGAAACGCCATTGAGTTCTCTGAGCACGATCACCTCGCGAAATTCAAGCGGTAAATCTTCGATCGCTTGCTGCAACAATTCTCGTTCCGATTCTGTAAGCAATGCCGCATCGGGGCTCGTACTTTGTGTTTCGGTACTGTGCATCTCTTCATCGAACGTAATGGTGGGTTCTCCTGCACGATTGGCTTGCAGCCACGTGCAACACGTATTGCGTACGATCGTCAACAGCCAGGCTCGGCAATTGAGGCCATGAAAATTTTCGTAGAAACGAAAGGCGCGTAGATACGCCTCTTGCACGACATCTTCCGCGTCCACCTCGTTGCGCGTAAGCCAACGCGCCAGGTTGTACGCCGCATCGAGATGTGGCAAGGCCGCTTCTTCAAAGCTGGCCCGCGTCGTTTCATGCAACCGAGTGTTTGGTCCTTTCGGCAAGCGCACACCTCTGAAGTACAGACTGCAAATCCCAGCGGTTTATTCCCGCAAAGTTCTGCGAGTTTGACGGGAATTTTCGCCCCACCTGGTCAGTCTCTTGGTGGGAGAGTCATCACTCGAATCAAGTTTACGGCAAGCCCGTGCAACGCCAAATGTCTGCGGCGTTTACTCGATGTTTTTGACATCCCTGGAAAGGTGATGTCGCGAAGCCCTGACAGGAGAATGCTTCAATGTTTGATCAATTGAAAAACGAATCGATTGACGACGGCGTCGATCGCCGAGGCTTTTTGGAATGCATGGCCTGGGCCGGCACTGGTCTGTTATGGACTTTGAACGGCGGGCTGCCAGCCGGGCGAGTTTTCGGCCAAGATGCCAGAAGGGCCGGACCGAACGACTTCTCCTTCGTCCAGATCAGTGATAGTCATATTGGGTTCGGCAAGGAGCCGAACAAGGACGTGGTGGGAACGTTGCGGGCGGCGGTCGCCAAAATCAACGCCCTGCCACAACCCCCAGCGTTTGTCCTGCACACCGGCGACCTGACACATCTCGCCAAGGCTGAGGAGTTCGACACGGTCGCCGAGGTCCTCAAAGCTCTCAAAACGCGCGTGTTCTATGTGCCCGGCGAGCACGATTTCGAGTCCGACGACAACAAGCTCTACCTCGAGCGCTATGGCAGGGGCACGATGGGGACGGGCTGGTACAGCTTCGACTACAACGGCGCGCACTTCGTGGGACTGGTTAACGTTGCCAACGCCAAATCGGGCAGCATGAACGGGCTGGGCCAACTCGGTAAAGAGCAACTGCAATGGCTCAGCAAGGATCTGGCGAACGTATCCAACAGCAAGCCGATCGTTGTGTTCGCTCACGTTCCTTTGTGGGCAGTTTATGAGAAGTGGGGTTGGGGCACGAAGGACGCGGAGCAAGCGCTGACGCTCCTCAAGCGCTTTGGTTCGGTCACGATCCTCAACGGTCACATCCATCAGATCATGCAGAAGGTCGAAGGGCGGGTCGTCTTTCACGCCGCTCGCTCGACGGCTTTTCCCCAGAGCGAGCCGGGGAAGGGTTCTCCCGGACCGATCCGCGATTTCCCGGCAGACCGGCTGCGCGGCGCGCTGGGCGTGACCACCGTGGGATACGTCGAGAATCGGGGCCACCTGGCGGTTGCCGATCCGACTCTCGAATCATGATGACGACCGATCCGGCTGCCTGTCCTGGTGCAGGAAATCGATCGGCGGCGCGATACTGCGGCGCGCATGCCGGTCAAAGGAGGAATCTATGAATCGTCTCACCCTTCACCTCTGCTACGCTTTGACGGCGGGCGCATGCTATTGGCCAACAGCGGCGTCAGCATCGGAAGGGCCGCGCGACATCGCGTCGGAAACGCGTTCCATCTTCGCGGCCAAATGCGCCGGCTGTCATGGACCCGACCTGGTCAAGCCGAAGGGGCGGTTCGGATATGTCCTCGACCTCGCGCGAGTGGCCGCCAATCCCGAGATGGTCATACCCTCGTTCCCAGATGAGTCGGAAATGTGGGAACTCGTCCGCCACGGAGAAATGCCTCCGGAAGACTCGCCAACCGGACCATTGTCTCAGGAGCAAAAGGAAATGATTCGCTCCTGGATCGCAGCGGGCGCGCCGGTCGGCTCCATTCCATCCGCTGAGATGAATTCACCTGAGACCAGTCTCGCCGCGCCTGCGCCATCGGTGGAGAAAGGCAGATTGCAATGGCTGGGCCCGTTTCATCTGGTGACCGTCCACTTCCCCATTGCACTGCTCATCGCCGCGGCTTTCGCGGAGTTCAGGTCCGCGCGCCACGGCCCTCGCATCCCGACACCAGAGGTCCACTTCTGTGTGCTGCTCGGAGCGGTTAGCGCCGTGGTTGCCGCGTTGCTAGGCTGGATTTACGCAGGGAATGGGCACGGCGCGGGAGCGCTGGGTATCCTCAGCGTTCACCGCTGGATTGGCACGACAGCCGCCGCGTGGGCGGTAAGCACAGCCTTATTTTCGGAGTGGGAGGAGCGGCGCGGCGTGCGCAGTAAATGGTTCCGCGCTTGGCTCCTCGTAGGGGCTCTTCTCGTCGCGGTAGAGGGTCACTTTGGAGGCATGCTTGTTCACGGCGACGATTTCCTCAGCGGGTTCCAAGTGGTGGCCGGCGGCAAACCGATACCGCCTTGGCCGCCAACTCCCCCTTGGGGTAGTTGATCGGCCGAGACTCTGGGACAAGAGCCCGACATCTGCAGCTCCGGCACGCGAACACGAGCGCATTCGTGTGACTGCCGTCGCGTGCGAGATAACCCCCTGTTTCGGGTTCTCGCCGCACAACGGTTAGACGGCAAAAGTTGAGTCACCGAGAGGTGATCCGCAGGTAGTAGCCGTCAGGATCAGCGATTCGGAAGTCGGTCGATCCCCCCGACTGTTTGCGCAGTGGCGACAGCGTACCGTCGTTACTTTCTGGAAGAATTCCTGCACGTCATCGACCTCAAAGAACAATTCCGCCCTGCAGTGACCACATTTGGTCGTTTTAAGAGGCACGCTCATCAGGCGGGCGACATCGGGGACTCCAGTTCCGCCCTCCTTCGCCTTGGACGTATCTACAGACACCGACTTCTGGCATGCGAACTTCGGCGCCTGGCTATTCATTCAACCCCTGCAGCCACAGCCGCCGATCTTCGTCGCTTGGCGTCCAGATCAGAAGCACGGCAAGCGCACCGTAGAACGGCAGATGCCCAACCAGCTCAATCCAATCGAAGATCGTCAGCGTCAGGTTGAACGGTAACCAGGCAATCACAATGATTGTTCGTGGAAACAGTCCGAGCAGGATAAACAGCCCAACTAATAATTCGACCGATCCCGCGCACAGCGCAAAGAGCTCATCGGACATTGGAATCCCGAGAGCCGACGTGAAATTAAGCGGGTACTGCTTTAGGAACGAAAGCGCGAGCGACGGGTTTGCCAGTTTTTCAGTAAATGCAACAGTGATTAGCGCGATTCCGATGCACACACGGAAAACGGGCAACGCCCAGCTTTTCAATTGATTGCTCGGCTCAAGCTTCGGGAACAGTAGTCGATCGATCGAGTATGGGCCGCGACCAGCCAGAAAAAAGAACAAGGCGAACCCCAGATAGTGCGCGTTTTCGAACATCGCCTCCCAGCCGAACAAGAAGACACCTCGCAGCCAGACCGCAGCTAGAATGGCCGCACCGACGCGTGTCATGCCGCCATAGAACAGCGATAGCGCGGCGCTGGCCTGAAGCAAACCCAATGCGTAGATCGTCGACCCCGGTAATTCATTGTTGGGCGAGAAGAACTTGCCCTCCAAACCGTAAGTCAACAATGGCACCGCTACGTGCAGCGCTAGAATGGCAGGTACCCACGCGTAGAATCGGCTTCTCCCTGCCGGCGCGGCGCCAAATGCTTCCGGACCAGGCAATAGGTCCCGCCGTCCACGCAGGCGCCAAGCAACAGCCGCAGCCAAAGTGACGGCAATAACCGCGCCTATCGCAACTAGCCGGTCCGGCTCATAAACTTGGGCCCAATTTGTTGGCTGCCCCTCTTGAAACCATTTCTCGTGTGCGGAAGCAATTTCAGAGTGGGTTAGCTCGAACGCGAACGCGAACGTCAGAATCGAAGCGGTTTTTTTCATTGTGCATTCCTTCGCTTGCTGCCTCTGCCCCACGATGGCTTCAGGCTGTTTGGCCGCGAGGTCGGCGGAACGCATGCCAGTTAGTGTACGAGGTCACAAGTCGCTGACTGGTCACCGCAAACTTCAGCAAAATCGGCAAATTCGTCGACCGCCATTCTATCTCGTCCTCGTCGCAAGATTGCAAATCTGCCAGCGCGCGACCAACCCGGTGGCAAAGCGGTGAAGAATCCGCGGAACGATGTGGCGGAATGCATTGCATTACTCGCATGAGTCTCGCCCTTTCGCTGGATCATGGCGAATGAAGTGGCTATGAACTCTATTGGTATTTTTCGATCTTGCGAGATGATGTTTCGCAAAATCACTTCGCCGAATCACAAAAGCTCTGTTCAAGGTGCCGCGAATCGAGCGATAGATTCAATATGAAACGTTTCCGTATTCCCCCTTCTGGTGGAGCATCGAGCGTGGCAAAACCCGCAAAATCGTGTTGCCTTGCCATTCTAGTTCTTTTTGCTGCAGCGAATGGATCGCAGGCTGAAACAGGTTGGGCGGCGCAGATTCAATCTGGTCCGTGCTTGTGTCAAGTGCCGATCACCAAAGCATACCGAATTCGCCCGGGGTTCTGTCCTCAGCAGATTGCTCTCATGATCCGACAAGGCGTGCCGTGCGGGTCAGGGGAATGCTGTGGACCTTATGGCATCCCGCCCGTCTATGTCGCCGGTAATAATGTCCTTGTGCGGCAATCGCCAGAGATGCATCTGAAGACCGCCAAGCTACTGAACGAGATGGGTGCGATAGTGCCGCCGACGGCAGGGACGGCCGATTAATGGACGAATACTTCCCGCACCGACTCTACATTTCCATTTAGCTCCGGATTCAAGAGCCGATTCGTCCCGGCTCTTCCAACGCCCTAGACGAAGAGCGGAGCCTTTTGGATCTCTCGCGCGGTGGATCGGGTTGGCTAGTTCAGCCACTCGAACGATCGCCAGAATGCCGGCCTTCGTGGCTTCCGGCAGTGTTGGCCACCCTTCGATCACAGCCGTTAAGTTGGGGTCATTTGCAGCTTCCTTTGAACCAAGTGCAACGGATTTCGCATCGCCGGACTTGAAGATCGCAGTCGTCGTTGACGAATTCACTGCGTGTTCGCCCCCCCTTGGGGTAGTTGATCGGCCGAGACTCTGGGACAAGAGCCCGACATCTGTAGCTCCGGCACGCAGAGCAGACACGCTCGATTCAAGCCCTGTTCACCAGCGGCAGGTCGACAAGGATCTGGGTTCCTTCATTTGGCGTGCTGGCGATCACGCATTGACCTCCGGCAATTCTTGCGCGGTTCTTGATCCCGCTGAGGCCGTTGGTGCCGTTTGAGCGTTTGGAGGGCACGAATCCAATGCCCCAGTCTCGAATATCGAGACGAATTCGATCTCCCTGACGCGCTAACTCGATGTGCACTTTCTTGCTCTGGCTATGTTTGCGAATGTTCGTCAACGCTTCCTGGGTGATCCGATAAAGGGTTTCTTCGAGCCGAGGCGCCAGCCGCCCTAAAGCGTGATCCTTGATGAACTGAATCTCTAAATGGGCTTGATCCGGCTCGCCGATAAGTTGCTCGACCGCAGCGACAACTCCCCAGTCATCCAGCACCGGGGTGCGAATTCGATGGACCAATCGACGGCCCTCAGCGACCGTCCTCCGCAAGATCTCTACGACGCGCTCGACTTTCGCGGCATCTGCTTCTGATTCGAGCTGATGCTGAAATCCTTCGAGTTGCATCAGCGCGCCCGTGGCATATTGCACGAGACCATCGTGAATTTCGTAGGACAACAGTTCTCGCTCTTGATCCTGAAATTCGACTGTGTGTCGTAACTTCTCCTGTTCGGCGGCAAGCGCATCCATTGCCTTTCTGCGCTCGGTAATGTCGATGGAAACTCCTCCAACGCCGGTAATTTGCTCGCTTGGGTTTTTGATGGGGAATTTAACCGTGGCAAAGAGTCTCGGGTCGGCGCCAGTCGGAACTGAATCCTCAAAAGTGACGGGTTCGCCAGTCCGAATGACTTGGTGATCCAGTTTGGAAAACTGGTCAGCAAGGTCCTTCGATATTTCGTTGAAGGGGGCTTTGGAGATTAAGTCGTAATTCGTGAGGCCAACAATCTCGTGACTTTTAACGCCTAGAATGTCTTCAAATCCTCGATTGACCAAAACATATCGACATTGCAGGTCTTTCAGAGAAATCACGGCAGGCATGTGGTCCAGGATTTCACGCAACCGCATTTCGCTGGCACGAATGGCTTCCTCGTCCTGCGTTCGTTGGGTGATGTCAAGACCGGTGCCGATCAGGCGATAAGCTCGGCGGTCGGCGTTCTCGCCTTCAAACAGCACTTGTCCCCTGGCAATCAGCCAATGGACGGTGTTGTCCGGCCACACGATCCGAAAGTCGGTCTCGTAGAATCCATCGCCCTGTGGGTCAAATGCTTTTTGGATGGCTTGATTCACTCGCTCCCGGTCTTCGGGATGAACTCTTTCTCGGAACGAGACATTGCTTACGTCGGCGTCCGCTGGAAGGCCGCACATCAACTTGGCACGACTCGACCATTGCTGCTCGCCGGTAATGGGATTGAAATCCCAAGTTCCCAAGTCAGCGGCCTCAACTGCCAGGCGAATTCGCTCTTCCTGTTCTCGCAACTGCGCCTCGCTGGCACGGGCATTACTTTCGGCGGCTTTGCGCTCGGTAATTTCCTGCCGCAAGGCCGAGCGGACCTCGTCTTCTGATTTGCACAGCCAGACGACAATGGCTCCAAAGGTGAAGTAGGCGAAAAGCCCGACGGCAAAATAGGGATCGTAGAGATTAGGGCCCGTCAATTGAAACAAGGTCACCGGGACTGCCCCCGCCAACAGGGCCAATACGGAGGGGCCGAAGCCGAGATATCGTCCACTGACGAATGTGCTGATGAGAAAGAGGTCAAAGCCGAATCGATTTCCCAGCACTGGAATCAGGGAGTATCTGATCGCAGCCGCCACCGCCACGCTCGCTAGTGCAAGTCCGTAACCTTGAAGACGAGTGGACATGATTTCCTTCCAACCAGGGCCGAAGAAGTCGTCGCCGGTCAGTGCCGCCGGAATGCTCCCCCGATCGAAACTGGCCCGCCATTCTAGTCAATTCTTTTGGCTATTCCGCTGGCGGTTGCCACCGTAAATCGATTTGCCAAGTGTGGCGACATTCAATTCGCCAGATCATTACGGAACCGTAATCAAGCAGACCTCTGAGAAGATCTTCGCTAGCAGCAGGGTCGGCCGGTCCGGGAAAGGGCCGATTCGCGCCAGTCCACCGCGATCTACTGTTTTTGCCGTTGCACATCTACTGCTTAACCAGTAGACTCGCGGCCCGTGACGGCACCGATCCGTTTTTTACGAGTGGCACACGGCCATGGCTCGCCCCAAACATCAGCATCCCACGCCCGCAGAATTGGAGGTCCTGAGCATCCTCTGGGAGCAGAGTCCGCTGTCCGTGCGCGAGGTGCGAGAGATTCTCAATCGCCGCCGGCCCCGGGCATATACCTCGGTGATGAGCCTGCTCAACGTGATGACGGACAAAGGGCTCTTGGCGCGCAAGCCGTCGGGCAAAGCCTTTGTTTATCTGCCCAAGGCGGCCCGCGCGAAAACGATGCGCCGCATGCTTGGCGACTTGCTGGGGCGGGCGTTCGAAGGATCGGCCAGCCTGCTCGTGGCGCACTTGCTGGAGGAAGCGAGCCCTAACAGCGAAGAGCTGGCGATCATCCGCAAAACCCTGGCCGAATACGAACGCCAGCAGGACAACCGCTGATGACTCCGCAATTCCTTTTATCCGAATCGACCGTGGATGTGCTGGCCCAGGTCGTGCTGCACTTTTTTTGGCAAGGAGCGCTCGTGGGCCTTGCGGCCGCGTGCCTGCTTCATGTCTCGCCGATCCGCACGGCACACGCGCGTTACGCATTTTTCTGCGGGCTGTTGACGCTGTTGGCCATCTGTCCGCTGGTCACCTGGCGTGGCGTCTGCCTGGGACCGGCAACCACGATCGAAACTCAAACAGAGTCGGCCAGCGAAGGCAGGGTTGCCGCTGCATCGGCGACAACAGAAGAGAACACCGCCGCATCGAGCGCGATGCAAAAGATCGCGGCGCAATCGAAGCCTGCGCAAACAACCGTTGCGCCTTCCATGATGGGGGTGCACTACTGGCGGCTTGGCGTCGCCGGGCCCTGGCTCGCGCGCCACCACGCGTGGATCGTGGCGGTATGGCTCATGGGAATCAGCTTTATGGCCATGAGGCTGCTGCTGGGCGCCATCGGCGTGTGCATGCTCGCGCGGCGACGGAAACCGGTACCGCCGGCCGTGGCGCATTTGGTTGAGCGATTGTCGCGGCAAATGAAATTTGTCGCGCGTCCGGCCGTGCACGTCGCCGAGCGAGTTTCGCAAGCCATGGCGGTCGGAGTGTTCAAGCCGATGGTGCTGTTGCCGGCCGCCTGGGTGACCGAGCTGCCAGGCGAGGTGCTCGAGGCAGTCATCGCACACGAACTGGCACACGTGCGGCGTTGGGACTTGCTCATCAATTTTTTGCAGCGCGTGGTGGAAACCCTGCTGTTCTTCCATCCCGCCGTGTGGTGGTGTTCGCGCCGGTTGCGCATCGAGCGTGAAATGTGTTGCGACGAGCTGGCGCAGGCGGCTATCGGCAACCGTGTGGTCTATGCCAAGGCGTTGGCTTATTTGGCGCATCAGCAATGCTCATCCCTCGAGCCCTTGTTGGCGGCCGGTATAGGAGGCACAAAAATGGTGGTCTTTGAACGGATTTGCAACGTCTTGGGAATCGTTCCTGGCCGCCATGGCCGATTGTATGGGCCAAGTTGCGCGCTGGCCGGGGCGGCGGTGACTTCACTCGCCTGGATCGCTGTTTTGGGACTGCCTGCCCCGTGGCATTCGCGGATCGCCAATATAGATGACCGGGCGAAGCTTGCCGCAAACGCGGAACCCGGGACGCCGCGCGAAGCGGTCGATTCGCCGCCGGCCACGGTTGCGGTCGACCAAGGCACTCCGCCCGACGAAGTTGCACAAGCCTCGCAGCCGCTGACGCTGAAGGGCCTGGAACTCACGAGTCGCTGGGACTTGAGCCTCGGCGAGGCGATCAAGTCCGCGATAGGCAACGCCAAGATCATGTGGCCACTGACGGAACGTTATACCAGTGCGGCCAGCGACCCCTTCGAGGGCGCGGCGCCGGCGCGCGCGAAAATCGGCGTGAGCCTGGCCGACTTCGAAATCGGCGTGCTCAACCTGCTCAACGATACTGAAAACGCCTATTGGGAGCTGGCGTTTGCTTGGCGCAACTTGGACACTTCTCAGACAGCCCTTACGAGCGCTCAGCAGACCTGGAAGAAGATTCACTTGCTCTACACCGAGGGCACTGGCGGTGGCGAAGCCAAGCAAGAAGCCCAAGCGCGCGAGCAGTTTTACCAGTTCAAGAGTCAAACGCAGACGTTGCTCAACGAACTATTGCGGGCTGAAAACCGTCTGCGATACGTGATGGGAATTGTGCCGACGGACGGACGGTTGATCGTTCCGATCGATAAGCCCACGATTGACAAGGTCAGCTTCGATTGGCGTGAGATTTCGAAGGAAGCCCTGGCACGCAATCCTGAATTGCGCCGGCAGAAATGGCGAGTCAAACAACGAGAGCTGGAAAACATCGCCGCCAAAAAAATGCGGCAACCTCGCCCAGACAACGACAGCGATTCTCGACCGAACCTTGCCGATAACGGGCAGTCTGAAGAAGCTAGCGCGGATGATGTCGCCAATCCGGCATCACTCAGCGGCGGCGGGTTTCGGCAGGATCAAAGAAATCTCGCCCGCGAACGCGCCAAGCTGCAAGAAGAGGAACTGAGCGTTTCGCACCAGCTCGCGGACGCTATGCGCCAATTGGAGCTGAACTATGAACTGACGCAAACCAACTTCAACCGCGCATTGGCCGCCGATCGCCAGGTGGAAGCGGTGCAGGCCGCGTTCGAAGCCGAGACCGTCACGCTCGATCAGCTCCTGGAAGCCCAACGGCGGCGGGCGGAAGCGCAAACCAGCTATTTCCGCACGCTCTTGGACTATCAGCGCGCCATCATTGACGTGCATCTTCGCAAGGGCTCGCTGCTGTAACGCCGCCATCCAGAGCTAGATGATGTCGCCACCAGAAACCCGACTTACCGGGCGTTTGTCAGCCTTTCCCATCGAAGTTAGCATGATTGTCGGGGGCCAGCGGCGGATGCCCCAGGTAGCGCAAGCTCGGCAGCGATCGTTCGGGTGGTTGCCACCGACAAAGGTCCTCATGATCAACGACCGAATTGTTCGACAGTTGGCAGGGCCGGCGCCGGTTCGTCGATGCCGAATCGTTCCCTGCGCGCAGCTTGTGGCTTGCTTGGCTTTCCTCGCCAGCTCCGCCGGGTGGCACACGACAACCGCGTTCGCCGGCGAGATCGACTTCAATCGTGACATCCGGCCGATCCTGGCCGACAAGTGCTTTCGCTGCCACGGTCCCGATTCAGGCGCACGCCAGGCGGATCTACGGCTCGACCGCGAAGCAGACGCGAAGGCCGATCGAGAAGGCAATCCGGCAATCGTTCCTCGACAGGCCGCCAAAAGTGAGCTCGTGCGACGCATCACGCACGCGGACGAATCGGAACGAATGCCGCCGGCAGAGGCGGGAAAGCCACTGTCCGCCGCCGAGATCAATCTGCTCGGCCGCTGGATCGACGAAGGCGCCCTGTGGTCGCCTGCTTGGGCCTATGTGCCCCCCAAGCGCGTCGCGACGCCCGAAGTGCGCGATACGTCCTGGCCAGCAAACTGGATCGATCGTTTTATTCTAGCGCGACTGGAATCCGAGCAGCTCTCACCTTCGCCGGACGCGGACTCGATTACACTCGTCCGCAGACTGTACATCGATGTGACGGGCTTGCCGCCCACGCCAGCCGACGTCGAGGCATTTCGGGCAGACCTTTCGCCGCAGGCGTACGAGAGACTTGTCGACCGCTTACTGGCTTCGCCTCACTACGGCGAACGGATGGCCGCGTATTGGTTAGACCTGGTCCGCTACGCCGACACGGTGGGCTACCACGGCGACCAAGAGCATCACATTTCCGCTTATCGCGACTACGTGATCAACGCGTTCAACAACAATCTGGCGTTCGACCAGTTCACGCGCGAGCAGCTTGCCGGCGATCTGCTGGCGGAACCCACGATCGAGCAAACGATCGCGACGGGCTACAACCGCCTGCTGCAAACTTCGCACGAAGGAGGGGTGCAGCCCAAGGAGTACCTGGCGATTTATGCCGCCGATCACGTGCGGAATCTATCGGCCGTTTGGCTGGGCGCCACCCTCGGCTGCGCACAATGCCACGATCACAAGTACGATCCCTACACGTCGCGGGACTTCTACTCGATGCAGGCCTTCTTCGCCGACGTCGATGAAGCGAAGCACCTGACGCGCGGCTCCGACCGCTCGCCGACCGTGCGCGAGCCGGAGCTGGAACTGCCCACACCGGAACAAAGCGTGCAAATCGCCGAGATTGAAAATCGGCTCGAGGAGCTTAAACGCAAACGTCGAGAAATCCTGGCCGCGGCCGAAGTGGCGTCGAACGAAAAACCTGTCGAAGACAAGTCAGCGGAATCCGCCGAGGCTGAAAAGGACAAGCCTCGCACCGAAAAGCCGCCCGAGCCACTAAAGAAAGAGATCGCGGCTTGCGAGGAGGAACTGAAAAAGGCGCATGAGGTAGTGCGCCGCACGATGATTACCGTCTCCATCAATCCGCGGCCTATCCGCGTGTTGCCACGCGGCAATTGGCTCGATGATAGCGGCGAGATCGTCGAGCCCGCCATTCCCGCTTTCCTGGGTCAGATCGAGACGGGTGATCGGCGCGCCACGCGTTTGGATCTCGCGAATTGGTTGACCGGCTCGCGGGAGGGAATCGGCGGTCTGACGGCGCGGGTCATAGTCAACCGATTATGGTACTTGTTCTACGGCGCTGGGTTATCTCGATCGCTCGAGGATTTCGGCGGACAGGGCGAAGCGCCCTCGCATCCGGAGCTGCTCGATGCGTTGGCCCGCGAGTTGATCGAGAGCGGCTGGGATCTGAAGCGAACGATCAAATTGCTCGTCACGAGTCGCGCGTACAAGCAATCGTCGCGGGAAACAAGCGAGCTGCACAATCGCGATCCACTGAATCGTTTGCTGGCGCGGCAAGCCAGCTTTCGCTATCCGGCCGAAGCCGTGCGCGATACGGTCCTTTCGATCAGTGGGCTGTTGGTCGACGTCCAGGGAGGCCCCAGCGTCCATCCCTATCAGCCGGCGGGCTACTATCGTCATTTGAATTTTCCGGAACGCGAATACCGGTCGGACAAGGACGAGCGTCAATGGCGGCGTGCCGTTTATACGCATTGGCAGCGTCAGTATCTGCATCCGATGCTCAAGGCCTTCGATGCTCCGTCGCGTGAGGAATGCACCGCAGAGCGTCCGCGATCCAACACGGCGCTTGCGGCGCTCGTTCTGCTGCATGATCCAACATTTGTCGAGGCCTCTCGCGCGTTTGCGACCAGAATTCTGCGCGAAGGGGGCATTGCGACCGACGAGCGCATCACCTATGCCTTTCGCCGGGCTCTGTGTCGCTCACCTGATGCAGACGAGTTGCAAGCCCTCGCTGCGCTACTTCGTACGAGTGAGGAATCGTTTGCGGCCGCGCCCGACGACGCCGAACGATTACTGGCCATAGGGCTGACCCCGATTCCGGCCGATTTGAACCACGCGCAGCTCGCGTCGTGGACGATGGTCGCCCGCGCCATTTTGAACTTGAGTGAAACGCTCACTCGCAATTGAGGCGGCAAAAGAAGGCATCAATGAGCAATCCACGCTTTACACGCGAGCGCCTGTTGGTTCAGAGGCGCACGTTCCTGGCTCAATCCGGCGTCGGATTGGGCGCGGCCGCACTCTCGATGCTGTTGGGAAAGGAAGCCGCGGCAATCGATGCTCCCTCGGCTGGTTCTTATCGGGGCCTGCCGCATTTGCCTCATCACACGCCGCGCGTCAAGCGTGTGATCTTCCTGTGCATGGCGGGCGGGCCTTCCCACCTCGAGACCTTTGACTACAAGCCGGAGTTGGCCCGTCTCGATGGCCAGCCCATGCCCGAATCGTTCACGGCGGGCCAACCCATCGCACAGTTGCAGAACCAGGAACTGCGCGTGCAGGGACCTCTCGTTGGCTTCAAACAATATGGAGCGAATGGACAGTGGATCAGCGACTTTCTGCCTTGGCATCAGAAGATGGCCGACGAGATCTGCGTAGTTCGTTCGATGATCACGCAGCAGATCAACCACGATCCGGCCCACACGTTTATGAACGCCGGCACGGCGCTCAGTGGTCGACCTGCGATGGGGGCGTGGATCAACTATGGGCTGGGGGCCGCAACGGACGACTTGCCAGGGTTCGTTGTGCTCACCAGCGAAGGAGGTCGCAAAAGCGACCAGCCGATCGCGTCGCGCCAATGGTCAGCCGGTTTTCTCCCCAGCCGTTTCCAGGGGGTGGAGTTCAATTCCAATGGCGACCCGGTCCATTACGTCGGGCGTCCCCCCGGAGTGAGCAGCGCGCTGGAGCGGGCCAGCGTCGACACGATCCAACAACTCGATCGCCGCCACAACCAGCAATTTGCAAATTCCGAAATTGAAGCCCGCATCGCGGCCTATGAGACGGCCTTTCGGATGCAAAGCTCGGTGCCGAACCTGGTCGATATGTCGAACGAGTCGGCGGCGACTCTGGAGATGTATGGCGCCAAACCCGGCGACGGCTCGTTTGGCGCGAATTGCCTGCTGGCGCGGCGGCTGGCGGAGCGCGGCGTGCGCTTCATTCACTTGTACCATCGCGGCTGGGATCACCATGGCAACCTGGTCCGAGACATCAAGAGCGCCTGCCAGCACACCGACCAGGCCTGTTACGCACTGGTGACAGACCTCAAGCAGCGCGGAATGCTCGACGAGACGTTGGTCATCTGGGGAGGCGAGTTCGGCCGCACTCCCATGTTCCAGGGGAAGGGAGTTGAGCCGGGACGCGATCATCACATCAAAGGTTTTTCGATGTGGATGGCCGGCGGCGGCGTGCGCGGCGGATTATCTTACGGCGCGACCGACGAACTCGGTTACAACGCCGTCGAACAACCGGTCCACATTCGCGACCTGCACGCCACTCTTCTTCACCTGGTGGGCATCGATCACCACCGATTCTCATTCAAGTTCCAGGGTCTCGACATGCGATTGACCGGCGTCGAGCCCGCACGCGTGGTGAACGAGATCCTGGCGTAGTGAATAAGACTGGACGCGATGGGCGCCGGTTTTCGACGCCCCTATTTCGGCATGGGGAGCATGACGATCGCGTCTTCGGGGAACGAGGCCTCGCCGGCTTTGCCGTTAATCCGGTATTCGACCTTCAACCGTTTGGCGCTTCCCGGCGCGGGGTCGCCACCAAAGCTCTTGCTGTAACTCGGCGAAGGCAACGAGATCAATGGCAAGTTCCCCACGCGCTGCTGGAGCGTGTCGGTCACGTCCTTCTGCTTTGTGCCTGCGCCGAATTCAGCCTTGATGATCTCCACCTTGACCGGCTCGATCCCCAACTTGGATAGCAACTCGCGCGCGTTGCCGGCTTTATCGCCTAGCTTCTGGATGTTGACCAGTGCAGCTCGCGTCGCGTCCTCTTTCAAAGCGGGGATCTGCCTCGCGTTCATGGCGACCGCCAGGGCGGCTGGACTGGGAAACCGCTCGAGCGCCGAAATGACCAGTTTCTGTTCGGTGGGACGGCTCGAGGCCTCGAGCGCCTTTTGGCACATTTCGGCCCGCTGCTCGTCCGAGGTCGCGAATTGTCGCGCCAACCGCAGATAACCCCGCAGCGCTCGAACCTGGTACTTGTCGCTGGGAGCGTTTTTCGCGAGGTCGAGCAAGACCGGCGCGGCATCCAAGGTCATCCACTCGCCAAGGATTCGGCTGCCCGTGTCTTGGAGTTTCTCATCACTTCCCTTGACCGCAGCGCCAATCGTCGCCAAGGACTTCTCTCCGCCTACGGCGCCCAATACCTCCAACAGGATGGGCCGCGCCGCGGCTGGGGTTCGCGACATCGCGGCGGCAAGCTCCGTCGCGCACTCCTCGCGCTGGGGCATGCGAACACATGCCGCGCGCAGCGCCTTTTGCGCCACGGCGGCGTCGGCCGCATTCTTGGGCGAAATGACTTGCGCGATCAACAACGAGAGATCCTTGACGCCAACCGTTTCACCTAGCGCGGCTAGCGCCGCGCTGCGGACCGCCTGGTCGCGATCATCGAGCGCTTTCAGCAGAGTTGGCGTGGCATCAATTCGTCGTAATCCAACCAGTTCGATGAGATTCGCCAGCGATTTTCCTTCGGCGCTCGACAGACGTGCCAAAATGTCGGCGTTGGTCGATTCACCTCCTAGAGCGGCGAGCGCGTTCTTGGCGACTCCCGCGATCTCGGCGTCAGATTCGCCGGCAATCTCAACGAGTGCAGGCAGGCTGGAAGAGTTGCCCAACCGCCCGACCACGCCGATGGCCGCGACTCGCACTTCTTTGGTGCCATTCTTCGCGAGCTCGATCACGGGGGGACTTACGATCGAATCCGGGCGATCGGCAAAGGCCACGAGCAATAGCGCTCCGCGATCCGGCGTCGCACCAGCAACTTCAGCCACAAGGGCCCTTCCCACGTCAGGTCCTTTGAGCTCGCGCGCGGTGCTCAAGCCGATCCGAAACAAGTCCAAATCCTTCGAGCGAAGCTGCTCGACCAAGACTGGAATTCCGTCTGGCGCGCGGGCAAGAATGGCTCCGCGGGTCGCTTCCAAAACTCTTTGCTTGGGAACTTCGGCTTTGCGTACTTCGTCGTAAATCTCGATCGCCTCCTTCATCTTGCCGTCGGCCATCAATCGCTCGGCGCACAGAATGCAGCCCTCGGCAGCCGCGGGTCGGACTTTCACCGGTGCGGTAGCCAATAAACCTCGCAGGGCTTTGGTAGCGCCCGGGTTTCCGATGTGTCCCAAGGCGACTGCCGCGGCCGACGCGACGTCGGCGTCCTGGTTCTGTAAGCGCGCGACCAAGGGATCGACGGCGGCTTCGTCACGGCGAACGCCGATCGAATTGATCGTACCGACCAACAGCCGGCCATTGACCGACTCGAGCGCGTCGCGCAAGGCTTTGCCCGCTTCAGGGCCTGGGATGGCTTCCAGCGCGATCCGCGACCACGAAGCAAGTTCTTGATTGGGCAACAGCTTTGCCAACTCGCCGACAGCCTGAGCCGAACCGAATACGGCCAGTTCCTTGCACGCGATCGCCTTTTCGGCGGGCGGCGCATCGGAATGAAGCTTTTCGATAAGTGCCTTCTCTTTAGCAGAGTCGTCGCGATCGGCCGCGCGGGCCGTTGCCGCCGCGATGATGACCACTGCAAGAACAACGATTGAATACGGATATCGTTTTGTGAAATTCATGGCTTAGATCCTGATTTGAGCACTGGCTTCCTGAGTCGCTGAGAGACTCGGTTTCCACAGTTTGGGCAGCTTCGGCCTACAGTCTCCACGGCTCACGCAACGCTTCGGACCTTAGTCGGTTGGCTTGCTCGTCGCCGACAAACTCGTTCTTGGCCGTGTCGTATTTCACTTGACGCCCCAAGTACAGCGCGATGTTCGCTGCATGACACGCGATATGCGCGTTGCACGCCGCGTCCGCGTTCCCCTTGGGCACGCTGCGCGTTTTTACGCAGTCGAGGAAATCGCGAACGTGAAACGTCGCCGGGTAGCCACCGATCTCTGCGACCGCTCGACCGGCCAAGAGAGCCGGCGAGCTCAACACCAGCTTGCCGCTGTCGCCGGCTTCCACCCAACCCGTCTCACCTTCGAACCGCACCGGGCAGGAGCCCAATGGCAGCCAACCCTTCTCGCGAAAGATCAGCTCGACGCCGTTTTCGTAGCGCGTCACGATTTCGCCATCGTTGGGTGGGTTGTACTCGACGGGGGGTAATGGATCGCCCACCGCCCATTGGCAAAGATCGACGCAGTGCGAGCCCCATTCCAACACGCCGCCGCCGACCAGTCCGCCGCCCTTTTCGAAATTGAAGCCGTCGAGCAGCTTCTGATTGAAGGGCCGCCAGGCCGCGGGACCCAGGTACATGTCCCAATCGATGACTTCCTTCGCCGGCTCCGGTTCGGCTGGCAACCATCCACTCGTCATGGCGGTCATTCCCATCGGATGGGCATAAACGCGCTTCACCTTGCCGAGCTTGCCGGTTCGAGCCAGCTCGCACGCAAAGGCAAAGTGCGGCAAGTTGCGCCGCTGTGTGCCCACTTGAAACACACGACCGGTGCGTCGCATCGTTTCGCCAAGAATCAGGCTTTGCGAGATGTTCTTGGTGCAGGGCTTTTCGCAATACATGTCTTTGCCGGCCTTGGCCGCGTTCATTGCGGCCGTCGCATGCCAGTTCGGGCCGGTGGCAATCAGCACCGCATCGATGTCTTTGCGGTCGAGCAGTTCGCGAAAATCGCGATACATGCCGCAACCCTCGTTGCCATAGCGCTCGTCGACCATTTTCTTGATTGCCGTGCGACGAGCCGCCTTGATGTCGCACACGGCAAGAAACTGCACGTCCTTTTGCTCCAGGAAGCAGCCGAGGTCGTAAGTTCCCCGGTTGCCGATGCCGATTCCGCCGACCGTGATCCGCTCGCTGGGGGCGACCGCGCCGTCCCTGCCGAGCGCGGAGCTGGGGATGATCGTGGGCGCCATCACCGCGGCTCCCGTCGAAAGCGCGGCCTTCAATAATTGCCGCCGATTAAGATGCGCTTTCGTCATCGACATGACTTGGTTCTCCTGATGGTGTTGGCCGCTGGGGGCCAATTGGACGCAGTTTGCGGGGTCGGAAGGAAGTTGCCGGGACACCAACAGCATACTGCCCCCCGACCAGTCTTTCCACAGACGGTTCGCCGCGACCGTGTCCCCACTGCGTTGCGGTGAAAAACGCTGGCGATAAATCCGTGATCTGTTAGCGTATTTGGCTGGCAATGGCCGATGAATCGGAGACTTCTTCCATGCTTCTCGCCACGTTAGTGCTCGCAGCGGCCGCGGTCGGACAAGGCCCGATCGACTGGTATGCGCCGTTTCCGGCGCACCAGGTCATCG
The DNA here is from genome assembly GCA_035496575.1 of Pirellulales bacterium. Taxonomy (GTDB): domain Bacteria; phylum Planctomycetota; class Planctomycetia; order Pirellulales; family PALSA-1355; genus PALSA-1355. Next base: position 20,362 of record DATJEN010000342.1, read on the forward strand.
GAAATGTCTACTACGTCGGCTCCAAGGATTTAGCCACCTTTCTGATCACGACTCCCGACGGGCATATTCTCATCAACAGCGGCTTCGAGCGTACCGTGCCCTTGATTCAAGAATCGGTCGAGTCGCTCGGCTTCAAGATGACCGACGTCAAAGTTCTATTGGCCAGCCATGCCCACTCGGACCACGTCGCGGGCCATGCCTTGCTGCAAAAGAAGACCGGCGCCAAGGTCTATGTCATGCGCGGCGACGACCAGGTCATTGCCTCTGGTGGCGAGGGCCAATATCTGTACTCGACGAGCCGCTGGGATCCGTGCAAGGTCGACCGAGTGTTGAAGGATGGCGACGAAGTCAAACTCGGGGGCGTCACGCTCGTTGCCCGGTTGACGCCCGGCCACACGCGCGGGTGCACCACGTGGACTTGGCGGGTTGAGGCCGCTGGCAAGACCTACGATGTCGTGGTCGTCGGCAGCCCGAACGTCAATCCTGGATACAAGCTCGTCGACAATAAGTCGTATCCAGAAATTGCCGCCGACTTTGCCAAAACCTTCGAAGTTCTGGGGAGCTTGCCGTGCGATGTCTTTCTTGGCGCACACGGCAGCTACTACGGCATGATAGAACGGTATGGGCTGCTCCAAAAGGGACAGGCGAATGCCTTCGTGAACTCGCAAGGCTACAAGGAGTTTGTCGCGCAAAAGGAGCGGACCTTCCGCAAGGCCCTGGCCGATCAGCAGAACAAAACCGAATAGAACGTGGAGAGGCAGAATCTGTATGGGAAGAATGTTCGAGAAGCGGAAAGAGTCGATCTTCAAAACGGCTGCTCAGAAGTCGAAGCTCTATTCCAAGTACGGAAAGCAATTGTACATGGCGGCCAAGAGTGGCGTGCCGGACCCCGATGCCAATCCGACGCTGCGCAGCATCATCGACAAAGCCAAGCGTGAAAACGTTCCCGCGCATGTGATCGAAAAGGCCATCCAAAAGGCAACTGGCGCGGGGGGCGAGGATTTTCAGCCCGCGCGTTATGAGGGATTTGGTCCGGGCGGCGCCTTAGTCATCGTCGATTGCCTGACCGACAATCCGCAACGCACCATCTCCGAAGTGCGCAGTTGTTTCAACAAGACCGGTTCCAAGCTGGCGGCCAACGGCTCCGTCGTGATGTCGTTCGATCACCTGGCGGTGCTTTCCTTCAAGGGCGACAACGAAGAGCAAGTGCTCGAGGCCATGTTTGCCGCGGACGTCGCCATCGAAGAGGTCGAAAGCAAGGATGGCTACATCGTGATCTTCGCCCCTCCCGCCGAGTTCTACAAAGCCAAGACGGCCGTGCTCGAGGCCTTCCCCGACGTCGATTTGGAAACCCAGGAGATCACCTTCCTGCCGCAAACGAGCAAGACGCTTAGCGCGGAAGACCAGGCCCAGTTCGAAAAGTTCCTCGACATGCTGAACGACTGCGACGACGTTCAGAATATCTACCACAACGTGGCGTTTGGAGGGTAACAGGAGACCTGCCAACGTCGCGCCGCTTTGCTGTCTAACTTGTCGTGCTCGCTCCACCAAGAACTCGACTGACCGCGAGCAAGGTTGACGCCATTTTTGCGATATTGGGCGTCGCCACGATTCTCGCTGTCGTGATCTCATCGCAGGCACTGGGCAGCCAGGCGGGCGAAGCCCTCACGCGCAATACCGTTCGGCTGGCGCTGGCGTGGTATGCCGTCAGCCTGCTGGTCATGCTGCGCCTTGCGCCGGACGATTGGGCCATGCAAACGCTGCGCGGCCGAGTCGCGCGGTGGTGCTGGACCGTGGGCTGCATCTCGTTCATCGTGCACGTGGCGATCGCTTTTCACTTCTACCACGATTGGTCGCACGCCCATGCCTTCGAGCGAACAAGAGAGGAGAGTGGAATAGGGGAGGGCATCTACCTATCCTATGCTTTCACCGGGTTGTGGATTGCAGACGTCGCCTGGTGGTGGGCGCGGCCGCGGCAATATGCCGCTCGCTCGTCGTGGATCGACCGGAGCTTGCACGCTTTCATGCTCTTCATGGTGTTCAACAGCATGGTCGTGTTCGAAACGGGCGCGACGCGCTGGGCCGGACTGCTGATGTTCGCCGTTTTGAGCGCGGCATGGCTCCTTGCGCGCGGATGGCCACGGCGCGGTCGCGTATGAGTGAGGCACTTTCGGCGCTAGCACAAGATTCGCGCCACGTGCGCTCACTGCCGTTCTCGCGCGCCCAGTTCCTCGTACTGCAAATGCGATCGATTGTGCGCCCAGATTGCTACCAACGATAAGGAAAACCATCTCCATGAAGGCTGAAAAAATCTCGGTCGAGGACATTGCCGCCTTGCGGCCGCTGTGCCTGCGTCGCACGATTCCCACATCGTACTTGGATCTGAACAATCACATGAACATGCGCTGGTACGTGGCGCTTTTCGACGACGCGGGCGACACGCTGCACGACCACCTGGGCCTGACCCGCGAGTTCCGCCGGGCGACCGGCTTTGGCACGATGGACCTGGAGCACCATACCTGGTTCATCAACGAGGTCATGGCGGATAGCCAGATCGCGGTCTACGCGCGGATGGTGGCGCGGTCGGCCAAAATGATTCATTACCTCATGTTCATGGTCAACGAGTCGACCGGAAAAGTGGCGGCCCACTTCGAGTGCGTCAACGCGCTCGTAGATTTGCAGGCGCGAAAGACGACAGCCTATCCCGGCGAGATTCTCACGCGCATCGACGCCATGCTGGCCGAGCAAAGCGAGCTATCCTGGCCGCCGCCCATAAGCGGAGCGATGCGGGTGTGACGAGACTCTTGAACAGGCTTGTGCTGTCGGAGATTTTGCTTCGCCGTGGCTTGCGGCGCTGGTTAGATTGAAGTGAATAGCGAGGACGGCAAATCATCACGGGACCCAAATCACGAGGAGGGCACTCCCATTTCCGCCGTTAAGATTCGCTACATGATCGACGACGTTCCTGCCGCGGTACGTTTCTACACGACGCATCTGGGCTTCGCGGTGGACTTGGACGCCAGCCCGGCTTTTGCGTCGGTGAGCCGTGACGGCGTGCAGCTCTTGCTCAGCGGAAAGGCGAGCTCCGGCCGCCGCGCCATGCCAGACGGTCGCGAACCTGTCCCGGGCGGCTGGAATCGTATTCAGATCCAGGTCGATGACCTGGCAGCAGAAGTAATGCGACTTCGCAATGCGGGCCTGAAGTTCCGCAACGAAATCATCACGGGGCCCGGCGGTTCACAGATCCTGCTCGACGATCCGTCAGGCAATCCGGTCGAGTTATTCCAGCCCGCCGGGCAACCATCGGAAAAAGCACGAGACACGAAATCACGATGAGCGCACTTTTCCGGTTTTCTAATGCGATCAAGCGCGATCCCGCGGTCGAGTCCTGGATGCGCGAACATCCGGGCGTTTTGGGCGAGATCGCGCTGCGCTGGTTTGACGTCATGCGCGATTGCGGCGACGACGTTCGAGAGCTCTTGCACGACGGCCACCCCACCGCGTGTGTGGGAGACGCGGCCTTCGGCTATGTGAATGCCTTCACCGCTCACGTGAACGTCGGGTTCTTTCGCGGCGCCGAGATTGCCGACCCCGAGCGTCTGCTGGAAGGCACAGGCAAGTTCATGCGGCATGTCAAACTTCGGCCCGAGCATGATGTGAACGCCGCGGCCCTCACGAAGCTCATCGCAACGGCGTACCGCGACATGCAGGAGCGGCTTCAGGCCCAGTAGAGTCTGCAAGGCCTGCGCGACGAGTCAGTAACCAGCCGAGTTAGCGCTTCTCAACCAGGCACGACCAACCCAAAAACTTCTCGGGGACACCGGGAGCTTCATCAAAGCGGAACTCGTGCAGGTCCAGGATGTAAAACGCCAGGCCTAGCTCGTCCCGAATCTCTTGTTCTGTCACGACCGGCGGTCCGGGATCGTGTGGCTCACGCGCGTTGCCGGTCAGCAGCAGTCCACGGGCGCCGGCCGCCAGTTGCCGCGCGACGGCAGGGGCGTATTCTGTCGGCGCGGTGCGGCGCACGACATGGTAACAGCCCCGATCGAAGAAGAAATCAAACGGCCCGCCCAGGTCGGGCAATTGAAGGACGTCGGCGGCTAAGAAGCTGACTTGAACCCCGGCCGCGTGCGCACGCTTGTTCGCCTGCTCCACCGCCAGCGGAGCGACGTCGAGCCCCGTGACTTCAAAACCCTGTTGGGCAAGCCAGACGCTATTGGTTCCCGTGCCACAGCCAATTTCGAGCGCGCGACACGGCCGAATCGCGTTTTGACTGAGAACCGCTTGCAGCTCGGACGAAGGCCGACCGGTATCCCACGGCAGATTGCCCTCGCGGTAGCGATCATTCCAATCGGTGTGCTGGGACATGGCGGCTGCTCGGAGGTGGTATCTGTGGATGAGTTCGTCTCGTTCACTATTGCGTTAGCCGGTCGCCCGCACCGTCGGGTTTCGGTGGTTCATGAAAAACTCTAAAATTCTCGCGCGCGCATCGGCGCCCCAGCATGCACATAGCGCACTTGTCGCTCAAAATGCAAAGGACCGATTTCCATGCCGTTTGATTGGCGCCAAACCCTCAGAATGCTGTTGACGCAATTCGAATCTAGTGCAGCAAGGTCGCCAGGGCTACATCATCTGTTTCTTGAAGTCGCTGATCACGAGCGACACAAGATGCAAGGACCGAGTTGGTTCCGGCCATTCTCGTCAAAGGTTCGAATTGTTGACGGACTGCCAATCTATTCAAAATGGGATTGTTCGGCGTTCGCCGGTCTACCAGGTATCAGTCCGGGCTTCCGTGAGGCCAAATCCACAGAGATCTTCAACGACAACGAGCTTGCAGGAGTGATTCGTGATCGGTCCGGAGTTGCGCGAGCTGTCGCGACGCCGATGAAACTGTGCCAAGGATACTTTTGCGGCCAGCCGTCGGAACAGGTGGACGCATTCAAGGCGTTGGCTGACGCAGCCGCAGCGGCCCTAGCTGGAGCAACTGATCTTGACGAGCATGTATTTGCGTCGGATCTGACCGATATTTTCCGCAAGCCTCGTGGTGGCGTGCGATACATTTTCGGTGACATTCCCAACGCCCCCAAACAGTTCATCGCACGAGGTTGGAGTGCTGGAGTACTTCAGTTCGACAACGGAGTTCTCATTGATCTTCCAATTGCCGAAAGTCCGCCTGATTCAGGTCACTGGGTTTTACTACTTCACCGGCTCGGATGGCACAATGTCGCGGGCAGCGCACTGAGGGCGAGACGCATGGCGTGGGACGAGAACGTCGAGGTTGCAGTGGAGATGCTTAGTGACGATTTGTCGCAATACCCAGCCGAGTTTTCCGCGCAGTTCTCGAAAGTCTCGCGTGAGTCGTTCTACTCGGTTTTGGGGACAAAAGATGCTCCGCTTGACATTAACTTTGCATCAGCCCTTGCGATTCAGCTACTTCTTGACAAACTCGAACTTCATACATCAGTCACTCAAGAAGTGGAACCAGTGCCCGATTATTCCCGAGAGCCATGGAAGCCGTTAGTGCTGCCATCGCTGAGGACCGTGACCTACGTTGAGAGTAGAAAATCCTCCCAGCCTAGAGTCGGGATTCTTGTGGCCACAGAAGTTGAACGGCAGGCAGTTCTCAAGAAGATGCGCCCCCCACGCGGCCGCAGAAGGGTATTGCAGGTGTATTCGGGCAGCAATACGTGTTTTGTGGGTCGATTGGGTGTCACCGATGTAGTGTTGTGTATGACCGCTGTGGGCTCGATAGGTAGAGATTCATCAACAATCGTAACGACGGAACTCATTGCATCATGGAACTTGTCGGCAGTGATTATGGCAGGGATCGCCTTCGGCAAGGATGCGAGCAAACAGGAGATTGGGAGCGTCATTGTCTCGGACCGAGTAATCTCGTACGAGCCTGAGCGCCTTGGCACAAGCGGGAATCAAGATCGAGGCAGTGCGCACATGGCCGGCGCCCTACTTTTGAATCGCTTTCGCAACATAATCGGCTGGGACTTTCGCGCGCCGAATGGAACGCAATGCGGCTTCCAAATAGGCCCGATTCTCTCCGGCGAGAAACTCGTTGACGATCCCAAGTTCAAGGACTCGTTGTTTGAAAGGTTCCCGACGGCGCTCGGCGGCGAAATGGAGGGTGCTGGAGTTGCTGCCGCGGCAGAGCGGAGAAGCTGCGATTGGATTGTAGTGAAGGCGATTTGTGATTGGGGTGACGGAAAAAAGACAAAGATTCACCAGGAATTTGCGGCGGCATCTTCTGTGGCTCTGATTGAGCACGTATTGAATCAGGCGGGCTCGTTGGATTCCACATAGATGAGGCGATACTCTAAAACTCGCAGCGCTCTGAACACGGGCGCACGTTCCTCTTGTGCTGGCCCGACAATTCACTGCCCACAACGTTGCGAGTATCCCTGCCCAGAACGCCTCGGGCAGGGTGCTGCGAGGCTCGGAAGATAAACACCAGGCCGATGTCGCGGTGAGCATGAATTTGAGCGCCCGCCCCAGTATGATCCTGCCGCGCGAGAACGCCACGAAGAGACGGTCGCCATCAGGACCCTGTAGCCTCTGCTCCCGCCCGGTTAGAATAGGCCCTCCCCAATTCGTCCTCCGGCTGGGTTGCTGCAGTATGAAACTCTTGATTGCCGTGCTGTTCGGGTTAATTCCATTAGCATCGGTCGCCTCCGCCCTCGCCGCCGAGGATATCGTCATCGAACGGCTATTCGGGCCCGAAATTCCCGGCCGCTACAAGCATCCGCCGTCGATCACCGAATTGGATAATGGCGATCTGTATGTCGTGTACTACGGCGGAGACGGGGAGTACGCGGGCGACACGGCCGTGTATGGGTCGCGCCTGGCGAAAGGCAGCAAGGAGTGGACTCGCCCGGCCATCATCGCCGACACGCCCGATCGATCCGAAGGGAATGCCGCGATCTGGCAAGCTCCCGATTCGCTGGTGTGGCTGTTTTATGTCACGAATTACGGTCCCACCTGGTCGACCTCGCGCATCAAGTACAAGCTCTCCAAAGACCGAGCCCAAACCTGGACCGATTCCGACGTGCTGGCGTTCGAGCTGGGGTCGATGGTGCGCGGCCGGCCGATCGTGCTGGCCGACGGCGACTATCTGTTGCCGGTCTACCACGAGACGGGCGAAGATCGCGAGCGGACCGCCGCGGATACGTGCAGCTTCTTTTTCCGCTTCAACCGCCGCACGAAAACCTGGACCGAGTCGAACCGCATCTTTTCACCTGGCGGAAACCTGCAGCCGGCGCCCGTGCAAATTGACGACAAGCACTTAATCGCCTATTGCCGTCCCGGCGGCGATTTCAAACCCAATACCAGGCGCTTCGTGATTCGCAGCGAGTCGCGCGACGGCGGCCGCACTTGGACGAAGGGCGAAAACTCAAAGTTTCCCAATCCAAACTCCGCGGTCGATTTCATCAAGCTCGGCAATGGGCATCTACTGTTGGTGTTCAACGACACCAACGTCGGCGACCGCATGCCGCTGACCGTGGCCATCTCGACGGACAACGACAAGACGTATCCGCACCGCCGCAACATCGTCAACAAGCCCGGCGATACAGCCGCCTATCCGGTGGCGATTCAAACGGCCGACGGCAAGATCCACGTCGTCTACACCTCGCAAAACCGCGAGGTCGTCAACCATGCCATCTTTGACGAAAGCGCCATCATCGGGCAAGGCGAGAGCAAGCCCGCTGGGTGAGCGCGCACGTTCCGCGGCGCGCGCCTTGCGAAGGCTACACGTTGGATCGACGCTCGTCTCGATAGTCCTCCGCTAGCCGCACGATCAGATATGCCAGGATGGCAATGTTCACGAGCATGATGATGACGCGCGTGGCGGTGAGACGCTGGTACAGCTCGTAACCCTCAAACGGCAGCAGCGAAGCCGTGATGCCCACCGTCAAGAACTCGGCCCATCTTTTTCTGAGGCACAAACCCACGCCCTCGATCAGAAGCAGGGCCGAATAGATGAACGAGCCGGCGGCGACCTGCTCCAGCGTCTTTTCATCGAACGACGACAATTGGTAGATCAGGCGGTCGACGAACGCGCGGCCAAGCCAAAAGCTGTTGATCCACTCCGAAGCGATTTGCGAGAGATCCTGGCCGCGCCAATAAACCAAACCGCTGCCCAGAGCCAACAACGTAAGGCTCTTGACCAGCTTGAAAACGCCAATCGCAATGAGCGCCCAGCCAGACCTCTGTTTGCGAGATTCATTCGTAGGCGGCATTTAGTCCATCCGCACTGGGGGCTTCTGAGAATAGAAACAAACCGCCTGTCCGGCAGCGAAGCGCGCTCCACAATATCCATCGCGGCGCGGCTAGTTTTCCGCCATCTCACGGCCTGGCGACCGGCATCTTAGCCAGGCTCTCGGTTTGCATCGAGTTGCCCACCCGGCTGTGCGTGTCCGCCCGCAATTGATGCGCCCGATCGCGCGCCGCTACAATCCTGCGACGCAAGCTCGTGCAAATCTTGAGGGTGCCATGACGGAATGGGGCGCGGACGATTACAACCGGCAATCGGCCCTGCAGCGGGCCATGGCCGAAGAGCAGCTCAGCCAGCTGACTCTGCAAGGCTCGGAACGGATTCTGGACGTGGGCTGCGGAGACGGAACAATCACCGCGGCAATCGCCGGGCGTGTCCCCACTGGCTCGGTGCTGGGCGTCGACCCCTCGCGGGAAATGATTGCATTTGCATCCACTCACTTTGGCCCGCCACGTCACGGTAACCTTCGCTTCGACGTCGCGGATGTTCGAAAGTTGCCCTATCGGAATGAATTCGACCTGGTGGTTTCGTTCAATGCCTTGCATTGGGTGCCACAGCAAACCGCCGCGCTCGACTCGATCCATGCGGCCATGAAACCTGGCGCACGAGCGCTGTTGCGATTTGTGGGGGAAGGCCAGCGCAAGTGCCTCGAAGACGTGATTGAGGAAGTTCGCAAGGAGGAAACGTGGACGAGCTACTTTCCGGGCTTTCAAAAGCCGTACGTGCATCCCCTGGCCGAAAACTATCGAGCTCTGGCGGAGAAATGTGGATTTCAGGTTGTCCACATCCGCGTCGAGGACAAGGCGTGGGATTTCAAAACCCGCGACGCCTTCGCGGCGTTCGCCCGAGCCACTTTCGTGGAGTGGACGAAGTGCCTGCCGGAAAACCAGCGACTCGCCTTCATCAGCGACGTGCTCGATCGGTACCAGTCTCTGGCGGCGGACAACCCATCAGAGCTGAACACGTTTAAGTTCTACCAACTGGACGTGGCTCTCACGTCCAGCGCGAAGGCACCATGAGCAACCACGAGTCCTGACATGGGCTCTCGCGCTCTTCAAAACCTGAAAGTTCTTTGGGTAGCACTCTTCGCTTTGGCGCTCACGATGTTGGCCGGCGGGGTTTGGAGTGCGCTCGTCGTCGTCAATTTACAGACGAATGCAAACCTGCCGTGGGCAGTGCCCGTCATGGCTGTCCTGCTTTGGCCCGTCTGGCAGTATCTGGGCGGGCGGTGGTGGCCGGACAGCACTTCGCAAACTCGGCGGCGGTGCCTGCGTGCCCGGGCTGTCAGCGGACCTGCGTTTGCTTGGGCAATGGTTGCCGGTGGTCTGTCGATCGTGTGCCTGACCGGACTGTGGATCGTGCTATTGCGGCTCGTGAAAGTTCAGGGCAACCCGCTGCCAGATTTCTCGCAATATCCAATGCACACGGTGGTGGCGGTGATCGGGATGGCGTCTCTGGTTGCCGCCGTCGCCGAGGAAGCCGGCTTTCGCGGATACTTGCAGGGCATTTTGGAACAGAAAGTTAGCGGCCCACTGGCGATCCTGATCACGGCGCTTGCGATCGCGCCGGGGCACGGCTCGACACAAGGATTTGCGTGGCCCACGATCCTGTTTTATTTGTGTGTGGATGCGATGCTGGGAACGATGGCCTATCTGACAAGTTCGATCCTGCCCGGCATCGTGATCCATGCGGCCGGACTGGTCGTGTTCTTCAGCCTGATCTGGCCCAACGATCCGACGCGCCAACTCATTGAGAGCAGTGGCACGGATCTGTGGTTTTGGATTCACTTCGCACAGACGATCATCTTCGCGGGGCTTGCGATCCTGGCCTTCCAGCAATTGGCGAGAATCACGAAACGTGTGGACGCCGGGCAGGAGCCAGGTGCCCCTTAACAGCGACTGCGGAAAATTGAGCCGCTCGCGGGCGTGGCCACGCCGTCTGTCGGCGATCGGCGGACCGTCCGTTGCGTTTCTATTTTGTTGCGCGAGGCGAGACTATAATCGTTGCGGCTCGCGCGGTCATGGCTGCGAGTCGTGCCGGTATTGCCCCCTGGACAGCATCCATGGGATCGAGCGTCAAACAATCGGGCGACGGCCCCGCGCCTGCACCATCAGACGAGCGGCGTGATGCCGCGGGCGCGGGCGAGCCGGATTGGATGGCTTCAGTCTCCGCCGAAGACCGCTCGTTCGTCGAATTTCTCGAAGAGCATTGGCCGCGCAGCGTTGGTTCCAGCTTGCCCAGCGGCGAGTGGTCCGTAGCGACCGACCGAGACCATCCGCGATCGATCGGCCGCTATAGTATCCACCGCGAGCTGGGGCAGGGCGGGTTTGCAAGTGTGTATCTGGCATACGACCCAAACGCATCGCAATTAGTCGCGCTAAAAGTTCCGCATGCCCAGACGACCCGCTCGGTCGAGTTGCGGCGCCGCTTCGAGCGCGAAGGGCGCGCGGCCGCGGCCCTCGACCATCCGCACATCAATCGGGTTTATGAAACGAGCAACTCCGCTGCGGAGCCCTACATCGCGTCGCACTATTGCGCGGGCCCCACGCTGGCCGCGTGGCTCAAGCGGCGGCTGGCCGCGGTTGCGCCGCGCTCGGCTGCGCGGTTGCTGGCGATGCTCGCCGCGGCCGTGCAGCATGCCCACGAACGGGGCGTGTTGCACCGCGATTTGAAACCCAGCAACGTCCTGCTCGATCCAATCGGCGCCGGCGCCGAAAGTGATGATGCGGCGTTTGAGGGGTTCATACCACGCCTCAGCGATTTCGGGCTGGCAAAGATCACGCAAGAAATGGTCGACGAGCCCACGCGGGATGGAATTTTGCTGGGGACCCCGCGTTACATGGCGCCCGAGCAGGCCGTGGGTGACTTCGCTCGAGTGACCGCGAGCACCGACGTTTATGCGCTGGGAGTGATGCTGTACGAGCTGTTGGTCGGGCGGCCGCCGTTCGTGGGTGACACGGAGCTGGAAACGCTACGGCAAGTACGAAGCGATGAGCCGGTTTCGATTCGTCGCTTGCAGCCCACCGTGCCGCGCGACTTGGACACCATCGCGCTGAAGTGCATGGAAAAAGATCCCGCGCGGCGGTATGCGTCGGCGGGCGAGCTGGCGGACGATCTGCAACGATTTCTGGCGGGACTGCCCGTCCGTGCGCGTCCCAAATCCATTGGCCGCAGAGCCCAGTCGTGGACCCGCCGCCATCCGGTGCAAGCCATCGGGCTGGCCGCGGCGGTGGCGATTGCACTTGGCGTGCCCGCCGGTCTGGCCTGGCACACCGTGCGGCTGGAACGAGCATTCCAGGTGGCCGAACAAGAACGCGTGCGGGCGCAAACGTTCGAGGCCCAGGCGCGGCGAAACGAAGCCGAAGCCGTGGCGAGCGCCGGGCACGTCGAACAACTCGTGTATGCGTCGGATGTGCGTCTTGCCAACCGATTGCTCAAAGAAGGAGATTTTCCAGCGGCGCTCAGCTTGATCGAGCGTCACAACCCGGCCGTTTCGAAGGGAAAGGAACGCCGCGGATTCGAGTGGCAACTACTCGATTCGCTGCGCCAAAAGGCGCGCCGCGTGTGGCGCGCGCACTCGGGGGATATTGGCCTGCTCGCCTTCTCGCGAGCCGGCGACGTATTGTTGACTGCCAGCGACAGTGACGGACTTGCCAAGACCTGGACCGCGTCGACCGGTAAGTCACTGGCCGCGGTGCCGATCCGCAAAGGCGGCGACGAGCGCGCCGCGGCAGCGCTGTCCCCCGATGGAAAACTGGTCGCGGCCGTAACCTCGCACGGCCGGGTGAAAGTCTGGCAGGCAGCGACAGGCCACATCGAGGCGGAGCTTAATCATACCGATCGCGTCCGTGCGCTCGCCTTTTCGCCGGATAGCGCGAAATTGTTGACCGGCGGAGATGATACCACGCGCATCTGGCAGGTCGGCGATTGGGACGCCCCCAAGGGCGAACTGGTGCCGACGCGGATGGCCCAGTATTCGTTGGACGGCCGCACGCTGGCGATCGTGTGGGCGCCGGCTTTTACATCCCATATCAGCCTGTTGGATGCGAAATCATTCGTAGAGAAACGGGCGGTGAAATCCTGGCATCCGATCATTGATTTTTCGATGTCCGACGATGGGCGTCTGTTGGGGGTCCTGGCCGATGGCGCCGACGGCACCGGCATCAATTTGCATAACCTCGATACGGGCGACTGGTTCGCCACGGCGCGCTGGAACGAAACGCGCGTGAGAGGAATCGCGTTTAGCGCCGATGGCCGGATGCTGGTCACCGGAGCGCAAGACGGCGGGCTGCGCTTCTGGCAAACCGCAGAACACCTGCCCGTTGGCGGAATGCGCGGAGCCGGCGCGAAGATCTCGGCGTTTGCCTTTTCCCTCGACAATCGCTCGCTGGCGACATCGGCCGGAGGTGAATTCAGCCTGTGGGACGACTCAATGGTCCGGCCGCCCGTGTCGTTAGCAGGCGCTGCGGAAGTCGGAACTGGCGTTGTTTTCAATCCAGCTGAAAACCTGCTGGCCGTGCCGGGCGCTACAGGCGACCTGTTGCTGATCGATCCGGTCGCTGGGCATGTCGTGCAACGCTTGAAGGGGCATGTCGATATCATCGCCGAGGCCGCATTCTCATCCGATGGGACGCTGGTTGCCGCTGTCGATCGTCGGCATCTGTGCGTGTGGAATGTCTCGGACGGAAAGTTGCTATGGCGCGAAGAATCGATTGGCACCCGCTCGCTCGCCTGGTCGCCGGATGGGCAATTGCTTGCTACCGGCGGAAACGACCGTCTGGTGCGCCTCCCGCGATTGGCGACCCGCCAGGCGTCGATTACATCCTGTTTGATCTGACGATCCCTCAGGAATTCACCGGCACCTTTGCGAACATCGGCGTCATGGTCTTCGGCATGACCCAGCCGGATTATGAGAACGGACTACTATTCGACAAGGCGCAGTTTACGGATGAAGAGCATGTCGATGGCAAAGCCGCCGGCACGTACCATGATGTGCGGATCGACCTCACTACAGGTACCAATCCTCTGACGTTTAATATCGAGAGCTTTAATCAGATTTTTGGAACGCTCGACAGCGACCCGAACGACATGATTCCTACCGGCTTTGAGCTGTACTTCAACAAGTCACAAGACGCACCTCTTGTTGTCTACATTGACAACGTCCGCGTCGGACTCGTTCCCGAGCCTGCTTCGCTCGTGCTGTCCGCGACGGCGCTCGCGGGCCTTTTGATCATTGGATGGCGGTGGCGAAAATTCGACCGCTGGTTTGCGGTTCGTTAACCTGTCCGATCCCTGGCCCCTGCCCCCTGACACCCGATCCCTATTCCCCATCGCTCACCCGCCATACGCGGTCGTGCGGCGGAAGGGTTCCACCACGCGGCCGTTCTTGCGCTTGATCAGTGGGCTGACCATCAGCATCTTGGCCAGGCCGGCCCGCTTTTCGTCGAGCTTCGTGGCGTCGTAGTTGGTCAGGTTGTCGCCAAACTGGCTGGTGTGGGCGGCGGCGGCCTGCGACTTTTTCTCCAGCACGTCGGTGATGTCGACCCAATAGTTGGGCTGGTTGGAATAGAAGAAAAATGCCACCGGCACGTTGTGGTGCTTAAAGCCCTCGCGCTCGAGCTCCGGAAAATACAGCCGCCACGCGGCCGCGCGCATGGCGTCGGCCGTGATCACCGCGCCTGAGCGATGGTCGCTCTTGTGCCATTGTTCATACGGCGCGCCCGGATCGATCGAGAGTACCGCGTCCGGCCGATGCCGGCGAATCTCGCGCGCGACTTGCTTGGTCAGCTCCTTGCGGTCGACATATTCCAGCATGCCGTCGTCATGGCCCAGCCAGGTGATGTGATCCTTGGGAATGCCCAGGATCGCGCAACTGTCTTCTTCCTCATGGCGGCGAATGTCGGCCAGCTTTTCCTTGGTCATCTGGGGATCGTTCGACCCGGCGTTGTCGCTCGTGTAGATCAAGATCTGCACGTTGTTGCCATTGGCTACGAGCATGGACAACAATCCGCCCGAGGTAAAAGTTTCGTCATCCGGATGCGGCGTGACGGCGAGCACCGTTTTGCCTTTCCACTTTTCGATGCGGTCGCTGCCCGTATATTCCGGCTCGGCCTGGGCGACCTGGGCGTGGGCGGGAGCAGCGAGGAGCAGGATGAGCGCAGCGGGCGTAACGCCGAGCAGCACCGTAAAACTCATCAGGATCGGCTGACTACGTCGGCAGAGCAGTCGAGTGAGATTCATCGCAGCAAAATTCCTGGGATTGAGAAGGGGCGAGTGAATGTTACAGGCTAACTCGTGTAGCAAGTTTGTCCCACGACCCAACCAAGTTCAAGCAGTTTGCGCATTCAAAAGATTCATCGCGCGTAAAAGTAATCCAGCCATGTTAGACTGATTGCGGCCGAGGTCGCGCGGGGCACGATCTTGGCCAATGACGATGCTCGATGTCCGCCGGTTGTTTCAAGAGCCATCTTGAGGAGAGCGCACGATGTTCAGAGCAACTCTCGCTTGTGCCATTGTGGTCGCGAGCTTGCACGCCGTTCGAGCGGATGACGATCCGCTTGCGGAGTTCGCCAAGCGTTATGCGGCGCAGGAAGCCCGGTACGAGGAGGCCGAGGAACACGCCAAGAGCGACCAGGAACGCAAGGAAGTTTTTGACAGCCTGCATCCGGTCAACGCTTTTGTGGGCGATTTGGTCGCGCTTGAGGCATCCCATCGCGGACAGCCCGCCGGCATCAGCGCACTCTATTCGCTCATGCGCAACGCCATTGGTGTCGGGCTCCCGCAGACTCCGGCATCTCAAGGCCGGGTCAAGGCCATTCAGATTGTGCGCGAACACTACCTGGACCACCCAGACCTGGACCTGCTGCTCGTTCATTTTGTTAGCGGTGCGTTTACCCCTGAGGCTGAAGGCCTGTTGACAGAAGCGATGTCCAGCCCTCACGCGCAGGTGCGAGTGGCCGCTCGTTATCAGCTTGCCCGGTTCTTGGTGATGAAGGCAGAGCTGGCGGAGATTTTTGGACCAAACTCCACCGCACCCACTTCGACTGTCGAGACGCACCCCGCCGTTGTCGAGAGGCGCCGCCTTCTGCGAGCTCGCGTGAAGGAGCTGGCAATCGATCCGACATCGGAACGAAAGAGGGCCGTGAGCCTGCTCGAGGCGATCGTGGCCGACTATCCCGACGCGGTTCAAATATTCCCCAAGCTGAAGGGCCCCGGCAGCATTGAAGTTGGGCGACCCAGCTCCGAAGAGCTAAAGCTACACGGGAGACCCTACGCGAAATTGGCGTCCGCGATGCTGTTCGAGCTGCAGCATTTGCAAAACGGGCAAGTCGCTCCGGAGATCACTGGCAAAGATATCGACGGTATTGAATTCAAGCTCAGCGACTATCGGGGGCGCGTGGTGCTGTTGCAGTTCTCGGCGAATTGGTGTGGCCCGTGCAAGGCCATGTATCCTGATATTCGAAAACTGGTTGCCGAACTGGAAGAGGAGCCATTTTCGATGCTGGCGGTGATGGCCGACAAAAAGGTCTCCACGGTCATCGACGACACCAAGAGCGGCGACATCCGCTGGCGCACCTGGTTCGACGGCGATCCAGGTCCGATTGCGACCGAGTGGAACGTTCAAAGCTGGCCGACCGTTTATCTAATCGACCACAAAGGCGTGATCGTCGAGCGCGACTACGTGCGCGACTATGAAACCTTGAGGAAGGCGGTCGATAAGCTGCTTACAGCCCAAAAGGCCGATCCCCTCGCGGCGGAACAAGTCAGAACACACCCAGTCCCCAAGTTGCCGAACTTCGCTCGCGACTAGCAGGCTGCGGCCGCTCGACGATACTTCGCCTCATACACCACCGCGCCGGCCACGTCGCGCAGTTGAAACGCGATCTGGCTTTCATTTTCCATAGGCCGCAGCTCGACCGACAGGAATCCGCCCTGGACGCGGTGGAAGCGGTGAATGGCTTTGTTCTCGCCGGGCGCTCCGCCCGCGTGTGAATCGCTGGCCGGGCCGACGCTGTACTCCTGCGTGCCGGTCTCGGGGTGCACCGAGTGATATTGCCAGTGCCGGTCGCCGCAGATCACGAAGAAATTGTCGGCCGCGTGGGCCTTAAGCCAGTTGCGAATTTCGCGGCCTTCGTAAGCAAAACCCTCGTTCGAGTGATTATCGTTCTTCTTCGGCCGGTCGGGCCCAACGAGCGGCGTGGGACTGACGAGCACTTTCCAAGTGGCGTTGCTCTCGGCCACGGTGCGCTTGAACCACGCCTTTTGCTCGGCGCCCCAAATCGTTTTGGCCGGGCCGTCGGGCATTTTGTTGGGTGAGCGGAAGTCGCGCCCCTCACTGAACCAAATCTGCAAATCTCGCCCCCAGCGAAACGTGCGATAACTGTCCGGGCCCATAGGCGCCTGCTCGTGAAAAATCTGCTGGCCTTGGGCAAACGACAGCTCGCCGGCCCGCATGCCCGGCCAGGAATCGTTGCTGAGCGTGTCGTGATCGTCCTTGAGCCAATAGCTGGACGTGCTGCGCATCATGGTGATCAGCCGCGGCAGGCTGAACATCCGCTGCCAATGCAGTCGGGCCAGCACCGGAGTCACCGCGCGCGGCGCGTCGTTGTCGTAATAGACGAGATCGCCCGTCATCACGACGAACTTGGGTTCCAGCGCCTTCATCGCCGGGTAAATCGGGTGCCCGTCCGCATGGTCGCGGTCCTGGTAGCCCTGGCACGTCATTACGCAGAAGCGAAAGTCGCTTGGCGCGGTCGCATTCGGCGCGGTGGAAAATCGGCCGCGAAACTCGCTCGAGACTTTTGAATCGCCCGCGGCAGCGGCTTGCGCGACGTAGTGATACGTGCTGCCGCGTTGCAAACCTGCGAGCTTGAACTGATGAATGAAGTCGCTCGCCGCGGTCACCGCCGCCCAGGGGGTCAATAGAGCATCGCTCAGATCTTCCCGCAGTCCGTAGCGCACCCGAACTCGCCCTGGCATGCCAGGGCACGCGCCTTCGATGCCATCGACCGGCACGTTTGTGGGCCGCAGGTCTTTACGGTCGAAGTCTTGTGAGAAGACCACGCCGTCGTTATTGCGCTGGGGATATTTCGTGAGCCTGGTCCAAACGATGGCCGAGGTCTGATCCACTTCACCGACGCGCGTGCCGGTGGCCTGCTGCGGCCCCGCGGCAGGCGGCGGTCGATCGGCGGCCCCGGCCACTTGCGGCAGCAGGAGCGCCGTTCCCGCCGAGCTCGCCAAAAAATCCCGCCGCGTGAATTTTAGCGCATCGTCGAGGGGTGAGTGCATGGCAGGCTTCATTTCATTCGCGCTTGTAAGACTTACGCAAAAGCACGACTACGATCCGGATCGTCAGGCTCGTACAATTGGAAGGCAAGCCGCGCGGGGTGTAGGATGACGAGTATGCCTGATATTGCAGCCAAAGCCGAGCGCTTAGTCGAATGGATTCGCGGTCACGGCTCCGCCGCGGTCGCGTTTTCCGGGGGCGTGGATAGCACCGTCGTGGCCAAAGCCGCCCAACTCGCCTTGGCCGACGCGGCCGTGGCGATCACGGGCACGAGCGCCAGCCTGGCCAGCGGGGAGCTCGAAGAAGCACAGCGAGTCGCGCAACTTATTGGGATTCGCCACGAAATCATCGACACCGATGAGTTTTCCCGGCCCGAGTACTTGCGCAACTCAGGCGACCGCTGTTATCACTGCAAGACCGAGCTCTACGAGCAGATCGAAGCACACGGCGGACGCTGGAACTTCCGCGTCATCTTGAATGGCGCGAACCTGGATGACCTTGGCGATTATCGACCCGGCATGGTGGCCGCACGGGAGCACGCCGTTGTCAGTCCGCTGGCCGAATGCGGCTTTGGAAAAGCGGACGTTCGCGCACTGGCTGCTTATTGGCACCTACCCACCTGGGACAAGCCGGCTTCGCCCTGCTTGAGCAGCCGCGTCGCCTATGGCGAGGAGGTGACGCCCGATCGGCTGGCCATGATAGATGAGGCCGAAGCCTGGCTGCGCGAGCACGGGCTGCGCGAGCTGCGCGTGCGATATCACAAAGGGGACATGGCACGGCTGGAGGTGCCGCTCGATGCGATTGCCCGCTTGTGCGAGCCCTCGCTTCGCGAGCAATTGGTCGCGCACTTCAAGGCTCTGGGCTTCAAGTACGTCACGCTCGACCTCGAGGGCTTTCGCTCCGGCAGCTTGAACGTGCTCGTTCCGCTAGAAGCTCCACGCGGAAACGGCTAGCGGTTTTTTCTGTAGTAGCGCCCGGCGGCCGAAATGGCGGGCAACTCGCTCCGAAGATCGACTGCTTACACGAAGAGCCTCATTGGACTGTCGTGTCGCGATCGTTGCGGTTCTGAACTCTCGACGCCGTTACCACCCGCGACGATCCCACCTTCGGTTGATTCCACGAAGACCCGCCCAACCACCCACGCCAGTGCCGAACAATCCGCCGCGATAGTATCCGCCGTAATAACCACTGCCGTAGTAGCCACTGCCCCCGTAATATGCCGTGGTTGGGGCTGCGTAATACGCCGTAGTTGGATAGTAGGCAGTCGTCGGAGCGTAGTAGGCAGTCGCCGGAGCGTAGTAGGCAGTCGCCGGAGCGTAATACGTCGTCACAGGCGCGGCGGTCACAACTTCAGACGCATAATACGTCGTGACCGGAGCCGCCACCGCCGGCGCATAGTAGGTCGTAACGGGTGCAGCAATTGAAGGGGCGTAATAACTGGTAACCGGCGCCGCAGGTGTGTAATACGAATACACAACCTGGGCACGGGCTGTGGAGCAAAGCAGGCCAACGAGGCCAAACGACATTAAAACTGCGAGGCTTTTCATGGGTTTGTCCTCCTCGGGGGTGAGTGTCTCGACAAATCTATGCTGAATCTAAGCGACTTGCAACGAGCCAAGTCACTTGACATTCGCAAAAAAAGCGCGCCGCCTTCGTACATGGGCAAACGGGGTGCCGTGGCTAGCGGCCAGCTAGCGGCAAGAAGATGGAGAAGCACGCCCCGCCGTGCGGCCCACCATCGACCTCAATCTGACCGCCGTGGCTACTGACGATCCGCCAGCACTTCGGCAGACCAAAGCCGAGCCCGCGCCCCGCTTCTCGTCCGGAAAAGAACGGGTCGAAGATGTGCGATCGAATACTGTCGGGAATGCCCGGCCCGTTGTCGGTGACAGTAATTTGCGCAGTTCCGCCAAACTTTGACGAGCGGCTAACTTCGACGCGCACCTGGCCGCCCGCGTCGCAAGCCTCGATCGCATTTGTGCACAGCGCGCTAATGGCCACGGCAATTTGAGTGCTGTCGGCGCTAGCCAAAACCGCCTCGACGGACGACAAGCTCAGCGAGACCTGGTTCTCGAGAGCCCGAGATCGCAGTTGTTCCACGACTTCGCTGGCCACCTCCGCCACGTCGAGCACTTGCAGTTTTGGCCGCGGAGGGCGGGCAAACAGCATCAGGTCCGAAATCATCTCGTGCGCCCGCAACGCTTGTACGTGGATCGTGGCCAACATGCGGCGGCGGTCGGGATCGCGCTCCAACTGCAACAAGGTCTGGGCCCGGGCGGAGATGTTCGCCAGCGGATTATTGATTTCGTGGCCCGCGCCGTAGGCGAACTCCTTGAGCGCGTCCAGCTTCGCGGTTTCGAGCTCGCGTTCGAAATCCGTTTCAAAGTTCCGCAGCTTTCGCAATCGGCAAACTAGCGCTTTGACGTCAACGGCCGGCGTTCTCGCCAGCCAGCGGTCTCTCTCGTGTGCCCACGCGGCTGACGAGCATCCTTCCGCGCGGCACTCGTCGGCACGTTGAGTCGGCTCACGACGAACCCCGACGGCCTGGCGGGCGCTCTGGATTTTCTCGCGCGCCCGCCGGACGGCCGTAAACACGGCGTCGGCTTTCAACGTGCTCGCGGACAGTTGCGCCAGCTCATCCGCAAGTCGCCGCGGCCACGGCAAATGTTCCGCCGCGATGCCAGGAGGGCAGGGCGGAAGCGAACGGGAAAAACCCTCGAAAATAGCCAGGAAATAGGCCTGATCGGCTGCAAGCGAGTCGCTCGCAAGTTCGGCCGCGGCTCGGCCCATTGCCAACGACGTCGCTACTGCGTCGGCCCACTGTCCAAGTTCGACGTCTGAGAAACTAGCGTCGCGCGAGCCAGCATCGAGCCGCGACAGACGTTCATCGTCGCTAGCGAGCTCATCGAGCGCATGGTCGGACAGCCAACGGCCAAGCTCTCGAAAGTCGTGCAAGTCTGGAAGTGTGCTGCCGGCGCGGCAAACGGCCCACAGCGCGAGCGGCGGATCATCGGCCAGCAATTCCGCATACTGCTCGGCCAACCCCGCCTGGTCCTGGTCGCGCAGCAAAAGGGCAGCGAGCCGCGCGGCCGTTCCATCGGCTAACGGCACGGCCAATGG
>DATJEN010000343.1:0-3657 GCA_035496575.1 Pirellulales bacterium
GCGGCGACAAGAGTTCCAATAGCGCGATCGTGGCGGCCTTGTTCGGCATCGGGTAGCCGCGCGAAAGGTCGGGATCACTGTGAATGGCGGGGCGCAGGTTGGGCAAGCCCACACAACTTGGGCAGCCGTCCTCGCATTGGCATTCCTCGACCATCTGACGACAGATGGCCAGCACGTCGGCCATCCATTCAAAACCCTTCTGGCAGTAGCCCAGCCCGCCGGGATAGCGATCGTAAAGAATCATCGTGCTGCGGCCGAGGTTTTTGCTGTCAACCACTCCTCCCAGGTCACGGCTGTCGCACATGGCCACGATGGGCAAGGCGACCACGGCCAGGTTTCGCAGGCCCACCATGGCTTCGCTGCCGCGGAAACCGCGCACCTTGAGCTGGGCGGCCACGGCAGCCTCGGGCGCAAGCCATAAGGCTGTGGTCGGCAGCATCTGTGGCGGGATGTCAACGGGTCCTTGTCCGATGTTCTCGCGCGTGCCGAACTTGATCTTCTTGAAGGCCACGGTCTGCCAGGTCACCTCGACGTCGCCATAGCCCACTAACGCGTCGGGCACGCTGGGCCGCGACTCGCGCTCGGTCTTGATCACCACGCTGCTGTCGAGCACGGCCTGGGTGTAGTAGTCCATTTCGTGTCGTTCGACATAGGCTACCTTGCCCTGCAGATCGAGCTCGCGCACGAAGTAGGATTCGCCGTTGTGCAGATAAACGGCCTGGGGATAGATGAGCTCCGGAGCGCTGATCGCGTCGACGTTGGCGATCACTTCGTGATCGTTGCGCGCCTCCGCGCCCGGCAGCCCGCTCGAGCGGCGGAGCACGATGCTGAAGGTATTGTCGCTCATGTGCCGCAGGCTGATTCGCGCGGAGGGGTTTTGCCCGCCTGAAAAGAAATACTGCCCGGCGACTTCGGTGAGCTCGCCGGCATCCTCGAGCACTTCGGCGATGGGTGGCATCGTCGCGCCGAAACGCTCGACGTCTGCCTCGCCCAGTGGCAATTCGAACGCGGCCGCGCGCAGATGGTTCGCCAAAACATAAGGATTGTCCGGATCGACCACCGCGCTCTCCGCGGACTGCGTAAAGAAATAATCTGGGTGCCGCGACAGGTATTGATCGACCGGGTCGTTGCCGGCCAACAGAATGGCCAAACTTTCTTCGTGGCGGCGGCCGCTGCGGCCGGCTTGCTGCCAGGTGCTGGCGATCGTGCCGGGATATCCGGCCAGCAAGGCCACGTCGAGCGATCCGATATCGACTCCCAGCTCGAGTGCGTTCGTGGCGGCCACTCCGCGCAGCTCGCCCGCGAATAGCTGCGACTCGATTTCGCGCCGTTCGATGGGCAAGTAGCCGCCGCGATAGGCACGCACCTGCTGGGCCAGCTTGGAATGCGATCGTTCGAGGGCCTCTTGGACGTAGCGGTGCACGAGCTCCGCCGCCTGCCGCGTGCGCGTGAACGTCAGGGCTTGCCCTCCGGCCAGCATGGCCTCGACCATGAGCACAACCGCATCGTCGGTGGCGCTGCGGCGTGCCAGGCGATCGCCTCCTTGCGGCGCGGGATTCCAAATTGCGAAGTACTTTCGGCCACGCGGCGCGCCATCGCCGTCCACGACGGCCACGTCGCGACTGGTCAAGCGGCTGGCGAGCTCGCCGGGATTTCGGATCGTGGCGCTTGCGCCCAGGATGATCGGTCGCGCGCCATAGTGCTCGCAGACGCGCGCCAGCCGCCTGAGCACGCACGCGACGTTCGCCCCCAGAATGCCGCGATAGGTGTGAACCTCGTCGATGATGACGTAACGCAAATTGCTGAAGAAGCGGCCCCACTTGGGATGGTACGGCAGAATCGACGCATGCAGCATGTCCGGGTTCGAGAGCACCAGTTGCGCTTCGGCCTGAATGCGGCGTCGCTGAGCGGTGGGCGTATCGCCGTCGAACACGCCCGAAAGAATCGGCCGCTCATCGGCCAACAGTCCGTCGCACAGCGCCTCGAGGTTCTTGTGCTGGTCCTGCGCGAGCGCTTTGGTCGGAAACAGATAGAGCGCGCGGGCTTCCGGATCGGCTGTCACCGTCTCGAGCACCGGCAAGTTGTAGGAGAGCGTCTTGCCGCTGGCGGTGCCTGTCACCACCACCACGTCGCGCCCTTCGCGCGCGAGCTCGAGCATCGCCACCTGGTGCGAGTACAGCCGCTGGATGCCGCGCGCGGCCAGTTGCTCGACCAAAGTTCGCGGCAGCGGACGAGCGGGCGTCGCATATTTGCCCGGACGTTCCGGCAGGACCTCGACAGCTTCCAGTTGGCCTTGATAAAAATCTCGCTGGCGAATGGAATCCAAAAAAGCGGCGACATCCATGGCCTGCAGCGCTCCGTAATGGCAGTTTATGCGGCTTTCAGCCGATACTAAACATACGTTTAGTATATGTTCGGCCCGCGGCGGTCTACAAGATCACTGGCGCTTGTGTCTATCGGAGGTTCAGCATGTCCTCGCGAGATAAGTGGTTGATCCTTTTGTTGCGGTTGTGGGGCGCGGTGGCTCTGCTGGCGCTCGTGCCCTTGTTCATGCCGTTTTTGTGGATGGCTGGGATTCGCGAAGGGCTGGACCTGGGCCCGATGCCAGAGGATCGCGTGACCGAGTATCTGGCGCGGTACGTCTGCGCCTTTTACGCGCTCTATGGACTGGCGTGCCTGGCACTCGCGTCCGATGTGGACCGCTATCGTCCGCTCGTGCGCATGTTCGGACTGGCGACGATCGCTTTCGGCATCGTGCTATTTGGTGTCGATTTGGCGGCCGGCATGCCAACTTCCTGGACATGGACCGAAGGACCACCCACCGCCGTTGCGGGAATCGTGATCCTGCTGCTTGCGCGCGAGGAGTGATCGCACGCTGCCACCAACGAGCCTGGCTGCTACACTGAGGCTCTGCGAACTCCGTGAAACCCCGACAGGCATTGGTCATGACAGCTCAGCTTGCCCGATTCGTGCACACATCGACCGTTTGCCTGCTTGTCGCGCTCGTATTGCTTGGCCGTTCAGACACGAGCGCCCTCGCTGAAAACTGGCCCGGCTGGCGCGGGCCGCGCGGCGATGGGACGAGCTACGAGCGGAATGTTCCGACCCGCTGGAGTGAGAGCGATACCGTCACTTGGAAGGCGGCGGTGCCCGGCACGGGACACGCTTCGCCCATCGTGTGGCAAGATCGCATTTTTGTGGCCTCCTGCCGCGAGGAATCGCAGGAGCGAATCCTGCTGTGCTTCGACCGCGCCACTGGGCGAATTCTGTGGCAGCAGGTCGTCCTGCGATCGCCGCTGGAAGAGAAACATCAGCTCAACAGTTTCGCCTCCAGCACTCCGGCGACCGACGGTGAGCGGGTGTACGTCACTTTTCTGGATCAACATCAGATGGCGGTGGCGGCCTATGACTTCGACGGTCGCCAGCAGTGGATGGTTCGCCCCGGCGAGTTCTCGAGCAAACACGGCTACTGCAGTTGTCCGGTGCTGTTCGAAGACAAGGTGATCGTCAATGGCGACCATGACGGAGATGCCTACCTAGTGGCGTTGGATCGCGCGACGGGCAAAACCATTTGGAAGATTTCTCGCGAAAATAAGACCCGCAGCTACTCGACGCCACTGATTCGCGAAATTAACGGCCGCACGCAGATGATCCTTT
>DATJEN010000344.1:0-12183 GCA_035496575.1 Pirellulales bacterium
TTGCCATCGCGGTGTATGGTACGCACCAGAACTGGAAGGACGCCGCCAAAAACGTCGAGGTGAAGCGCAAAGCGGCCGTTGCGGACTTGCAGAAAGCGCAAGAGGAGAAGGCGGCGCTCGATACGGAGATTCAAAAAGAACGCGCCGCCGTCCGGCAGACGCTTGGCAAACTGGAAACCGAGCGAAACGAGTTGCAAGTCGTGCGCGATGAGCTGACCAAGCAACGCGACGCCTTGATGGTGAAAGATAAAGAAGCGGTCGCGGCGCTCGACACGGCCCAGCAAAATCTGGCCAAGCTGACCAACGAGGTCGAAGGGCTGCGCGGCGAGATTCGCGACGCACAGGGCCAACGCGATAAACATTTCTCGCGCGTCGTCGAGGTTACCGATCAGCTTCATCAGACGCAGGGCGAGCTCAAGCGAATTGAAGAACGCCGGCTGCAGCTAGCGTCGCAAGTAGCCGCTCAAGGCCAGGTGCTCAACGCGCATGGCCTGAGCAAAGACACGCCGGTTGACGGGCTGCCTCCGCAAGTTCGCGGAAAAGTGCTGGCCGTCAATCGCGACAACATGGTCGAGATTTCGCTCGGCTCCGACGACGGATTGCGAACCGGCCACACGGTGGAAGTATTTCGCGGCAGCAAGTATCTGGGCCGCGTAGAAGTGTTGCAGGCCGCCCCCGATCGCTCGGTGGGCAAGGTTCTGCCGGGTTTCAAGAAGGGCGCAATTCAGAAAGACGACGATGTCGCCACTCGGTTCAAGGTCGGCTAAGAAGAAGGCCGCGGCCGCGCCCGCAGCGGCGGCCCCCGCTGCCGCCGCGCCACCCACGCGCGCCGTGGTGGTCGAAAAGCCCAAGGCCAACATCTACACCGTGCTATTGATTATGGCGTTCGTGGCCGTCTTGATTGGTTGCCTGGCCCTGTATGGCGAATTGAACGCTTACGACTTCAAAACCAAAGCCGTTCTGTAACGGCCGCGCGTTCCACTCTCAATCCCGAACCCCTGAGCAAGGATGCTCCGACGCCTGCTAGGATTGCTGGGTTCTGATCTGGCCATCGACTTGGGCACCGCCAATACGCTCATCAGCGTGAAGGGCGAAGGCCTGGTCGTCAACGAACCCTCTGTCGTCGCTGTCGAGGAAGGCACGCGCCGCGTCGTCTCCGGCGGCTGCGCCGTCGGGCATCTCGCCAAACAAATGCAGGGCCGCACCGGGCAATCCATCTCGGTCGTTCGCCCCATGGCCGCCGGCGTGATCGCCGACTACCAGCTCTGCGAGGCCATGCTGCGGTACTTCATCCGCAAAGCCGGCGCGCGTGGCTTGGGAGTGCGTCCACGCGTCTTGGTCGCTTTGCCGGGCTGCATTACACCCGTCGAAAAGCGAGCCGTTTTCAACAGTGCCGAACGGGCCGGCGCCCGCGAGGTGTTGGTGATGTCGGAGGCCAAAGCCGCGGCCATCGGGGCGGCCCTGCCCGTCGCAGAGCCCGTCGCCAGCATGATCTGCGACGTGGGCGGTGGCACCACGGAAGTTGCCGTGTTGAGCCTGGGCGAAATCGTGGCCCAGCGATCGATCCGCATCGCGGGCGATGCCATGGACCAGGCACTCGTTGAGTACCTCAAACGGCACTACAGCCTCAAGGTCAGCATGCCCGCGGCTGAACGGCTGCGGATCGAAATCGGCAGCGCGCAGCCGCTTGAGGACGAGCTGTGTGACGAGGTGCGCGGCATCGATGCGGTGAGCGGGTTGCCTCGCAAGGCCACGATCACCAGCGAAGAAGTCCGCGAGGCGCTCGGCGGTCCGCTATTGGCCATTGTCGATGCCATCAAGGCCACGCTCGACGATTGCACGACTGACCTGGCTTCCGACCTTGCCGAAAATGGTGTCGTGCTGGCCGGAGGCGGCGCGCTGTTGCGCGGCCTCGATCGCTACATCACGGCGCAGACTGGACTGCCCGCCAGGTTGTGCGCCGATCCGCTGACCGCCGTCGCACGTGGCACCTATATCTGCCTGAACCACTTCGACCGCTGGCGCAGCGTCATGCAGTCGAGCGACGAAGACGTGTAAGCGGCAGGTCGGTATCGATGGCCAGACCTCAGCAATATCACGATTGGCACGGCCTGGCTCGCGAGCACAGCGACGGGCCCGTGGTCGAAAGCACTCGTCATCGGCTGCGCTGGTTGATGGCGCTGTTCGGCCTGGCGTCACTCGCGGTGCTCGCGCGCGCGATCCAGCTCGAGCTGCGCGATGGGGCCGCTTTTCGCGAGCTGGCCTCCCAGCCAGTTCGCCAGAAGCATCTCGTCGCGGCGCCCCGTGGTCGTATCTTGGCTCGTGACGGCACGGTGCTGGCCGCCGATCGCTCGGTGCGCGCCGTGGCGATCGAATATCGCTATCTGCAAGATCCACCCGACGCGAAATGGCTGCGGCGAACCGCGCGCAGTCGCTTGACGCGCGCCCAGCGTGCGCAGCCGGGTAAACTGGAACATGCCGAGCAGGCCGTGCGCGATGAAATCGCGGCCATGCACGAGCGCCTGGCACGCCTGAGCGGCCTCGATCAGGCCCAGTGGCGGCGCCGCACCAGCCGCGTTGAAGCTCGCGTGCAAGCCCTAGCGGCGCGCATCGACCGCCAGCGGGCCGAGCGCTTCGAGGCCCGGCAGATCGAGGCAGAGTTGCAAGCCTTGCAGGAAGACTCAAGTGTTATGACGATCCTGTGTGAGCTGTTTGCCCCGCCCGAGCCGCTGCCGCCACCGGCGGTCGTGCTCGCGGAACAACGGGCCTTGCATCCGATCCTGCACGATCCACCGCCCGAGCTGGTTCAAGCGATTGAGCGCCATCCCGCCGATTTTCCGGGCGTGCAGTTGGTCGAATATGCCGAGCGGCGTTATCCCGGCGCAAGCCTGGCGGCGCACGTGATCGGGCATGTCTCGGCACGAGCGGGACTCACTTTCCGAGCCGATCAACCGAAGTTGTCGGCCAGCGAGGCAGAGCCAGCGGGGCTCTTGGGCATTGAACGGCAACTCGAGTCGCGCTTGCGCGGCAATCCGGGCCTGCGCGTCGAAACGGTTGATCAGCGCGGGCGAATGCTGGCGCTTGATGATGAACACCTGGCGGTGCCTGGCCACGACGTCGTGCTCACCATCGATGCCGAATTGCAGGCGGCGGCCGAGCGGTTGCTGGATAGCTCGCTTGCAAAGCTGCACAAGGAATTCCACACCCCTGGCGCCGTGCATGGCGCGGCAGCCGTGGTGATGGATGTGCGAAGCGGCGAATTGTTAGTGGCGGCTAGCGCGCCTCGCTTTGATCCCAATGCCTTCGCCGTAGGATCGCCAACCACCGACGAATTCATTCGCGATGAGCAGCGCCCGCTATTCGATCGCGTGACCAAGATGGCGATTCCGCCAGGTTCGGTCATCAAACCTCTACTGGCGCTCGCGCTTGTCGACAATAAAGTGCTCAACCCGAGTGCAGAGTTTCACTGCCAAGGGTATTGGGAGGATCCGGATCGTTTGCGTTGCCAGATTTTCAAGCACCACGGCATCGGCCACAACGATGTCACGCTCGCCGACGCGCTGGCACAAAGCTGCAACGTCTATTTCTTCCATCATGTTGCCCGGCTGGGCGGGGAACCCATGGCCGACTGCTTGGCGCAGTGGGGTTTTGGGCAACGAACCGGTATCGAGCTTACGGATGAGGCCAGCGGCGCATCAGCGGATGCTGCGGCACATGCGAATCTGGGGCAGCGGCAATTGGCCGCCATCGGCCAAGGCAAGCTCACCGCAACACCGCTGCAGATTGCACGGGCTTATGTGGCACTCGCCAACGGAGGCAATCTGCTGGTGCCCAGGTTGGTGCGTCCTGACGTGGATCAAACCAATGTTCGAAGCGCGCTCGGTCGCGCCTCAGACCAGGTCTCCAGCGAGGCCCGCGTCGAGTTCAGCGCGGAAGCTCGCGCCGCCGTTGAAGAAGGATTGCGGCGCGCCGTGAATGATCCCATGGGCACGGCCTATGAAAGTGCTCGAGTCACTTGGGCCATGCTGGCCGGCAAGACCGGGACTGCCGAGACTGGCTTGGCGAGTGACCATAGCTGGTTTGCTGGCTATCTGCCCGCGGACTCTCCGCGGTTCGTGATCGTCGTGGCCATCGAGCATGGCGGCAGCTCAGCGGTTGCCGCGGCGCTGGCCAGAAATGTGTTAGAGCACATGCGCGAGCTGGGCTACTTTCCGGGTGAGGAGATCGCGCAAAAACCTCTGCCGGACGGCAAAGGTTAGAGGCCGATTTCGTACCCTCGAAAGTCCGATCGAACGCTTGCCAGGAGGCCGGTTTTCGGTCGCCTCCAACCCTGCGGGTTGGGCAATTTTTGAGGCCCCGCCCCGTCAGCTTCGCAGCCCTCGAGCGTCGGTCGAGCGGCTAACCACAAGCTATTATTTAGTACGGGGTTAATGGGTGTCGCCAGGCACCGATTGAGCGTTGCGAGAGTGACCACGAAAGGGGTATACTGGCGGTTTGGCTCTGAGGGCAAAAACGCCGCTTTTAGGGCCTCACTTTCAGGCCCACATCAGCCCTCCGCCCCGCCTGCTCGATTGACGCTGAAAGGACCAGCATTTGTCCACCGACGGAAACGAACCAGAAGATACTCTTCAGCCGCCCACGAATGGCGATCACCCGCTCGGTCGGCTGATTGATTTGCCGATCGAAGACGAGCTCAAGGACAGCTACCTCACGTACTCGATGAGCGTGATCGTCAGCCGCGCGCTGCCGGACGTGCGCGATGGCCTCAAGCCCTCGCAACGGCGAATTCTGGTCGCCATGAACGACCTGAACCTGACCCCCGGCGCCAGCCGAGTCAAGTGCGCCAAGATCTGCGGCGACACAAGCGGCAATTACCATCCGCACGGCGAAGCGATCATCTATCCCACGCTGGTGCGCATGGCGCAAGAATGGAACATGCGCCACGTGCTCGTGGACAAACAAGGCAACTTCGGCTCGATCGCCGGTCTGCCTGCCGCGGCCATGCGGTATACCGAAGCCCGCATGTCCGCGATCGCGGCGTTGATGCTCGACGATTTGAAGCTCGACACCGTCGACTTCATTCCGACGTACGACGAGCGGCATAGCGAGCCGACCGTGCTGCCCTCCAGGTTTCCGAACCTGGTCGTCAATGGCGCCAATGGCATCGCCGTGGGCATGGCCACATCCATCCCACCGCACAATCTGGGCGAAGTGTGTGACGCGGTGGTGCGGCTGATCGACGACCCGGACGTTTCGATCGACGAGCTGCTCGAGGTATGCCCCGGCCCCGACTTTCCGACGGGCGGAATCGTGTGCGGCACCAGCGGCATCCGCCGTGGCTATCACACCGGCCGCAGCACGATCGTGGTCCGCGCGCGAGCTCGCATCGAAGAGTTCGGCAAAAACCGTTTTCGCATCGTCGTAACCGAGATTCCCTTTCAGCAAGCGCGCGACCGCGTGGAAGAGCGGATCGCGGCGCTGGTGAACGAAGACCGCATCAAGGGCATTTCGGCCATCCGCAACGAGAGCGATCTGAAAGAGCCGGTGCGGCTGATTTTGGAGCTCAAGCGGGATGCCGATCCCGACGTGGTGCTCAACCAGCTCTATCAATTCTCGCCGTTGCAGGAGTCGTATTCCCTTATCTTTCTGGCGCTGGTCGACGGCAAGCCGCGCACGCTCTCATTCAAGGCGCTGCTCGAGGAGTTCGTGCGGCATCGCCTGACCGTGATTCGCCGCCGCACGCAGTTCTTGTTAAGCCGCGCGCGGAACCGCAAGCACACGGTCGAAGGATTGCTGCTTGCGCACGCCAATATCGACGAAATCATTCGCGTCATTCGTTCCTCGGCCAACCAGGCCGAAGCCAAGGCGCGATTGCTGGGCGTCGAAGCGCCGGCCGCCATGATGCGCCGCGCCTTGGGCGATGCGGGTTTCGCCGTGTTTCAGGCCGACCGCGGCGTCAGCGATACCTACACGCTGACTCCCGTGCAGGCCGACGCCATCCTGAGGATGACGCTGGGACAGTTGGTCAACCTGGAGCAGGAAAAGCTGGGCAGCGAGCATCAGAAGCTGCTCGATGAAATCGCCGAATACCAGCGGATTCTGTCGGACGACGCGATCATTCTAGGGATGATTCGCGATGACTGCCAGGACCTCAAGCGCAAGCACTCCGATCCGCGCCGCACCGAAATCAGTGGCGAGGAAATCGGCTCGATCGATCTGGAGGATCTGATCACCGAAGAGGCGATGGTGGTCACGATCAGCCACAACGGCTACATCAAGCGCACCTCGGCCAGCACCTACCGCGCGCAGCATCGCGGTGGCAAGGGCATGAAGGGCGCCAAAACCGAAGAAGAAGATCCCATCGAGCATTTGTTCGTCGCCAGCACGCACGACTATCTGCTGTTCTTTACCAATCGCGGCAAAGTGTATTGGCAAAAGGTCTACGATCTGCCACAGCTCAGTCGCGAAAGTCGCGGGCGGGCGGTGATCAACCTGCTCAACTTCGCCGAAGGCGAGAAAGTCGCCGATTGCCGGGCCGTGCGAGATTTCCATCAGCCCGACCACTACCTGATCATGGCAACGCGCTCGGGCCTGGTGAAGAAGACGGCGCTCGATAAGTTCAGCCGTCCGATGCGCGGCGGCATCATTGCCATCAAACTGCGCGAAGACGACGAGCTGGTCGACGCGGCGATCGCGAAAAAAGGCGACGAGATCGTGTTGTCCACGGCGCGCGGAATGGCCATTCGCTTTAGCGAAGCGGACGCCCGCCCGATGGGCCGCAACACCAGCGGCGTTAAAGGCATCAGTCTGGGCAAGGACGACCGCCTGGTGGGCATGGTCGTGGCCGAACCGGAAGCGACGCTGCTGACGGCCTGCTTGAATGGGTACGGCAAACGCACGCGCTTCGGACCGAACAGCCCGCTCGGTCCCTCCGCGGGCAACGGTTCGGAGCTCGAGGATGACGCCGGCGAAGAAGCCAGTGTTGTGGAAGACCCCACGCCCATCGAAGAGCCCAGCGCATTGGAAGGCGAGGAGGGCGTGTCCTCCTCGAACCGCTATCGCACGCAGCGCCGCGGCGGCAAGGGCTTACGAGATATTAAGACCACCGAGCGAAACGGGCCGGTGATCTCGGTGGCAAGCGTGACCGACGAGGACGAGTTGTTGATGATGACGGCCCGCGGCAAGCTGCAACGCATCGTTGCCGGCGAAGTCAGCGTCATCGGCCGCAACACGCAAGGCGTCAAGATCATGGGCCTTGACGAAGGGGATACGCTGGCCGCGGTTGTGTGCGTGCCGCGCATTGAAGGTGGCAATGGCCCGAGCGGCGCCGCGCCGGGTGCTTCAACTTCACCGAGTGCTTCCAGTTCGCCGAGAGCTTCCGCTGGGCCCCCGGTCGAGCTGGAGATGGACGAGACTGATCCCGATCTAGAGTAAGCCGCCGGGCCGATCACTCATGTCTCGCCGCGCATTGATCACCGGCATTACGGGCCAAGACGGCGCCTACCTGGCCGAGTTCCTGCTCGGCAAGGGTTATGAAGTTCACGGCATGGTGCGCCGCGCGAGTACCGAGGGCTTCGAGCGGATGGAACACATCCGCGAGCGGCTGCACTTGCACCAGGCCGACCTGCTCGATCAGCTCTCCATCGTCACGCTGCTGAACCAGGTTCGCCCGCACGAGGTTTACAACCTGGCCGCCCAATCCTTCGTGCCCACCAGTTTCTCGCAGCCGCTTTTGACGGCCGAGTTCACGGGCCTGGGGGTGACGCGCGTGCTGGAGGCGATTCGCCTCGTCGATCCCCAAATCCGCTTTTATCAGGCCAGCTCGAGCGAGATGTTCGGACGCGTTCACGAGGAACCGCAGAACGAGAGCACTCCCTTCTGGCCGCGCAGCCCGTACGGCGTCGCGAAAGCCTATGGCCACTGGATCACGGTCAACTACCGCGAAAGCTACGGCATGTTCACCTGCTCGGGCATTTTGTTCAATCACGAGTCGCCGTTGCGGGGCAAGGAGTTCGTCACGCGCAAAGTCAGCGACGCGGTGGCGCGCATCAAGCTCGGGGTGCAGAAGAAGCTCAAGCTCGGCAATCTCGAAGCGCAGCGCGATTGGGGTTTTGCCGGCGATTATGTCGAGGCGATGTGGCTCATGCTCGCGCAGCCGCAGGCCGAGGACTACGTTATCGCGACTGGCATCAAGCACTCGGTGCGCGACCTGGTGGAGCTGGCCTTTCGGCACGTGGGACTTGACTGGCGCGAGCACGTTGAAGTGGACCAGGGTTTGTTTCGCCCGGCCGACGTGAACACGCTGTGTGGCGATGCGAGCAAAGCGCGCGCTCGGCTGGGCTGGTCGCCCAAGCTCCGCTTCGACGAGCTGGTGGCGATGATGGTAGACGCCGATCTGGAGCGGGTGGCACGCGCGCTGGCACGCTGACTCGAGAGCGACGGGAGGTTGCCGCCGCGCTAACCGGCTCATTCGGCGCATTCGGTCGCCCTGGTTAGGTGACTGTGCTAGGCTTGGAAACTGAAGCGAACACACTACGAGCAGGGAATCTGGATCTATGAAAATCGCGGTTGTGGGCACTGGATATGTAGGACTTGTGACCGGAACGTGCTTTGCCGAAAGCGGCAATGACGTGACCTGCATCGATATTGACCAGGCAAAAATCGCCCGCCTGAAAAAGGGCGAGATCCCGATCTATGAGCCGGGCTTAAGCGAGCTCGTCGAGCACAACGCCGAAGCGGGACGTTTGCACTTTACCAGCGACCTGGCGGCCGCCGTGCGGCCGGCGCAACTGGTGTTTCTGGCGGTCGGCACGCCCAGCGCGGCCGATGGCTCGGCGGATCTTTCAGGTTTGTGGAAGGCGGTCGACGATCTGGCCGCACACTTGAGCGCCGATGCGATCGTCGTCACCAAGAGCACAGTGCCGGTCGGTACGAACGCCGAGATCTGCGAGCGCCTGAAACGTCGCACCTCGCGAGATTGCCACGTCGCCAGCAACCCCGAATTCTTGAAGGAAGGCGCCGCGATCGAAGACTTCATGAAGCCCGACCGCGTCGTGGTGGGCGTTCGCGACAACCACGTTGGAGAAGTGTTGCGCGAGCTCTATGCCCCGTTTCTGCGGACGGAGAAGCCCTTTCTCGTCATGTCGCCGGAAAGCGCCGAGATGACCAAGTATGTCGCCAACGCGCTGTTGTCGACCAAGATCAGCTTTATCAACGAGGTGGCGAACCTTTGCGAGCAAATGTCGGCCGACATCAACGACGTGCGCCGCGGAATCGGCCACGACAGCCGCCTCGGATTCGCATTCCTGTTTCCCGGCGTGGGGTATGGCGGCAGTTGTTTTCCCAAGGATGTCAGAGCGCTGTCATGGCTGGCGCGGAATGTCGGCATCGAGCCGACCATTCTAGAGGCGGTGGACTCGGTCAACACGCGGCAGAAATCGATCATCCCCGACAAGATTGAAAAACACTTTGGCGGCAAGCTGAAGGGACACACGGTCGCGATCTGGGGTTTGGCCTTCAAGCCGCGCACCGACGACATTCGCGAAGCTCCGGCGCTCGTGCTCATCGATCGCTTGCTGGCCGGCGGCGCGAAAGTTCAGGTGCACGATCCGGAAGCGATGGCCAACGTGCGGCAGATCTACGCGGACAAGATCGCTTACGCAGACCATCCTTACGCCGCGCTCGAAGGCGCCGAAGCCTTGGCGATCATGACCGAATGGAAGGAATTCCTGCAGCCCGACTTTGCCCAGATGCGGGCGGCCATGAAAACGCCGGTCGTCTTCGATGGCCGCAACGTCTACAGCCGCTCGCAGATGAAAGCGGCCGGGTTCACCTATCACTCGATCGGACGCGCGATCGTGTCTTGAACCTGCGGTGGCGGCAAGCTGGCCCAACGGCGAAAATTAGGCTCGTCCAGAAAGACGGCCTCCGTTTTCAGTTGGAACATGAGCGCAGTCTGCGGCCAGCCGAAAGCCGCCAGCAGACGGTCGAACTGCTCCGCCGGGCAACTGCCTTTCAAGTCCACGAGAAGCAATCGTCCGGCGTGGTCGTATAAATTGCCGTCGACCTGCCAAGTGGGCTGGCCCTGGCTCGAAACCCACACGAACGATCCATCCTGTTCGCAAAACATGCGCTCGAGCTTTGCGAGCCATTCGACCGCGTGCTCGAACGTCACTTCGAGCGGCGTTCGCCCCAGGGGCTCACTCTCGATGGCGAGCGTTGGGAATGTCTGACCCGCGCGGCGGAGTTCGCCCTGCGGCGCGGCGCCTTCCGGTCGGGCATGCAGGCTGGCAAAAAACGAGTACATGAAACGTTCGCCTACGAAATCGCTCAACCGTCCGTGGGTTCGATCCGCACATTGGCGGCCAGCCACTCCAGATACGCGGCGCTGCCGTGGCTAATGTCGAAGGCCAGGATCTCCGGCACTTCATACGAGTGCAGCTCGCGAATAGCGTGTTCGACCGCGCCGAAGAGCGCCTTGCGAGTCTTGATCGCGCAGGCCCATTCTTGTCCGGACTCCAGTTGGTCTTGCCAGCGATAGGTGCTGTGCACGGGGCCCCACACCTGCACGCAGGCGGCCAGTCGCTTGGCGACAAGCGATTGGGCGATCGATTCGGCTTTTTCGCGGGTTGGGGCGGTCGTCACGATTTGCAGAAACTCGGTCATGGGATCGTCCTCGATCTAAGTTCGAGTGCAGCTTGTATTATCCGATCCGCCGCGACGACAGTCGCTCATTCCAAATGGCGACCCCGATTACCAATGAGCCAAGGAGAATGAGTCGAGCATTCGCGCTCAACTGCCAAGCGGCGCCGCTCCAGGGCAAACGGATTTCATGGGACACGAATTGCAGCCCAATGTCGAGTAGCGACATGATGGCGAGGCCCAGCAACGTGCGGCCAAGACCTCCCGAGCCGCCGGTGACGCGGGTGCCGCCCATCACGACGCAGGCGATCGTTTGCAGTTCGATGCCGGCCCCGGCATTCGGCACGGCCGCGCCGCCGCGCGCGGTATAGACCACCGCGACCAGCCCCGCCAGCAGTCCGCTTGCCGCGTAGAGGCAGCCCTCGAGCTGACGCACCGGGATGGCCGCAAATCGGGCCGCGATACGGTTTTCGCCAATGGGATAGAGATAACGGCCAAACCGGGTGTGGTGCACGAACACGACGGCTACACACCAAACGACTGCCAGCAACCAGAACTGGTTCGGCAGACCCAGCGTCGAACCCTGTCCAATCTCGCAGAAGGCCTCGGGCAGGCCCGCCACGCGCGTGCCACCCGAAAGCGCGAGCGCCGCGCCGGCATAGAGGGCCATCGTGGCGAGTGTCGCAACAAGTGGCGGTACTCCCGTTGCGATGACGATTGCGTTTCCGATGCCGCAACCCAGCCCCGTCGCTACCGCCAGCGATGCTGCAACGGGCCAGGCGAAGCCGTGTTGCCACGCCAAACCGAAGCAAACGCTCGACAGAGCCATGGTCGAGCCGACCGAAAGGTCGATGCCACCGGTGAGCATGATGGCCGTCATTGCGCAAGCGAGCGCCCCGATTTCACCCCACGGTCGCCACATGTCGACGACTGCCGCGGGGCGGCTCACTTGCGAAGCCACGAGTGCGGCGCCAGCGGCCAGAAGCACCACGGGCAACAGCCACCCGATGGCGGAGCGAATGCGATTCAAAGCTCGGTCCTCCCCCACAAGCGATCGGCGAGCACCGCTGCCAAGAGCAGCAAGCCCGTCACCAGGGCGTAGTGATGCCCCGAGACCTGCCACAGCACGAGCCCGTTGTAGATCGTGCTGAGCAACATCGCGCCCAGGCAAACTCCCAGCACGCTGCCGCGACCGCCGGAGATCGAGACGCCGCCGATCACGGCCGCGGCGATGGCTTGCAACTCGTACCCTGTGCCCATGCCCGACTGCAACGCGCCAGTTTGCGCCAGTTCGACGAGGCCGGCCGTGGCGGCCAGTAGCCCGCCGCCGCCGAAAGCCACCAGCCAGGAGCGTGCTCGTGAAATGCCGGCCAGCCGGGCGGCCGATGGGCTCGAGCCGACGGCCAGCAAATGGCGGCCCCAGCGGGTGTAGGCCAGGAAAATCGCCGCCAGCAAAATAGTCGCCAGTCCCACCCATGCCGAACCAGGCAAACCAGCTTTGGACGAAGCCGCCCAGCTTGTAAACGCGCGCGGCAAATCGGT
>DATJEN010000345.1:0-3161 GCA_035496575.1 Pirellulales bacterium
AATCTCGGCAACCCCGTTGCGCCGCCGCAATGGGAGGCGACCAGAGCCGTTGCGTCGCAACTTCGGCTCACGGCCGAGCTGTTCGACGTGCGCAGCGAAGCCGACATCGTGCAGGCCTTCTCGACAATGGTCGACAAGCGCGTGGGCGCGTTGTCGGTCGGCATCGATTTCCTGATCCAGGCGCACGCGGCGCGGATCGTTGAGCTGGCGGCCCAACATCGCATACCAACCGCTTACCCGACGCGGGAGATGGTGGACATCGGCGGCCTTCTGAGTTACGGCGTCAATTACCCGAGTCTGTATTTCAGGGCAGCCGGGCTGATCGACAAGGTCTTCAAAGGCGCCTCGCCCGGCGATCTGCCGGTGGAACAGCCGGCCAAGCTCGAACTTCTGGTCAACCTGCGCACCGCCAAAGCGCTCGGCCTCGAAATCCCACCGACGCTGCTCGCCCGCGCCGACGAGGTGATCGAATAATGAAGCGGCGCGATGTCCTCATTTTGCTCGGCAGTGCGGCGGCGGCGCGGCCGTTGGTGGCGGGGGCGCAGCCGGCCCGGGCGGTTCCCATCGTGGGCCTTGTCTCGATCGCAGCCAGCGCAACTGACGCAGCAAATTTTCGTGGCTTTCTCGAGCAGATGCGCGAGCTCGGTTATATCGACGGAGCCAACATCATTTTCGACAAGCGCTTCGCCGACGGAAGCGAAGAGCTGATCGATGGTTACGTGGCCGATTTGGTGCGCCGACCAGTGGATATCATCGTCGTCACCGGCACACGCGAGAGCCTCACCGCCATGCGCGCGACCTCGTCGATACCGATCGTGACCATTGTCGCCCCAGATCCAATCGGAATGGGTCTGGCGCAGAGCCTAGCGCGGCCTGGCGGCAATATCACGGGACTGACCACCATGGATCTCGACATCTATGGTAAGCGGCTCGAACTGCTCGGGCAGGCAGTCCCCGGCTTGCGGAAAGCGGCAATATTGATCTCGCCCGACAAGCCCATGTACCGGACCGGCTCGCCATGGGCTTCCGCGGTCAGCGCGGACGCGCGATCGTTCTGGCTCACGCTCCACATCGTGGAAGCGGACGAGACAAATTTCGACGGCGCGCTGTCGAGGCTCGTCGCGGCTGGTACGCAGGGGCTCGTCGTCTCCTCCGATGGCATCTTCCTCGCGCATCGCCAACAACTTGTCGACAGCACGATCCGGCACCGTCTGCCAGCAATCTTTGCGTATCGCCCGCAGGCGGATGCCGGCGGTTTGATGGCCTATGCGGCCCGCGTCGATGATCTTTCACGGCGCGCCGCTTTCTTCGTGGATCGGATTTTAAAGGGTGCGAAGCCCGCCGACTTACCGATAGAGCAGCCCACGCGCTTCACACTGGTGCTCAATTTACGAACGGCGAAGATCTTTGGCCTCGACCTGCCAGCCGTGCTGCTTGCCCAGGCCGCCGAGGTGATCGAATGAAGCGACGCGAGTTCATCACGCCGCTCGGCGGCGCGGCTGCGGCGTGGCCGCTGGTGGCGCTGGCGCAAGAGATACGCAAGGTATTACGTATTGGCTCCGCATCGACTTTTCCTAAGGACTTTCCGCTTTGGGTCGCATTTAGGGCGAGATTGCGAGAGCTTGGATATGTCGAGGGCCAAGACATCGTATTTGAATCGCTCGAATTGGCTGATCATGCAACAATTGTCGAGGCGATGGGCGAACTGGTTCGGCGCAAGGTCGACATCATCATTGATGCTGGCGAAGAGGTAACGTTGAAGGCGGCCATGGCCTCTACCACCAGCGTTCCCATCGTTATGCTCGCGGTCACCTACGACCCTGTCGTGCAAGGCTACGTCTCGAGCATTTCGCGAGCGACTGGCAACGTAACCGGATTGTATCTGCGCAGGCCAGAGCTTCTGGAGAAGCAGATTGGTTTTCTGGCAAGCGCTTCACCAGGAGCGGTGCGGCTGGCTGTCCTCGGTGACCTGCACTCGTGGAATCAGTATAATTCGGTTGAGCCGATTGCGCGGTCGCTGCATCTAAACGTTCAGCCAGTTAGGCTCGATCAAACACCCTACAATTTTGATGCGGCGTTCCAAGCCATGAGCCAACAGAGTGCGGAAATGCTTCTCGTGCTGTCGAGTTCACTTTTTGGCTTGCAGCGCTCCCGCATCGCCGATTTGGCCCTCCGGCATCGTCTGCCGACCATGTTTACATCAAAAACCTACGTCCACGCTGGGGGATTGTTTTCTTACGGTCCGGATATCACCGCGATGTTCAGGCGTGCCGCCGATTATGTCGATCGGCTCGCGAAAGGAGCCAAACCCACTGACCTGCCAATCGAGCAGCCCTCGAAGTTCGAGTTGGCAATCAATATCAAGACGGCCAAGGCATTGGGGCTCGACGTGCCAGACAAGTTGCTTGCCCTTGCCGACGAGGTTATCGAATGAGCACTCGGCGGGAGTTCGTCACGCTGCTGGGCGGCGCGGCGGCAGTGGCATGGCCGCTTGCGGCACTGGCGCAACGATCGGAGAGGACCGCCAGAATCGGGTTCCTCTATCCTGGACCGCTGGCGGTCGCGCCGCCCCGTATCGAGATTGTTCTCTCAGGATTGCGTGGCGCCGGCCGCCAGGGGGAGCAGGTCGAGCTGGTGCCGCGCGTCGCCGACAGCGATCCCGCCCGGCTTCCGCGCCTGGCGGCCGAGCTGATCGAGGAAAAGGTGGACGTCGTCGTCGCGGTGAGCACGGCGGCGGTACGGGCCGTTCAGGCGGCGAGCACGACGATTCCCATCGTGGCGCACGACCTGGAGACGGACCCGGTGGCCAGTGGGTTCATCGCCAACTATGCCCAGCCCGGTGGCAGGATCACGGGCGTCTTCTTTGATTTTCCCGACTTCCGGACGAAATGGCTGGAGCTGTTGCGAGAGGTCATACCCGGGCTCGCGAGCATCGCGCTGTTATGGGATCCGGCCAGCGGTGTCGCGCAGCTCGAAGCGCTGCAGGCGGCAGGGAACCAACTCCGGCTCAAGGCGAGGACCTTGAAAGTGTCTGCTGTTGGCGAGCTGGAAGAAGCATTTGCCACGGCGAGCCGCGATGGCGTGGACGCGCTTCTCGTGCTCTCTTCGCCGCTCTTTGGCGCGCGCCC
The DNA here is from genome assembly GCA_035496575.1 of Pirellulales bacterium. Taxonomy (GTDB): domain Bacteria; phylum Planctomycetota; class Planctomycetia; order Pirellulales; family PALSA-1355; genus PALSA-1355. The sequence goes on from DATJEN010000345.1 coordinate 3,129, forward strand.
GAGCGTTCTCGCAGGCCTAGCGCTGCGCCATAA
>DATJEN010000346.1:0-31220 GCA_035496575.1 Pirellulales bacterium
ACCTGCAGGCCCGAAGTGTCGATGCCCTGCTTGCGCAACAGTTCGGTATGTTCGTCGGGCCAGTCGTCACCCACCACGCCCACCAGGTGCACCTTCGAAAAGTAACTAGCGGCGTAGGAGAAGAAGACTGCCGAGCCGCCCAGCACGTCGTCTCGCTTTTCGGTCGGAGTTTCGACGCTGTCGAATGCCACGGAACCAACTACCAGGAGAGACATGCAAGTAAGGACCTTTGCGGGGTGGTTCGAAGAAACGTCGCGGACGCACGACGCGCGAAGTGCGCGATTATCAGGCCATGCAGCCGGTGCCGCAAGGAGCGCGCCCCGCACGTTTGCCCAGCCCGCGGGCGACTGTTAAGATTTGCGGTTTCCCAAAGTTTGCCCCAGCTATCCAAGGAGTCCCGCACAAGGGGCCGCGGCACAGCGTCATGGCACGAGCGCGCAACATGGTGGTCGCCCAGAGCGGCGGTCCCAGCCCGGTCATCAACAACAGCCTGCGGGGCATCATCGAGCAAGCGCGCGAGCTCTCCGAAATCGGAACGGTTTACGGTGCGCGGCACGGCATCGAGGGGGTGCTCAAGGAAGAGCTGCTCGATCTGACGGCGCAAAGTCCCGAGGAAATCTCGTTCTTGCGCTACACGCCGGCAGCCGGCTCGATCGGCACCTGCCGCTATAAGCTACGGCCCGAACAGACCGAAGACTTTGATCGCACGATTGAAGTGCTCAAGGCGCACGAAGTCGGCTGCTTCCTGTACATCGGCGGCAACGACTCCATGGACACCGCCAACAAGGTCGCTCAGCTCGCTCGACAGCGTGGGCTGGAGCTGGTCGGCATTGGCGTGCCAAAAACCATCGACAACGACGTGGGCGACAGCCAGTTCAAGCTGATCGATCACACCCCCGGCTATGGGTCGGTCGCCAAGTACTGGATGCACACGGTTCAAACGGCGAACGAAGAAAACGCGGGTTCCTCGCCGGCCGATCCAGTGCTCGTCATGCAAGCGATGGGTCGCAAGATTGGCTATATCCCGGCGGCGGCACGGCTGGCGGACCCGGCGCGAGAAATGCCGCTGCAGATCTACCTCGCAGAAAGTCCCTGCACGCTCGAACAGATGGCCGACCAGGTGAACGACCAGATTCGCCGCAGCGGCCGCTGCTTGGTGGTCGTGAGCGAGGGCTTCAGCGTCGGCGAAATTGGCGAAGTGCGCGATTCGTTCGGTCACACGATGTTCAGCGCCAGCCAAATGACCGTGGCCCAGGTGGTCGTGAACTATCTAAACAAGGTGGGCCTGGCGACCAAGGGAGCCGCGCGCGGCAACGTGCCGGGCACCGATCAGCGCAACGCCATCGCGATGGCCTCGATCGTCGACCTGGAAGAAGCCTATCGCAGCGGGCAGCTTGCAGCGCTCCTGGCTGCTCAAGGCGCAAGCGGCAACATGTCCACCATTCTTCGCAATCCCGGCCCGATCTATAGCGTGCGGTACGACAAGGTGCCGCTGGCCGAAGTCGCCAATAGCGAGCGCACATTCCCGGCGGAATGGATCGCGCCGGGGGGCCACGATGTCACGGATGAGTTTGTCCGATATGCCAAGCCGCTTGTTGGCGAAGACATGCTGACGATGCCGATCGTGGATGGCCGTTATCGCATGACGCGGTTCCAGCCGATCTACGCGACGCAAAAGATGCCGAAGTACATTCCCCAAGCCGACCGCAAGTAGTCGCCGAAGCTTAGGTGCTCGAAAAGCGCATGTTCAAGATTGAAAAGAAGCACGATTTCCTGGTCGGCATCGATTCCGATGGCTGCGCCTTCGACACCATGGAAGTGAAGCACAAGGAATGCTTCATTCCTAACATCATCAACTACTACAACCTGGCCGGCGTCAGCAAATACGCGCGTGAAGCAGCCGAGTTCGTGAACCTGTACTCCAAGAGCCGCGGGATCAATCGATTTCCGGCCTTGATCGAGGCCCTCGAGCTCACGCGCGACCGCGCCGAAGTCCGCGCGCGGCAGCTTGCGATCGACATCCCGCGATCCCTCGTCGAGTGGATTGGACGTGAGACCAAGCTCGCGAACCCGGCACTCGAGGCCGAGGTGAATCGATCCAACGATCGAGAGCTGCGCCGCGCCCTGGAGTGGTCAAAAGCCGTAAACGCCACGATCGAAAAGACTGTGCGGGCGGTGCCCCCCTTCCCTTATGTGCGCGAGTGCCTGGAAAAGCTTGCGCCGAAAGCCGATTTGTTCGTGGTCTCGGCCACGCCGAACGAAGCGCTGGTGCGCGAGTGGCAAGAACACGACCTGGCCAGGTACGTGGCCGCCATCTGTGGGCAGGAAATCGGCACCAAGAAAGAATCGCTCACCAATGCCCGGCAGTATTCGCCCGCTCACACGCTGATGATCGGAGACGCACCGGGTGACTACCAGGCGGCCAAGGCGAACGACGCCTTGTTCTTTCCGATCAACCCCGGCCACGAAGACGCAAGCTGGCGGCGATTATACGATGAGGGCATCGATCGCTTCTTCGATGGCAAATTTGCAGGCGAATACCAACAACAATTGTTGCGCGAGTTCGATACGTACTTGCCCGAGCAGCCCCCCTGGAAGGCGCGCTAGGCCGCGTCACGCATCCCCAGAAAGAGATTAGCGCCATGGCAGAACTTTGCGACATCGGCATGATCGGTCTGGCCGTGATGGGCGAGAATTTGGCGCTCAACATGGAGAGCCATGGTTATCGCGTGGCCGTGTTCAATCGCACGACGAGCGTCGTCGATCGCTTCATGGAAGGCCGCGGCAAGGGCAAGAAATTCGTGGGCTGCCACACGGTTCAAGAATTGGTGCAAAGCCTGGCCCGGCCGCGCAAGGTGATGATGCTCATTAAGGCGGGTCCGGCGGTCGACAGCGTGATCGACGAGCTCGTGCCGCTGCTTTCGCCCGGCGATGTCATCATCGACGGCGGTAATACGTTTTACGTCGATACCGAGCGGCGCACCGCTTATGTCGAATCGAAGGGGCTCTTGTATATCGGCACCGGCGTCTCCGGTGGCGAAGAAGGCGCGCTCTTGGGCCCCAGTATGATGCCCGGCGGCTCGCCGGCTGCCTGGCCGCTCGTGAAACCGATCTTTCAGGCGATCGCCGCCAAAGTCGGCCCAAACAAGGACATTCCGTGCGCCGAGTGGGTCGGCCCGCGCGGCGCTGGCCACTATGTGAAGATGGTTCACAACGGCATCGAGTACGGCGACATGCAGTTGATTTGCGAAGCCTACTTCGTGCTCAAGCGCGGCCTCGGCCTCTCGAACGATGAGCTGTACCAGGTTTTCGATACTTGGAACCGCGGGGAGCTGGACAGCTATCTCATCGAAATCACGCGCGACATCTTCAGCGTGCGCGACCCCGACACCGGTCAGTATCTGGTCGACATGGTGCTCGACCGGGCCGGCGCCAAGGGAACGGGCAAATGGATGAGCCAGTTGGCGCTCGATTTGGGGGTGCCCAGCACGCTGGTGACCGAGGCGGTTTTTGCACGCTCGCTCTCGGCCATGAAGGACGCACGCTTGCGGGCCAGCAAAGTCCTCAAAGGGCCCGAACCCAAATTCTCAGGCGATCGCCAGGCCTTCATCGACGCCACGCGTGAGGCCCTGTACGCCTCTAAAATCTGTAGCTACGCGCAGGGCTTTGTGCAAATGGAAGCCGCCGCCAAGGAACACGACTGGCCGCTCAAGTATGGCGAGATCGCACTCCTGTGGCGCGGCGGCTGCATCATCCGGGCCCGATTTCTCGATCGCATCAAAGAGGCATTCGACGCCAATCCCCAGCTCGAGAACTTGCTCCTGGCCGATTACTTCACGGCCGCCGTCGCCAAGGCCCAAGCCGACTGGCGTCACGTCGTGCGAACCGCGATCGACATGGGCGTTCCGACGCCGGCGTTTTCAACCGCGATTGCCTATTACGACGGATATCGCGAGACCCGGCTGCCGGCCAATCTGCTGCAGTCGCAGCGCGATTACTTCGGCGCGCACACCTACGAGCGCGTCGACAAGCCAGGCGTGTTCCACAGCGATTGGCTGCACATGCGAAAACAACCCAAGCCATGATTTGAAGCGCGCCCCGCAACCCTGACTCTTCATACCGGCAACGAACCATGCCCGACGACTACTTACAACGGCTATTCGGGCTAACGGGGCAGGTAGCCGTGGTCGTCGGCGGAACGGGTGTCCTGGGGGGAGCGCTCTGTTCGGGGCTGGCCCAAGCCGGCGCTACCGTGGTCGTGGCAGGAAGCAGCTCGAGTCGCGGGCTCGCGCGAGTCGACAGCCTGATCAAACAGGGCAGCCGCGGCCAATACATCCCCGTCGATGTCACCCGGCGGGAATCGCTCGAGCAGTTGTTGGCTGCCACGCTCGAGGCCAACGGACGCATCGACGTGCTCGTCAATTGCGCGGGCGTGAATTCAGCGAGCTCCTACTTCGACGCGAAGGACGATGACTGGCAGCGCGTGCTCGATGTCAATCTGCGCGGCACGCATTGGGGCTGCCAGGTTTTCGGCGCTCACATGGCGTCCGCAGGTGGCGGGTCGATCCTCAACATCGGCAGCGTGTCGGCGGATATCCCGCTTTCGAAGGTGTTTGCCTACAGCGCTTCGAAGGCGGCCGTCGTCAACCTGACGCAAAACGTCGCTCGCGAGCTGGCGCCGTTCGGGGTGCGCGTGAACGCCCTGTGTCCCGGTTTTTTTCCAGCGGAACAAAACCGCGCGATTCTGGACCCTGCTCGCACGGCGGCGATCCTGGCTCAGACGCCGATGCAACGCTTCGGCGAGCCAGAAGAGCTCATCGGGGCCGCGCTCCTCTTGCTTTCGAACAAGGCCGGCAGCTTCATCACCGGCGCGGCTTACTATGTCGATGGCGGATTCACCGCCATGCGGATATGACCTCGTCGGTCACACTTCAAACGGGCGTGACGATCTCGAGCAGCTCGATCGCCGGTTCGCCGTCGCAATGAATGATGGCCGTGCGGCCATAGGTGACCTCGCCCGAGTTCATTCCAAATAGCTGCCGCAGCTCCGCGCCAGGAGTTACCTTCCACAGTTTTGTCAGGTGAACCTGGCGCAGCACGTTGTGCTCGATCAGAATGCGCCCCAGTGGCGTCCGCCGCGATTCGACGACGTGGCGAATTTCTGGGCTGACGGCCGAGAAATCCAGCCGCATGATGCCGAACTGCACCACCACGCCATCGCTCGCGCGGGCGAGCAAGATTTTGCGTGCATAGTGTGCCCCATCCAGCCGCGACTCCAGCACCTGTACGTTCACCGGCCCATTGTGAAACCGCTCCACCGTCACCGTCATGTGACTGTCGTGGGCAAGCAGCATGCGGTAGTCGCGGGCGAGCTCGCGCGAACCCACCTCCTCGAACCGGGCCAGATCTTCTGAGCGGCTGTAGAACAGCCCGACCAGCGTGTCGAGGTCGGGCGTCACGGCATGGGTGTCAGCCACCTAAAACCTTTCGGTAAGTACAGCCTTTAGCGAGCAAAAAAACTTCGGGGATTGCAAGCTAGAACCGGGCGCTACTGAACCGGGCAACTTCTGTGCCCGAGTTTCCGGCCCGCTGTCTGGAGTGCGTTTCTGGTGGGTGAGGCGTTGGCATGCTTACAGTATTCTAACCTCAACGTGCACGGCGTTGCTCAAGCCTTAAGCGGTTGTCGCCTCAACGATTCTCGATAGTTAGGCACAAAGCGGCACGCAGCCTGCCCGAGCGCTCGGACGGCGGCGACTTGCGACGCAACGGTGTCGCTGCATTCAATTCCGCGCACCCAGAAAACGGTCGGCTCGCCGTGCCGGTTGCCTTCGGCCGCGGTAATTAAGTATTCGATGCCTTCAATCGCGGCCAGCTCGTGTGCCGGAGTTTGACCGCACACGAGCAGCGTGGACGCGGCTAGCGCGGTCGCTTCGACGATGCCGGCCGGCGCGAGCTCATCCATCTCTGAAATCCTCGGGCTCCAACTTCCTTCGGTTGCTTTTCGCTCGACGAGCCAGGTGAGCGCCCGGCGAACGGATTCGGTCTCAAGCCGCCCGAGAGCACGATAGGCCTGCAACACGCGGCAAGTTGCTCGTAGCGCATCTTGCGGAACGTCGCCCGCCGTTGCGAGCGGCCTGGCGCGCCAAAAGCCAGTGGTTTGCTGGTGCTGGTCGAGAAACCGAGCCCCGCGCTCCACCGCCGCCGTCAATTGGGAAATGAGCGCGTCGTCTCTCTCGCGCCAGCGGTGCCAGGCCACCAGGGCGATGGTGGCCTGCGCGGTTGTCTCAGGATCGATTGGAAGGTGATCGCGACCCGAGGGGTCCCATTCGTCTCGCCATCCGCCGTCGGCGCGTTGCGTTTGCAAAAGCCACGTCACCCCATTGGATAAAGCGCGCTCGACCTTGGGGCGCGCGAGCGGTTGCGAGTTCGCCAGCGCCACGAGCGCGCTAATCGCCAAAGCGGTGTCGTACGACGTGGCGCCGCCTGACTCGGAAAAGCCCCATCCCGCCGCTGAACTCGCTTCCGGGGACCTTTGCTGGGCAATCAAGAGCCCATCGAGCCACCGCGCGTCGTCGAGCTCTTCGCCCGCTGCGTCCAGGGCCAACAGGGCCGACGAAGTCTGCCGCACGCCAAGGTCCCCGTAGGCTGGCCAGCTTCCATCCGCCCCAACGGAATCGAACAGGTACTCCAGGCCGCGACACACGATTGCGTGACTTGCCTGGCCGCTAGCCGCGAGACACATCACCACCATACTGGTTTCCACAATGCTCCCGCCAAACCCGCCTGCGGCTTGTTCGCTTGCGATCACGTCCAACCGCGCCTGTGTGGCGCGCCGCTCGGCGAATCCCGAAAGCGGGTTCCAAGACTTGCGGTAACGCGAGCGGAGTTGCTCAAGAGCGTGTTTGAGCGCGTTGCGCTCCCCGTCCGCCCACGATGTCGTGCGACGCGCGTCGAATCCGCGCGGCATTAGTTTGTTTACTTTCCGCCAGGGCACGAGCCGGGCCAACGCGGCGGCCGAAACCACGGCAGTCTTGCTGGCCGCGTCCAACTCGTCTTGGCGATCTAAACCACGCAGCCAACCATTGGCCTTCAAGCACGCGTCCGCCTGTTCCAGTATGAAAGGCCGGTTGGCTGGCACACAGGTGAGCGCGAAAGCGGATCGCGCGAGATAGGTGGCCGCGACTTTCGACGAACCCGCGTCTCGATCGCCCCATCCGCCGTCGGCATTCTGATGGCGGGCCAGGTATCGCAAGCTCGCGATGATCGTCGAGCTCAAACGGCATTGCCGGCCTTCGTCGACAAGCCGTCCGCCCACAATCGGAGCATGACGCTCGACTATCGCAAGCGCGCAGATCGCCGCCGCCGTGGCCAGCGGTGAGCTGGAAAGGTTTCCGGTCCAGTGTCCCGCCGGCGCACATTCCGCCAGCAGGTCGCATCGGGCCGTCTCGTAGGCGGCCAAGAGTCGGTCGGGATCGACCATGAAATGAATAACCAGGGCCAAGTTGAACCCGGGCCAAGGGGCGCGTGCGCGGCGGTAAGCTTTTGGCAAGTGGCCGCGGCGCCGCCAAGGGGCGAGCCAATAAAAAGTCTATGCGGACGGCTCGGCGCTGTCGAGATGCTTGCCCTGCCGCGTGGGGGATCGCGCGCCCTTTGCCCGCAGAATCATACTGCGCGCGGGGCGACTCCTTCCGGAGTTTCGTCGCTATCGATGTCGAACCATTCTTTCTTGAACTCGATGCGGCGGTTTTCGCGAATCGCGATGTTTGTTGTGAGCGCGATCACCGCGTCGCCCAGCGCCACCTTGGGCCGGCAGCGCGGCTGGTTCTTGGGATCGGGATTGCGAATGCACCACGCCCAATGCTCGAGTTCTTCGGTGTAGCCGCGGCTTACCGGACCTTCCAGCGCTTTCTTGCCCACCGCGGCCGCCTCGCCGCCGCCGCTTTGCGTCGTGTCGAGCGTCGGGGCGCCCTTCTTGTCTTTGCTCACCGTGATGCTCGTCGTCGCCGGCGCGCTGTTGCTAAACAGCATCACTTCTTGCTCGCGTTCCAGAATCAGCGTGCCCTTGGTGCCCATCACGGTCTCGCCATATCCACCGAATCCGTTGCCGTTGATGGACGAATAGGTAACGCCGATTTTCTTGTTCGGATCGCTCTCGTAATCGGGACCGGGGAACTCGTACACGCAGTACACGTGGTCCTCGCAGTCTCGATCGAGCGGGAACAACGACCGCACGCCCACTGCCGAGACGGTCAGAGGCAGCGCCTTTTCTCCGTCACTCCGCAAGCCGCTGATGAAAATGCCGGCCGCGTCGAGCTGGTGACTGCCCAGTTCGGCCATCAGGCCGCCGCCCGTGCGGTTCCACAACCGCCAGCGAATCAGCTCTTCGAGCGCGCTTCGCCGCCGGCCGTCAGCCAGCGTGACTTCCTGATAGCCAAAGTTCTCGGCCTTCACCGCATGATCGAGATATTGCAGCGTGAGCTGATCCAGCTCGTGCGAAATCGTGTCGACCGTGCTGGCCCGGGCGGCCTCGATGTCGCGGCGCAGCGAAGCCAGCCGCGTGATTTCCTTGCCGAGTTTGTCGATCGCCAGGCCGCGCGCCGTCTCCAGTTCCTTTGTCAGGCGGGCGATGCGCTGTCCCATCTTGTCGTCGGGCAACGGCATGGACCAGCTATCGTGCCCCGGCATGTTGTCGCGATGCCACTGGGCGCGGATGCTGTGGATTTCGCCGATCAGTCCGCGGCGAATGGTATCGACCGCATTGTCATACAGGATGCTGTAGTGCCGCTGATGCCCGGTCGCCAGGATCTTGCCGGACTGTTGGGCAAAGCGGGCCATCTCCTTGCATTCGTGAACGCTGTGCCCCATCAACTTTTCGGTGAGAACGTGTTTGCCCGCCTTCATGGCTTCGATCGCCACGCCCGAGTGCAGATGCAAGGGCAGCGCGATGACCACCGCTTCCACGGCCGGATCGGCCAGCAGATCGTGGTAGTCCTGGTCGTAAACCTTGACGTGTTTGCGTGCCTCGTCCTCGCTATTCCAGCCATATTTCTGCATCAGCCCGCTGCGCACGCGCAGCGCGTTTTCGCTGGAGTGATCGCCGTGGAACGCGCGATGGACGTTGTAGGGGCGGATGTCCGAGATCGCGACGACCTGGATGAAGCTGGGCGTGATCGCGCCCAACAGCACGTTGCCTTCATCGCCTGTGCCGATCACGCCAATCCGCAACGGATTGCCGACCGAGGCTTCGTAACCGAAGTACATCGCCCCGAGGCCCGCGCCCGAGACGGCTCCGGCGGCGATCCCGGTTTTCAGGAAGTCACGGCGCGTGACCCCGATGGCGTTCTGAAAATTGGCCTGGCCTGCCGCCTTTTCTTCAGGACTCAAGTACATCGCTCTTACCTTTCGAGCCGCCGGCCCGAGTGAAGAATTTCGCTACAAAATAGTCGAGCCCCGCCCAGCGCCCGACAGGGGTGGTTCCCAACGCGACGAGCGCCACGAGCTCGACCGTTTCCTTGAAGGTCGGGGCCGCGTCGCTGATCCAAAATGGTTGCATCATGACTACCGAGGCCAGAAACAACGCCCCCAGCCCGCAGGCGACAGGCGTAAACAGCCCCAGCAGCAGCAATAGTCCAATCGTCAAAATCCCATACGTCATCGTCGCATCGACCATGGCCAGCTTGTCCGTCTCGTGCGGCATCGCCGGACCGTCGGTTAGCTCGCCAAGCTCCTCCTGGTATTCGCGCTCGAGTCGTTTCAGTTCGGCTTGCCAACCGCTCGATTCCGCCGTCAAGCTCGCGTGCTTGTCGGCCAGCCGCTTCTTCTGAAAGGGCAGCTCGCTGTCCGGCGCGTCGACCTTGGAGTCTCGTCGCCGCCATTCGTGAACGTGCGTCGCCAGTGCCGCCTGGTTTCCGGCCGTCCAGTTGCGGAGCTTGTCTTGATACTCACGCAAAATAGCCTGGCTGCGCTTCTGGCCAGCCTCGCTCAATTGGTAATGGGACGCGAACCGTTGTCGATAAGCTTCCCAATCGTTTTGGATCTGTCCGATCCAGCCCTGCACGGCCTGGTCGGGAGTTTCTTGCGTGTCGGCTTCCATCCACTCGCGATAGCCATGGAAGTCGCTGAGGTAGGCATGGTACCAGGGCGCCATGGGCCCTTTGGCCGACCGCAGCACAGGCTCGGAAGTCCAGCGCGGGCTGGCATAGTGCTTCATGCCCTCGCTGAAAAAATGCCATCCAATCACCAATCGCAGCGCGACCAGAGTGATGACTGTGGCGATGGAAACGGAATAGCGCGGCACGAATGAGAGACTCCAGGAGCACGTGTGGGCTGATGGCCCGGATGCGGCAGGCAAACGTCTAGGCAGGTCGACTAGCTGGGGGGCTAGCCCCCTTATTCTAATCCGAGTTCCCCCCGCCCAGCCAGACTCCAGGTCGGCTTTTTTAACCACTTGGACCATTACCGCGCCGGGTGCCACTGGCTTGCCAGTGCCGCCTTTATGTCCGTGGTGCCGTGTGCCCGCCCTATCGACATGGGAGGGCGCGCCCCGGTCGCTTACACTTGTATGCAATCTGACTACACGCGTCGCGGCTTGTGACCCCAATGCGAATTGTCCTGTGTTACCCGGTCGAGTCCCGCCACATTGAGCAAATCGCCGCCGCCGCGCCCCAGGCCGAAATCGTCGACGCCGGGCAGGATCGCATCGCAAGCGAGATTCTCGAGGCTGACATCTTCTGCGGGCATGCCAAAGTGCCCATCGATTGGGACGCCGTCGTTCGCAAGGGCCGGCTGCATTGGATTCAGTCGTCGGCGGCCGGGCTCGATCATTGTCTCGTGCCCGAGGTCGTCCATTCGCCCATCGTCGTCACGAGTGCCTCCGGCGTGCTGGCCGATCAAGTGGCCGAACATGCGATCGCGCTCGTAACCGCGATCACCCGCAATCTGTCGACCTTCTTTCGAGCTCAGCAAGCACGAGAATTTATTCGCCGTCCGACCCGCGATTTGCATCACGGCGTGGTCGGGATCGTCGGGCTGGGCGGGGTCGGTCGCCGCATCGCGCAGCTCGTCGCTCCTTTCAAGACCCGGATCCTGGCCACCGACACGTTTCCAGTGGACAAGCCTGCCGAAGTCGAGTCGCTGTGGCCGGCCGACCGATTGGACGAGATGCTCGCGCAAGTCGACTTCCTGTTTTTGGCCGCCCCACTTACCGAAGTGACCCGCGGCATGATCGACCGCCGCGCGTTTTCGAAAATGAAGCCGGGCAGTGTGCTCGTCAATGTCGCGCGCGGGCCGCTCGTCGTCGAAGCCGACCTGGTTGACGCCTTGAGATCGGGCCAGCTCTTCGCCGCGGGATTGGATGTCACTGAAGTCGAACCACTGCCCGCGTCGAGTCCGTTGTGGGAGCTACCGAACGTGGTGATCACCCCTCATGTCGGAGGGCAGAGCCAGGTGCGCATCGATCAAATGACTGACTTCTTCTGCGAGAACTTGCGGCGCTTTCAGAGCGGCCAGCCGCTCAACAATTTAGTCGACAAGAAGCTCGGGTACCCGATTCGGCGCGCTTCGTCGAAATCGCCGTGCGAATCCAAATGACCCCTTTGAGAAGCGATAGCGAATGAGTAGCTACGGGATAGCTGGCAACGAATCACTCTGGAGCGCAGCCGCGCTGCGGCTTAAGATGGCGGCACGTGGAAGGCCGACGCGCGTGAGCCACGCACGCCAGCGCGACGCCAGATCAATGTTCAACCGGGTGAGCTGATGTCGACAACAACGTTTCACTACGGAATCCCGACACAGGCGGTCGAAGGCGAATCGCAATCCACTTGTCCCGACGAGTTGGTATCTCGGTACGAATCGGTTCTGAGCGACCAGCGCATGAGTTGGACCGAGCACTTGCGCCTGACGCGCCGTTTGGGCTCCGGCGGCCAGGGGGTGGTGTATCTCAGCGAGCGGCGCGGAACCGACAAATTCACGCTCCCGGTTGCGCTCAAAATCTTCTCGCCCGCTCGTTACGAAGACGCGCGCAGCTACGACGAAGCCATGGCGCGCATCGCCGAGATTGGCGTCCGCGTCGCCCAGATTCAGCAAGACAACCTGCTCGACGTGCACAACTTTGTCGAACGCTCGCGCATCCGCATCATGGAGATGGAGTGGATCGACGGATATGACGTCGGCCGACTGCTGACCAAGCAAGTGCTCGAGCGCACCCGCGAGCGAGTCAGCAACCGCCGCTGGGATTATCTGAACACGGTGGTCGTGACCGACGGGCCGATGCAGCCGCGGCTGAAACCCGGTGTGGCCATCGCCGTCGTGCGTGAGTGCCTGGCCGGCCTGGCGGCGCTGCATCGCGAAGGCATCGTGCACGGCGACATGAAGCCGTCGAACATCATGCTCAAGCGGACCGGAAACGCCAAGATTATCGACATTGGGTCGGCCTTCGAGCTGACCAACCCGCCGCCGCAGCGCACCTGCACGCCGACCTATGCAGCTCCCGAAGTTTTGGAAGGCGCCGACTGCTCACCTGTCTCCGACCTGGCCAGCTTAGGATACGTGCTGATCGAGCTGTTGGCAGGCCGCCCGGCGTTCATCGGGCTCAGCGCCTATCGCGACCTGCTCGAGGCAAAACGTCTGCTGCCGCAGCGCTTGCCGCAAATTCTTCCGCAAGAGGTCGTGTGCAATGAGCTATTGATGAACTTCTGCCGCGGGCTGATTGCGCCTGATCCCATGCGCCGCTTCCCGAGCGCGGAGGCCGCCGAATTGGCCAAAGAGGGCGCCGCCAGCTTCCAGCGTCAACTAATCAAGGGTGACCTGGCCAGCGAATATGAGAATGAGATTCGCGTCTGGCTCGAGGAACTCGATTAACGCCCCGCCTGCCGCGCAGAGCGTGCATCAATCCGCCTTGAGCTGAATTCGGCAGCCTTCGGCATGGCTGCGGTGGGCCGATTGCACGACGAGCATCGCCCGATAAGCGTCCTCAAGCCCGCTCGTGTTCCGCACCAGGCTGGTGACGGCCCGGTGGAACTGCGACAGCATTTGCTCGCCGACGGGTCGCTCGCTGTCGAGCGACTCCATGTGCCGCCCCGCCTTATCGAACCACACCAGCGTGGAGGGCAGATCGATAAACGCGATCCCATCCTCGCAGGCAACTTGCAGGGCAGCCGGCGGGCGATAGGTCACCGCCTCGTGCCAAAACGTCGGCATGTACCGGCCTGAGCTGATTTGTGCCGTCACCTTGGTCCCCGGTCCCGTGGGCCCTGAAAAGTCCAGGCTCATCATTTCGTAATCGATTTCCTCGGGATCCGCCTGCTTGACGTGCGAAAGCCCCAGCACCGACGTGGGCTCGCGCCCCACCACATAGCGGCACCAATCCACGAGCTCGACCAGATCATGCGTCCGCGACACGGTGGCTTGTGCCGTCGTTCGCTGCTGAGCGCCAGCCGCTTCCGTGGTCACGCGCTGATGGCAGAACAACAGTCTCGGACTCCCCAGCCGGGTGGCAATGAGCTCCTTCAGCCGCAAGGTGGCAGGTGCTTGCCGGCGAGGAAACTCGGCCATGAACGCCACGCCCGATGCCTCGACCCGTTCCTTGATCTGCCGGGCTTGCTCGGTATCGAAGTCGAGAGCCGCGGCGCAATAGACTGCCTTCCCATAGTCGCACGCCGCTAGGATGGGCAGCGCGCCGTACCACTGGCCGGACAGAACCAGCACCGCATCCACGTCCTCGCGCGCTGCTAGCGCTCGAAAACCATCCACCGAATCGGCCGCAAAGTCACGCGCCGTCGTTTCCGCGCGAGCTGCAACCGGTTCGCAGACGGCCCGCACGTCGAAGCGATCGCTCAAGGCGCGCAGAGCCGGGCGGTGGCGCACGTCCCAGGCGGTTCCGAGTCCAACGAGGCCGACCCTTAGCTTCATCAAAGCGCCTTCAGAGCGTGCCCGGTGCGCGCCGCGGGAAGTGCTGGCGCTGGAGACGAGTTCGGTGTCGCCGGGCAAACGGCTGATTATATCGACTCATGCGAGTTGCTCAAAGAAATTGACGAGGTCGCACATCTCAATCATCGCGGCAGATTGGGGCATGTAGCAAATCTTTTTTGGATTCGCAATCCCGCCACAGGGCCGCTACGTGCCCCGTTAAAGATTGCGCATTTTGTGGTTGCAATGACAAACCTCCCATATAGACTGTTGGCTCGTTCTGCAAACTCTAGCCAACCAACGCGCCCAGCAGACCCTCGTATCGAAATGCTCGCTTAAGCGCGAACAACGACTGCTGAGCACCCCCCATAAAACTCCAATTTGGCCAACGGAGTCGTTCGCTTTTATGGCGATGCTAGTACAGGCAAGCACTAGCAGCCAGTTTTTTCCTGTCCGATCACACCATGAAGGAGCGTTCCCGTGATGCATCTTACCTTGAACCTGCTACTGCAAGCCGCCGCTGTCACAGCCGGTGGCCAGGATTATGCCGCGGCCTACCAACAGGCTGAAGCAGGCCGGCCCTTGGTCGTCCTGGTGGGCGCCGACTGGTGCCCCGGCTGCCGCCAAATGAAATATGCCGCTATCCCCGAAGTTGAGAAGATGGGCGGATTGCAGAAAGTGGCGTTCGCATATGTCAACACCGACCGCGACAGCGATCTGGCTGGCAAGCTGATGAAAGGTGGTTCGATCCCGCAGTTGATCGTGTACCGCAAAACCGGTCTCGGCTGGCAGCGGCAGCAAATGACGGGCGCCCACAGCCCTGGCGCCATCAAGAGCTTTATCGATCAGGCGAGTGAAGCACCGGTGGCCGAGCTGAGCAGCCGGGACTAATCAATTGTAAGTCAACCGCGGCGGGAGGCCGCACATGCGAAATTTAGCGCGGCATGAAGCCGCGCAAATTCGCCTTTTAGAGGCCCTGCCGAGCGGCGCGCCGATTTTGGGCGGCTCTACAGAAGCGTGAGCGGGTTTTGCCGCGTCGCAAGCGGCAATTCGACTGGCCGACCGACCCGCTGCGATTCAAATACGGCCACAATCATCTCCATCGCGGCTCGCGCGTCATAGATATTGCCATTTGGCTGGCGGTTCTCGCGTATGGCCGCCAACAGCTCGAGCACCCCTTGGCGATTGCCGGAATGCCCTTTGTCATCCTCGAGGGGTTCTGGCTTTCCCAGACCTGCGCTGGACACGGCTTGCCACTTGGCGCCGCTTTGGGCGGGCGACCAGCTCGGATCGGCCAGGTATTTCACACTGGGTAAATAGCCGGTCGTCATTTCCAGGATGCCTTCCGAGCCGAACACCTGCACCGCAAAGCGCGGCCGCTTGCCTGAGGTGCCTCGGTGCGATGCAAAATAGGCCATCGCATCACGGTCCATTCCATACATGGCCTGTACCGTGTCGCCTGCCAGCGGGCCAATTCCTTCATTGCCATCGGCGACGTCCGCTTTGGTGATGGGATGCCCCGCCGTGCTCACCCGTCCAAAGCACCACCGCGGGTCTCCGCCAAGAACGCGAATCAGGTCCATGATGTGAGTGCCCAGCACCCACAGGTCTTCGCCGCCCCCGCGGGCGTCCTCTTTGCCGCGTCCGCGCAGCTCAAGGACTTTCCCAATCTTTCCGGAGGTGAGCATTTCCAGAACGACCGGAAGCCGTGGGCTGTACCGGGTTGTATGGGCAATCGCCAGCTTGGCGTGCGTCCGTTCGCAAGTGGCCACCATCTCGTCGGCTTCGGACAGGCTCCGCGCAAGGGGCTTTTCTAGATAGATGTGGATACCGCGATCCGCTGCTGCAACCACGATCTCCCGGTGGGCGTCGAGCCAACGAGTGGCAATGCTCACCAGGTCCGGTTTGACCTCATCGAGCATTTGCCGGTAATCGGCGTAGGCTTTGTTGACCTTCAGCTTCTTGGCCGTGGCTGCCAGCCCCATCTTGTTGTCATCCGCGACTGCCACGAGCTCGACGCCGGGCAGATCGCTCCAGACTTCGTCCAGGCCATGTCCATAGTCGCCCCGCCCCGTTCGCCCGATGACCGCCGCCCGCAGAGTTTGCATGATGACTCGCTCGCGTTAGGAACTACAGACGCTGAGCCGGTAGTCTAACGAGGGATCACGCGGCTGGCCACCAATCGCGCGAGAGAGAGTAGGTCGCGGCAGCAATCAGGGCGCGGCCTTGCGGCGTTCTTCCAGAAGCTCGTAGCGGCGGATTTTCCGATCGAGCGTGGTCCGCTCAATGCCCAGTAGCGAGGCCGTTTGGCTCTTGTTCCAGTTGGTCGACATGAGCGTCGCCAAAATGTGCTGACGTTCCATGTCCGCCAGCGAACTGGGCTGGAATTGTGCCGGTCCGCCGAGCGGGCCGTCGCCCGTGTCACCCGCCGTCGAGAGTTGCGAAAGAGTGAGATCGTCGTGATCGATGAATTCGCCGCGCGCGAGCACGACGGCTCGCTCGACGACGTTCTTCAATTCGCGGACGTTGCCCGGCCAGCGGTACTTGCGCATGCGCTCCATGGCTTGTGGCGTGAAGCCGCGCAGCTTGCGGCCCGTTTCTAAATTGAACCGCTGCAAGAAGTAATGGGCCAGCTCGGGGATATCGTCAATCCGCTTCCGCAGCGGGGGCACCAGAATCTCGAGCACGCGCAAGCGGAAGTACAGATCGCGGCGAAAACGGCCCTCGGCCACGTCGCGCTCCAAGTCGCGGTTGGTGGCCGCGATCACGCGCACGTCGACCTTCACGGTTTCGGTCCCGCCCACGCGCTCGAAGGGGTGGCCTTCCAGCACGCGCAAGAACTTGGCTTGGATGGCAGGGCTCATCTCGCCGATTTCGTCGAGCATGAGCGTGCCGCCATCGGAGGCCTCGAATTTTCCGAACTTTCGCTGCGTGGCGCCGGTAAAGGCGCCTTGTTCGTGGCCGAACAGCTCGCTGGCCAGCAAGCTGCGCGACAAAGCCGCGCAGTTGAGGCACACAAACGGTCCCTTGCGCCGGGGACTCGAATAGTGCACCGCGCGGGCCACGAGCTCTTTGCCCACGCCGCTCTCGCCGCGAATCAGCACGGTGGCGCGGCTGGGGGCGGCGCGGCCAATTTCTTGCGCAACGCGCGCCATGGCGACGCTGCCGCCCACGATTTCACTCTGCACCCCCAATTGTTCGCGCAGTTGTAGATTCTCGTTGCGGATCTGGCTCAAATCTTCGGCCAGTTCTTGCCGGCGGCCCAGGTTATCCAGCGCTACCGCCACCGTGTCGGCTACCGCCAGCGTAAATTCCAAATCGTCCGGGTCGGGCACGCGCTCGTCGTTGGTCGAATACAGGTGCAACAGCCCCAACAGGCGTTTGCCGCGACGGATCGGAGCACAGATCACGCTGGTCGCGTCCACGACACCTCGGCTATCTCGACTACCGAGCGAACTATCGCCCATCACGTTGCGCGCGAGCACCGCTTCTCCTTCGCGCAGCACGGTTGAAGCCAGGATGCTCGATACGCGGTGGTAGGGCAGCGACGAATCGGTGCGCGCTGTCACGAGCTCGAGCTCCGCGGAGTTGGGAACTCCCTCGTAATTGCGCGGCAGCACCAGTACCGCGCCTGAGTCGACTTGGGTCGCCTCGAACAACCCGGCTAGCGCCAAATCGGCAATCGAGATAATGTCGGGCGCTTGCGCGAGTTCAAAGGCCAGCCGGCATAAGCTGGCCGCCGCGCGGCCCAAGCGCGGCAGCGACGTTTCATCGGGTTCGTGCGGCTCGAGAAACTTGGTCTGCCCGCGACGGTGCGTGATCGTGGCCGGCTCGTGCAGCGAGAGCACGCTCGAATCGTCGATCGAAAGCGGCCCGTTGTAGGTTTCGTCTTCTAAAACGGGACTTGGCTGCGGCCCCGTCGTTTCGGTAAACCCCTTGGCAAGCTCGTGAACGAACCGCAGTTGCGACTGGCCGATGCGGATGATGTCGCCCGGTTCCAGGATGTAATCGCCGCGAATCCGCGTGTTCGCCACGGCGGTGCCGTTGCGGCTGTCCAAGTCGCGCAGTACCCACTGCCCTTCGGAAAAGAAGATTTCCGCATGGCAGCGGCTGCAACGCTCGTCCTTGATCACCACCTGATTCGTGGGCGCGCGGCCGACCGTCACCGCCTGCCCGGGGAGCAAGCGAAACACGTCGGCCCATTTCGAGCCTTCACGGATGACCAGGTAGGCCAGCATTGGTCGCGACCCTTCCCAAGCCCGCCGGGGGACGGGTTGGTGCGTGAACGTGCAATGAGAGATGTGAGAAGTGCGCGTGCAAGCGTTCTATTCCACCTTATCGTTGCGGGGGCCGCTCGGGCAAGGCACCGCCCCTGCCTCGGCAGCCCACAAACGGGCCGCATCGGGCCTGCGGCCCAAGAAATCGTCCGATTATTCCGGCGTTTACGGCTGTGCCGCCTCCTCCCCGCCCGCCAACATCTTAGCCAATAGCTCAAGAGGCAGCCCAATCACGTTCGATTCGCTGCCTTCGACGATATGCAGCCACCCGATCCGGTCTTGATAGCCGAACCCGCCAGCCTTGCCCCGCCATTGTTCGCTGGCGACATATTCACCGATCTCGGCCGCCGTGAGCGGGTCCATCCGCAGCCAGGTCGTGGCCAGTCGAATATCGGGGTCGAGCTGCCCGACGTTCCACACGCACAATCCGCTCACGACGCGATGGACACGCCCGCTGAGCAGCTCGAGCATCCGCCGGGCATCCGCGTCATCGCCAGGCTTTCCCAGAATCTGCCCATCGCACTCGACGACCGTGTCGCAGGCCACCAGAATCGAGCCTGCCGGCGGACTCCCGGCCTGCCCGTCGAATTGGGCCAGGACATCCAGGGCTTTCTGTCGGGCCAAACGCATGGCAAGCTGGTCAGCCGGCTCGCCGGGCTCGGCCGCCGTTTCGGCCGATTCATTGGGAGGAGCCACCACGAACTGATAGCCGGCCTCTTCCAGCAGCTTCCTCCGCTGCGGCGAACTGCTGGCCAAAATAAGTAACGGCTTCATCCTTCCAATCGGCCCCGAATTTGAATCTCAACCCCTATCCGCTAACCCCTATCCGCTAACCCCTATCCTGTGCTCGATATCCTGTACGAAGACAACCATCTGCTCGCCGTCAACAAGCCCGCCGGCATCGCGACGATGGGCGTTCGCGGCGAAAGCCTGGTCACGCTCGCGCGCGAGTATATCAAACGCGAGCATCACAAGCCCGGCAACGTGTACTTGGGCGTCGTCAGCCGGCTGGATATCTTTACGTCGGGCGTGGTGCTCTTTGCGCGCACGTCGAAGGCAGCCGCTCGTCTGACCGAGCAGTTTCGCAGCCGGCGAGTGCAAAAAACGTATTGGGCCATCCTCGACGGCCGCGTCCAGCCAACCTCCGGCCGACTCGAAGATTGGCTGCGCAAAGATGAAGCCCGCCAGCGGATGATGGTCGTCGATCGAACCGCCGCGGGGGCGCTGCAAGCCGAGCTCAGCTATCGATTGTTGCGTACGATCGCTACCGGGTCCTTGGTCGAAATCGATTTGCACAGCGGCCGCAAGCATCAGATTCGCGTGCAGTTCGCCGCCCGCGGCTGGCCCGTGTGCGGTGAGCGCAAGTATGCTCGGGCGCGACCGTTCGACGCCGGGCTGGCTCTTCACGCGCGGCGACTTATCGTCGAGCACCCCACGACCAAAGAGCCGGTCGATCTCGTTGCGCCGCTGCCGCGGAGCTGGCCTGAGCTGGGCCCATTGTCGTGAGTCAGTGCCCTACCGCTTCCGCCGGGTGAGCGTGGCCATTGAGCTGGCTCTGTCGGCGGTTTATCGTAACTGCCAAAACCCCACTGTGGAGAATCGCTAATGATCGGCTTTCGGCTCCTAGCTCTGCCCGCGGTCGTAGCGGCCAGATGCACCGGCACCTTGGTCAGTCAGAGCATGAGCAAAGCGCTCACGGCTTCTCTCTTCGCCGCGCTCGCGGCATGCGCGGGACCCGCTCTGGCAGTGTCCATCGACTGGGCCAGCGTTGGGAATCCGAACAATCCCGCCGACGACACGACGAGCCGCGGCAGCGTGGCGACTGCGTACCGCATCGACAAGTACGAGGTCACCAACCAACAGTACGTCGACTTTCTCAACGCCGTCGACCCCAGTGGCGCCAACACGCTCGGACTCTTCAATACCAGCATGAACATTCCGAGCTACATCGCGATTAGCTTGGATTCGCTGGCCGGCGCCGGACACAAGTATTCGGTCGCAGCGGGGCGCCAAAACCAGCCCGTCACCTACGTCACGCTGTACGACACGTTTCGCTTTGCGAATTGGCTCAACAATGGCCAGGGCAGCTCTAGCACGGAAACAGGGGCATACAACCTCTCGGGCGGAACTCCCATACCCAGCAACTTCAGCAGCATCGTCCGCAGCCCGACCGCTCACGTGTTTATTCCCAACATCAACGAGTGGTATAAGGCCGCTTACTACAATCCACAAACCAATTCGTATTTCGAATACCCAACCGCCAGCAATACTGCACCGAATGCAAGCGGTCCCACAGCGGCGCCCAACTCAGCCAATTACGACGGCGTGGTTCCCGGCACCTTTGTTGACGTCGGCTCGTATCCTTTGACCCCAAGTCCCTACGGCACATTCGATCAAGGTGGGAATGCCTGGGAGTTCAACGAAACGATTCTTACCTTGGGATCCGGTCTGTACGGCGGCTACGGGGGTGGTGATGCGAGCTGGATGAGTACTTCTGCCTATCAGATTCCACTCTCGGCATCAACTTGGGACTTCGCTATCGGTTTCCGTGTCGCGTCGCTCATCCCCGAGCCGTCGAGCTTCATCCTCGCCGCGCTGAGCGTCATTGGCCTCGTTGCGTGGGGCCGCCGCCGCAGGCGCTGAGCAACCGCCTGGCCCAAGGGCGCTCGCTCATGACGCCATTCGGTGGCCATCGCGCCTATAATAAAGGCATGGGCCGCGAGGCGTGTCGGGCGGTGTTTTCGCGGCGATGCGCGAGCGCTTACCTCGAAGCGGCCGGCCGTGGCCGGCGGGAGCATTTTCATGAGCGACTTCCATTTAGTGCTGAGCCTGGCCGAGCGGGACATGTTGGTGCGCATGCTCGGCAATGCTCTCAAACAAAAAAGGGTCGAAGTGCATCGCACTGAGTTCTCCAGGGATTTCCGTCACGAGCTCGAAGGAGAAGAGTCGCGCATTCAGGGTCTTCTCGAGCGGCTTTCGCAGGCGGTCGCGACCGAGTGACAAGCCACGGCTCGCCAAGGGCCGTCGGGTTCTACCGCGAGACGGACTGGTCAGGTAAGCCGGTTACACGTCGCGCCCGTGATATCGACCCACCCCGCTGCTACGATGTGCGCATGCGCGACGGACGAACGCCTCGGCAAAAGGGGAATGGTTATGCGACGCGTTTTGACAATCTTGGCTTCTCTCGGGCTGCTCGGCACAGTAGTGATTGTACTTGGCGCCTCGAAAGCCGGAGAAAGTAAAGCCGTCCTCGAGCAGCGACTGAATGAGATGCGCAAGGCACGCGTGCAATCCGCTAAGGCCGCGCTCGCCGCAGCCCAGGCCGCGTTCGACGCACAATCCGTGACGGTGGACGTGTTCGTGGAGGTCACTCGGAACCTTGTCGATGCTGAGTTGGATTTGGCCACCACGCCCGAGCAGGAGATTGCGTCGTGGGAGCGCTACGTCAAAGTGATGAAGCAATCCGAGGATGCGAACAAGAAGCTACTCGAAATAGGCGTCAAAGGTGGCGAGCCGCTCCGATATTACACGGTCAAGCAAGAGCGCGAGCGGGCCGAAATTGCGCTGCTCAAGGCCCGCATCAAGGCAGCCCCTTAACGGCCAGTCGCCTGGCCACATGAGTCGGGCCATCGCGTGGCGCGGGTCGCGATTCGGCATGAGCTTGCCGTGCTGCGCCTCCCACGGACGAGTTGTTCGTGCGCGCTAACCTTCGCCCGTCTGCCTGGCCTGCAAGTGGTCGAGTCCGCCGCGTAGCCAGGTGCCCAGCAGCGCGGGAATCTGTTTTTGCGTTTGATAGTCGTCTGTCAATTCCGCGTAGTATCCGCTGGCGCGGAGCTTGACGAGCACTTCTTCGACCAGGTGCTCGAGCGAGAATTGGCCCACCGAGTACGTCCTGCGGTTCGTGGTGATGAACTCTGCCAGGACGTCAGGATAAAACAGAGTCGGCCAACGTCGGCCAATTTCGACTTGAAAGTACATGTCGGCGCAATAGCTGAGAATCTCGCCGCCGAACGAGAAACCTTCCCGCACCGTGTCCGCGTGCACAAGAGCTGCCAACAAACCAAAAAACACGTTTCCGCCACGTACGATCTCGAGCATCGATTCGCGCGGCGGCAGCACGCGCGGCTGCGTCGCCGTAGACCACCGTGTGGCCCCTTGGGAGTTGACGATCTCCACGTTGAAGACGATCGACCGGGTGTCGGGGAACTGGGATACCGCCCTGCGGCAGAGGGACAAAGAGTTCGGCTTGAGGCGATCGCCAGCCATCAAAAATTTCATCCACGTCGCGCCACTGGCTAAAAAGTGTTCGACGCAGAACTTCCAGTTCCCCACGCGGCCAAGTTGCCGAGGCTGGTGCACGACCCTCACCGAAGGACCCGATAGCCGCTCAATTGCCAAGGCATGATCTCGGTTCGATGCGTTGTCCGAGATCACGACCTCCCACTCGGGTACGCTGGCGAGCGATTGCGTAACAAGCACGCTATCGTTATAGCTCGGGATATAGCACACGAAGCGGGTCATGGACCAAGATTGTATCGCGCCTCGGTTTGCGCGTGAAAGACGCCGCGCCGCCGCGTCACTTCTCATCGAATACGCGTTTTGCCCGCGAGACGCGCTGACCTAAATTCTTGCGACCGACGTATAAGTTGTCGTTCGGCGATTCCTCTTGCTCGATGGCGTATTGCTCGCGGACGGCTCGCGAACGATCAAGCCGGTAGGGATGGGTTTTGAGAAACGACAGCATGGGGGCCTCGTCGCCGTCACGTCGATGAAGCTTCACGAACATATTGGCCAGCTCGCGCGGATCGTAACCGGCTTGAAATGCCCATCGCGCGCCATCGCGATCGGCCTCCGCCTCATCTTCCGGACGAAACGGCCGAGCATAACCTTCGACGAGAGGGCCGACTGCCGCGAACATGCGCGCGGGCGACATTTCGCGCGGATCGGATTGCATCGTCTGTTCGAAGAGCTTCATGCGTCGTAAGGGGCCTAGCTGATGGCCACGGTCCAGATGCGACAGCTCGTGTCCGACGACCCCCACCAGGGCCGCTTCGCTGCCGGCAAAATCCAGCAAGCCGCGAAAGAAAAACAGGGTGCCTCCCGGAATACTGCGCGCGTCAGTCTGCGGAGAGTCGACCACGTAGATTTTTATGGTTCGGTATCGGTTCTTGTTTGTCATGAACGGGCGAATCGTATTGACCAGGTCTCGCAAGTAATCAACATCGCGCCCCCGCTCGATAACCTTTAGGTTCTGGCTTTCCAGTTCCTTCAGGTAGGCCTCGACAATGCTTTCTCCCAACCGTCTCTCATCGGCGATCGAGATCTCGATAGCCGCTAGCGCCTTCTGCTGTTCGTCCGAGGTCGCGCCGAATAAGCCCCTTAAAAATTGCTCGGGTGAAGGATCAAAAGGTTCCGCTGCTCGTTGCGACCGCAGTCTAGCGGCACGCCCTTGCGCAAAAACGAAAGAATGGGCGCCGTGCGCGATCAGAATCGCCGCGATGACAACTTTGAACCGGTCGATCATTCGCATGACTTGCAGGGCGAATCGAGAATTCTGTAGCAGGCGAAATCAGGCCCCGACCGATATTTTAGCGCTCGTCCCGATCTTGGGTTCTGATGGGGCGCCCTTTTGGCAGGCGCGCCACCCTCGAGAGGAGCCCACCGGGGCCCCTACTGCCAGCAGCGGTCAGCCAGCCGCCTGGTCGAATGGTCACGAGCCAGCACTGGGACACGCCCAAAGCACGGCTTGCGGAGCCGCACAATTTCGCCTTTTTTTCTGTCAGAAGGCACAGTTATAGGATTTAGTGGTTATCCTAATGGCTGGCGGCAGCGAACCGCCGGCACCTCTTCTTCGTACGCCAAGGACGGATTTCCCCGAATTGCCGCACAGACGCGGCAGCCCGTGAGCGACCTGTGGAGTATCCACCGCTGTCCCTGTTTCGACGCTCGGCCCTCTCCAGTGGGCTGGTCAGCGTGGACCAGATTATGGCCGCAGAAAAAGAGCTGCGCTCGGCTCATGCCTCCGTCGGCACCCGGGTAGAGATCTCGGATGAGCAACTCGCGGCCAAGCTCGTCGCAATGGGCCGGCTGAATAGCTGGCAAGCCGAACAACTCAAGGTTGGCCGCGCCAAGTTCACCCTCGGTCCTTACCAGATCATCGACGCCATTGGCCAGGGCGGCATGGGACGCGTGTTTCGCGCCGAGCATCGCCTGATGGGTCGCGTCGTGGCCATCAAAGTCCTGCCGCGCGACCGTTCCACACCCGACGCCATTGCCAGCTTCACGCGCGAAATCCGCGCTCAGGCCCAGTTCGACCATCCGAACCTGGTGCGGGCTTACGACGCGGGCCACGACGGGAATGTCTACTTTCTGGTGACCGAGTTTGTTCCCGGCACCGACCTGCGCAAGTTGGTACGAGTTCGCGGCAAACTGTCGATGCAGGATGCCGCTACGGTTATCGTGCAGGCCGCCCAAGGGCTGGCGCATGCCCACGAATGTGGCCTCGTCCACCGCGATGTGAAGCCGGGCAACCTGCTCGTCACGCCCAACGGCCAGACGAAAGTCTCTGACCTGGGGCTGGCGGGTTTCCTGGGCGGGGAGGACACCGAGGACCCGCGCTTTGGCCGGATCGTGGGAACCGCCGACTATCTTTCGCCCGAGCACATCAGTTCGCCACGCAACCTGTCGCCGGCCAGCGACGTCTACTCGCTCGGCTGCACGCTGTATTACGCGGTGACCGGCAAGGTGCCGTTCCCCGGCGGAACCAGTCGCGACAAAGCTCGCCGCCATTGCGAAGACGCGCCGATCAATCCGCGCCGCTTCAATCTGGAGTTGAGCGACGAATTCGTGGAAGTGGTGGCGGCGATGATGGACAAGAATGCCGAGCGCCGCATCGGAATCACCGAGGTCATCAAGCGGCTCACGCCATGGGCCGGCAACTTCGTCGCCGCGGCCGGCCTTTCCGATGCCTCGGGCGATACGGCTTCTGCGCCGTCAGCGCTCCCCAGCCTGAGCGACACCCAACCAAGCCTGTTCGACGATCTTCCGCCTGCCCCGGATGAGAGCGGCGCGAGCCAGGTTTCGCAGCGCACCGATCCCGTCGCCTCTGCCCAGCAGGAGACTTTTGCCGACCTGCCAGGTTCCCCCGTGCTCACCGGTCACGAGGAGAGCGCCTCCTCGGGCTGGGGGCTGCTGTTACTTGCCCCGGCGGTTGTGGTGGGGCTGATCTTGGTCGGAAGCATGGTCCTGAAGATCATGCAGTGACGCGCTCTGCTCGAAGCAGCCCGTGGTTATTTGGCGAACAGGGCTTGCAGACAGATTTGCGACCACGTCTCGAAATCCGCGGCGCGGGACAGGATCTCGTCCACACCCCGAAAACCGGCCTCGAGGATGTCGACCTCAAGCGGACGCACGCGAGGCTGCTCGACCTCAAAAAGGTGCACCACGCCGAGATGTACTTTGCCGACCTCCGATTGATCATCGTTGATTAATCCCACGCGGCGGTCGCGATAGGGCGCCTCGATGGCGACTTCCTCGGCCAGTTCGCGGCGCATGCCCTCGGCATACACGGCTTGTGGCGATTGGGCTGAATCCAGGCCGCCATCTCCCTCGGCAATGTGTCCACCGATGCCGATGCTCATCTTGGCGTGCAAGCGCCCCTCACCCTGCCCTTTGCCCCGCGTGTATTGGAAAAGCTGCGTGCGGCCCTTGGTGTCCGAGTGGCGGAAGATGACGTAAGGAATGAGCTGTTTGAAGCTGGGATCTTCTTCAACCTCGCTGCGCGGCCGAAAACTCAATTGTTTCGCATCCAGCAGGGTGTCGAGATATCGATCCGCATCTGGCGAAAAGCCCTGGAAGTGGCCAAGGCTGTGAAACAACTGAGTGGGGACGACCAGCACGCATTCGCTTTGCACTTGTGTCACGATTAATCCTGATGAGCGGGCGGTTGCTTAGGAGTTGGAGCGCCGAATTGTAGAGCGACCCCCGTCGACTGCCTAGCGGCACATCCGTTCCTCACACGATCAGCATCGCATCCCCATAGCTGTAGAAGCGATACTCTTCGCGGATGGCCTCCTCATACGCGCGTCCGATCAGTTCATCGCCACCGAAGGTGCGCACCAGCACCAGCAGCGTCGTTCTGGGCAGATGGAAATTGGTGAGCAGCGCGTCGACTGCTTGAAAGCGGTACGGCGGCCGGATAAAGAGGTCGGTCGGACCTGACATGGCCGCCAGCGTGCCCTCGCGGGCCGCCGACTCGAGGACGCGCACGGACGTGGTGCCGACCGCGACGATGCGCCCCGCCGATGCACGCGTGCTCTGCAAGGCGGCGTCCGCGTCCGCGTTGATCTCGCACCATTCGCTGTGCATAACGTGTTCATTAAGCGAGTCGCCGCTCAGGGGCCGGAACGTGTCGGGCCCGACGTGCAGCGTCACCTTGGTGTGGCGCACGCCTGCTTCCGAAAGTCGGCGCAGCAAGTCGTGCGTGAAGTGCAGGCCGGCCGTTGGCGCCGCAACGGAGCCAGGCGCCGTTGCGAAAACCGTTTGGTAGCGCTCGCGGTCGCCTTCGGCCATTTCGCCGGAGCGAATGTACGGTGGAAGCGGCACGCGTCCCACCTGTTCCAACAGGTCCAGGGGTTCACCCTTCACGAGCGGACGAGCCACCCACGCGCCGTCCGGGTCTTTGAGGACCAGGCGAATGGGAAAAACCTCTTGCAGCCGCTCGTTGAGCAGCATGATTTCTTCGCCCGGCTTGAGCTTGCCGCGAGTCTTTCCCAGCATCAGCCAACTGCCTTGTTGGTCGGCGGAAAGAAAAAGCCCCTCCCAGCGGCCGCCTGTTTCGACCCGATATCCGACCAGGCGGGCCGGAATCACCCGCGTGTCGTTCAGCACCAGGCAGTCGCCCGCGCGCAGCAGCGTGGGCAAGTCGCGAATATGATGGTGTTGCAAGCTTTGCGTCGCCCGATCGACGACCAGCAGCCTGGCATCGGTGCGACGCGCCGTTGGGTGCTGAGCAATCAGCCGCTTTGGTAACTCGTAGTCGTAGTCACTCGCCAATGGCATTGGACCAACCTGACCCTGCGCGTGTTGCACCGCCTGGACCTGTGAGGATTGCGTTTTGCATCACGGAGCTCGAGTTCGGTGGCGCCGAGCGCAGCCTGGTGGAGCTGCTGAAACGGCTGGACCGCAAAAAGTTCCAGCCCCTGGTTTATTGTCTAGGCCCGCGCCCCGTGAGCAATCCCCGCTCGCTGGCCGACGAGCTGGAGGAATGCGAGATAGCCGTCGAATGTCTGGGGGCGAGTAAACGTTGGCACGCGCCCGGCGTGGTTTGGAAGCTCCGCCGTTTGCTGCTGCGCGATCGACCTGCGATCCTGCAGAGTTTTTTGTTCCACGCCAGCTTTTTGGGGACGCTCGCCGCGCGCACTGCGCGGGTTCCCATTGTCCTGACCGGCATTCGCGTAGCAGAGCGACGCGCCAATTGGCACTTGCGGCTGTCGCGATGGGTTGAGCCGCTCGTAAGCGGTCACGTCGCCGTGAGCCAGGCGGTCCGTGATTTTTCTGTTCGTGAAGCCGGCCTGCCGCCCCACAAAGTCGTCGTGATCCCAAATGGAGTCGACCTCGCGCGGTTCGAGAACGCCCGCCCCGTATCGCGCGAGTCGCTGGGCGTGAGCTCAGCGCGAGATCTCATTGTGTTCGTCGGACGCCTCGACGAACAAAAAGGCGCCCTGTGGCTCCTCGAGCGTATGCCAGACCTGCTGCGGCAAAGGGCGTGCGCGCTGGTCATGGTTGGCGACGGACCCCAGCGCGACGCGCTCCTCAGCCGCTCGCGCACTCTCGGCATCGCCGAGCACGTCCACTTGCTCGGTCGTCGCGACGATGTCTCGCAGATTCTGGCCGCCAGCGACCTGTTTGTGCTTCCGTCGCGGTGGGAGGGAATGCCCAACGCATTGCTCGAAGCGATGGCCAGCGCCAAACCAGTTGTGGCGACGGCCGTCGAGGGAGTCGAGGAAGTTCTCGGCCCCTTGGCGGAGCATCAAACGGTCGGCTCCCAGGATACGCAAGGCTTCGTCGCCAAATGCCTTGCCCTCTTGGCCGACAACAACCGTGCCCGGCGGCTCGGCACTCAAAATCAGGCCAGAATTGCCGAGCATTTTACGCTCGCCGGGGCAGTCAGCGGCTACGAAGCTCTCTACACGGCTCTGTTGGACCACCAATCGGCGGCCGCGAAAATTTTTTCTGACCCACCTGCCGCAACCGACACCGCTCAGGTGTAACGGCTTGTGTCGAACGGCGGCTCTCCCCGCCACCTCTCTCTTGGAAAAAGCGGGTTGACGCATTCCAAGTCGTCGGTATGTTTGGGCGGAAATGGTGGTGCGTGGGGACAAGTGGTGAATTATGCTCCTGACCGGCACTTTCTACCGGTCGGTGGACGAAAAGCTGCGGATTGCGATCCCCAAGCCGCTCCGCGATGCGTTGGGCCACAAAGCAGAATCTGCCTTATACCTCACACCCGGGACGGATGGTTCGCTGGCCTTATACACGGAGGGAATGCTAGCCGAACTTGCCGCGCGACTGAGCGCCGCGTCACCGGCGGCCGAGGATGTCCGCGCCTTCGGTCGGCTGTTTTACGCCCGCGCTCAAGCCGTGGAGCTCGACTCGCAAGGGCGCGTCCGCATTCCCCAGGAGCTATTTGAACTGGCGGGGCTGGACAAGGAAGCGGTGCTGATCGGCGTGCAGGATCACCTGGAGCTGTGGGAACGGGGCCGTTGGGAACGGTACATGCTTGCAAGACAGCCTGAGTTCGACCAGATCGCGGCCGCCGCGTTCGACTTGCGCAGCCGCGGAGCCTCTGGCGCGTAATCGCTTCCGAATCTAAATCGAAAGGTTGTGTCCGTCCGTCGTTCGCCTGGTGCGATGCCTCTCGACCATTCGGGGCCACCGAATGATCCAGAGAATCGCAAGCCCAAAGCATGGAGGGCTGTCGGGTTGCGAACCGCGGAAGCATGGCGCTCAATCCAGCCATGCCTCCGCCGCCTCCGACCGCGAGCACAGGGATGTGCACGCGGGCCAGGTGGCTCTTCTGCTAGCGGGCTGATCGCTATTGAGTTCCTCGAGCGGCTGCGGTATGGAGCATCTCGAATCGGCGCATGTGCCGGTCATGACTGCTGAAGTGCTCCAGTGGCTAGCACCCCAACCCGGCGGAACGATCGTGGACGGCACGCTGGGCGGTGGCGGCCACACGTTGGCGCTTGCCGAGCGGGTGGGATCCACGGGCCTGGTGCTGGCGCTTGACCGCGACCCCGGGGCGCTTGAAAAGGCCGAGCGGCGGCTAGCCGGCAGAAGCATCAAGCTGGCCGCGGCCAACTACCAGGACTTAGGCGAGGTGCTTGCCGAGATTGACGTTTCGAGTGTGGATGGAATCGTGCTCGACCTGGGACTTTCCAGCGACCAACTTGTCGATCGAACGCGGGGGTTTAGTTTCGATTCTGATGGGCCGCTCGACATGCGTTTCGACACGACGAGCGGAGAGCCGGCCTGGCGCCTGCTGGACAGACTGACGGAGAAAGAATTGGCCGACGTGATCTATCAGTTTGGCGAGGAGCGTTTCAGCCGGCGAATCGCGCGGAACATCGTCGCCGCACGGACCTCGCAGCCGGTGCGCACGGCGGCCCAGCTTAGTGCCCTCGTGGAGCGGAGTGTGCCTCGCACACGCTCAGACGCAGGCCGCATTCATCCAGCCACCCGAACGTTTCAAGCGATCCGCATTGCAGTCAATGACGAGCTACGATCGCTTTCCACTGCCCTCGATCGTTTTCCTGAATACTTGCGCGAGGGGGGTCGCCTGGCCGTCATCAGCTTTCACTCACTCGAAGACCGCATCGTCAAGGGAGCCTTTCGCGACAGTCCGCGCTACCGCGCGCTCACCAAGAAACCCGTCCGTCCGAGTGAACAAGAGATTCAGCGAAATCCTCGCGCGCGCAGCGCCAAGCTGCGCGTGGCCGAACGCGTCTAGATAACACTCGTCCCGCGCGGCAGCGGCCGCGGACAGCTCAAGGAGGAGCTCGACATGGGCAAGGAAACCAAGATTGGCTTAGCCGTCATCAGTGTGCTGCTCGTCGTTTTCGGCGGGCTGCTCGCGCGCAAGTTGGCGCTCTTCAATGGTGCAACTGCGACCGAAGCCCGGGCGGTGGCCGACGCCCCGACGACCGACCAGGTGACGTCGAGTCCGTCGGTCAGCCTGGCCCAGCAAGCGCAAGCCGAGCCAGCACACACGAACGACAGCTTGTCGTTGGACGGTCGTGCACAAGAGTCGCAGCCTGTCGACCGCTATTCGGCCGAAACTGCCCCGGCCGAGCTTGCGACGGCTGGAGGCGATGAGCCGCAGCCTCTGGTTGTGGCGTCCGAGCCTGCCGCCGCTTCGACTCGCAACCCGTTTCGAATGCCAGAGGCGCGCACGATAGCGGCCGAGGAGGCGAGTTCCGATCCGGTCGCCGAAGCACCCGATGACCAGCCAGCAGCGTTGCCCCCTGCGACCACGGTCGACGAACCTGCCGAAGAACCTGTGGTCGAAGACGCTCAGCAGGCCGCGGACGAGCCGCAGTTGCCCGCTGAGTCCGAAATCGCGCCCGGCGGTGTGTCGGCCCGAGCTTTGACGATTGACGAAGACACCGATGCGGCCCTGCCGCCGCGTCAGGCCGAGCCGACCGTCGAACCCCAGCTCGAGCCGGAACAGCCGCTGGTTGCCGTTCCTCAGCAGCGGCCCAATTCGAGCCGCTTGGCCCCTCCAGCCCGGCCCGTCACCACGCGCGACGACGCTGAACCGGCGCCGCAGCCGCTTGGGCCCGGAAAATACGTCATTCAACCCAACGACAGCCTGTGGATCATTTCCGAGAAAGTGTACGGCACGGGCGGATACTTCAAGGCGCTCTATGAGTACAACCGCCGCCGTCTGCCGCACGCAGACCGCTTAGTGGTCGGCACGCAGCTCGAGGTGCCTCCCATTGCGACGCTCGAGAGCAACTATCCAGCCTTGTGCCCCAA
>DATJEN010000347.1:0-5986 GCA_035496575.1 Pirellulales bacterium
TCAAAATCACGCAGTTGATTGGCAAGGATGCCGACTGACGTCGGACGCTGGGCCATCTTGATCGACAAAACGTGCTCGAAAATCTTCGCCGACAGCGCGACATCAATGGTCTTGCCGGTCATATCGATGATGTGACTGCGGACCGTTCGCAGCAGAAAATCGAACGCGACTGCGATCGCGAGCCCAATGGAGAGCGCGACGAGCGATGGGATTGCACCATTCGGGACGACGCGGTCGTACACGTTCATGATGAAGAGCGGGTAAGCCAGCGCCAGGGTGTTGATGATGAAGGCGGCAATGGCGACGTGGCTGTAATTCGTCCAAAACGCCTTGACGACCGACCAAAACCAATGGGCGCGAGGCAACGGGCCGGCAGCAGCGACCCGTGCGCTCGCAGCGGTCACGGGCCGTGCGAGAAAGGCGTAGCCAAGATAGTTTGAAAAATCATCGCCCAAAGGTCGTGCCACGCGTGCAGTCGCGGAGGGGTCGATGACTTTGGCTTCGCGGGGATGACCGTGATTCTCGAGCAGGATCCGCGTGCTGCCATCACGCATCACCAGAACCGCGGGCAACACCAGCGAAGCGATTTCCGCGATCGGGCGTTTAATGGCCTGGACTTCGAGGCCGGCCTGCTTAGCGGCCCGTTCGAACAAACCTGCTGTCAGGCGTCCGTCTGTGATAGGTAGGCCGGTGAGCAACGCCTGACGGCTTATGGCCCGACCATGATGCGCGGCGAGGTAGATCAGGGCGTCGGTCAACGGATCGATTTTAATATTTTGCGGGGACGGCGAGCGCACCCCCGCTTCGCCGCGCTGGCTGGCGGGTCCAATCTTTTCAGCTAAGCTCACAATTGGTCCCCTCTCGCGCACCCGCTTCTGTATGTCGCTTCAAGCGGTTTTGCGTGCCGGCTGGCAATAGCGCGTTGCCGCAACCGAACGGACAACGCCAAAACTCAGTATTAAGCTACCACGCTAAAGCCAAGTTAAGGGCAGTATTGAGGCGCCACGCCCGTTCGCCGGAAGACCGGTTAATGGAACCGTCTGAGCCGCGGAGGATGTCGGGGAATTGGAGGCGCTGGCCGCTTTGTCTCGGGTCCAAATTCATTTATGATTGTTTAAGTGGAACTCGGCCATCCTAGGGGAGAATCCTATGCGGAAATTCCTGTTAACCGGCAGCGTGGCGCTGATGTCGTTGGTGTCACCGGATCACGGCCAAGCCCATGATTATTACTATTACGAGTGGGGTTCTTGGTGGGGGCCCGCCAATGGGTCCGATGCCGCCTATTGGCCGGCCTATCGAACGACCGACGCAGCGGTCCCGAGAGAGCCCGGATGCGTGCGGTGGAACTGGCAGGAGCTTTCCTACTACGACTATTGCGGACGACGAGATGGCTACATTTCTCGTCGCCACCGGGACGTGCTTCGGGTCAGGGACTGACAAGGGCTGCAGGGCGCCAGATTGCCAAATGGGGCACGCAATGGTCTGAGGCTTATCGGTCACAGTTGCAAATAATCCGCCGTAAGTTGCGCTAATTGCACCAAGTACGTGTGGACTTGTGTCGAACGAGGATGGGTCTGTCTTGTCGCCCCTGATTCGAACTGGTAGCTTTTGACAAAATAGAGGGGGACTGTCGTACTTCATGCGTAAGTTCTTACCCGTCGTTGTTTTTTTGGCAGCTTTGCTGCTCGGCGCCGCAGGTGTAGCGGGCGCGGCGGGGCAGGGATTTACGATTTTTAACGCAATCCAGCAGGCGGTGACGACCAACCCCGGGGTCGGCGAGGCCGCTGCAAATCGCCGCGCAACGGAAGCGGAATTAAGGCAAAACCAAGGCACGCTGCTGCCTCAGGTCCGGCTCGAGGCGCGAACTGGACGAGTGCGCTGGAACTTCAAAGACCAGATTCAGCCGCCGGCCGGCAACAACCTCAACTTGTGGGGGCGGGAGAAATCGATCGTCGTTCGACAAACGATTTTCGATGGATTCGCTTCGATCAATGAGATTTGGCGTCAAGCCGCCAGGGTCGATGCAGCGGCCTACCGAACGCGCGAGCGCACCGAGTTAATCGCTCTTGACGCGGCGGAAGCCTATATCGATGTGGTGCGCTACAAGCGCTTGATAGCGCTTGCTGACGAAAATGTTGCGGCCCACCGCGCGCTGCTCGCCAATGTCAACGCTCGGTTCCAGGGGGGGCGCGCTGGCGAAGGCGACTTGCAACAGGTCAGAGAGCGCGTCGAGGCCGCGGTGGCGGCTCAGGCGCAATTTCGCGAGCAATATGACGAAGCCCGCGGCACGTTCAGGCGAGCCATTGGCATTGAACCCTTCAATTTGAGAGGCTTCGGCCGGCTCGGTGGTCTACCCAGCTCAAAAGATCAGGCGCTCGCGGTCACGTTGCGCAGCAATCCGACGATCGCGGCGGCGCAAGCCGATCGCGATGCAGCGAAGCACGCATTTGATGCCACGGCTGGCGCTTTTGTCCCGAATGTCGCGTTCGAAGGTCGTTGGCTTTGGGGAACCAATACGGCCACGGTGTTCGGCGATCGCACCGATTACAGCGCCATGGTTGTCGCGAGCTGGGACATTTTCCGCGGCGGGCAAGATGCCTGGAAGCGGGTCGAGGCCTCCGAGCAGTATCAGCAAACGTCAATGGCCCATGCTCGGCTGCAACGCGGCGCGTACGAGTCGATCGACAAGGCTTGGTCGGCTCGGACGATCACCGCCGACCGGATCGCCGCGCTGATTCGGCAGATCGATGCCGATCGCAAGGTTATCGTGGCCTATCAAAAAGAATATGAGCTTGGTCAACGATCGCTCATCGACCTGCTCAATGCCCAGAATCAGCTGTTCAATGCGGGTGTGTCGCTCGAATCCTCGCGCGGCGTCGCAGCCTTTGCCGATTTCCAGTTGCTGGCTGCCATGGGCGAACTTCTCAACTATCTGAAATCGCCGATGCCGATTGACGCGCGGCCGCTCGAGACGAGGCCGCTTGGTCTGCTCCCGACCAAGCTTCCGCCGATTCTGTTTGGTGTGCCGCCCGGCTCGGCGCCGCTTGATATTTCGAAAAAGCATTCTGGCGCCTTGGAGCCTGGCGTGATCAAGGCAATCGAACCGCCATTTGGCTTTGCAACGCTGTGGCCGACGGCCACTCGGACGGCGAATGCTGATGCCAAGGCCAGCCCCACGGGCAGTGCTCAGCAGTGGCTGGCCCTTGAATCGAAGGCAAAGCCGACGGAGCAAACCGCCGGGCCCGTGGAACGCGAGTTTCCCGTGTCATCATTCGCGCCGAGCTACACCGACGTTTCAAACTGGCCCTTTAAACGATAGACGTTCGACCACAAGCCCAAAATACGATTGGTTGTCCCGTCCCGGCTGTCACGGTTTGTTGGGCAGGCGAAGGCGCTAGCTTTGGGGTAAGATGGCCGCTCTGCGCGCTTTAGGGACACTCGGCAATTCGGCGTGCGACCACGGTATCGGTGCGTGGAAAATCGCCCACCTTGACTTCATTGATTTCGGTGTAGGCTGCGTCGCTTAAAACTTCGATCGTGGTCTTGACCGGACCCATATAGTCACACCGCAGCGCGAACACGTATTTGTTGGCCAGCCGTTGAGGCCTGGTGGGATGACAGTTCCCGATGCTGAAGGGTCGGAACGTCTCTTTCATGGATTCCGAAGGGTCTACA
The DNA here is from genome assembly GCA_035496575.1 of Pirellulales bacterium. Lineage (GTDB taxonomy): Bacteria > Planctomycetota > Planctomycetia > Pirellulales > PALSA-1355 > PALSA-1355. The sequence continues at coordinate 3,676 of DATJEN010000347.1, forward strand.
CAGCGCCTCGCCTCGTTTTTAAATACCACGCGATTTTGATCGACGACGCCGGCCTTTTCGTTGAGCTCAAGCGTACGTTCGAAATGCCAGATGCCTTTTCGGAAGGTCGGCCATTCTTGGGCGTCTGCGTGCCCCAGGGTTGAAACCAGCCCGCCAGCAACAGCGCCCGCCGCCACCAGCCGCGCGATGATCGTGGACCGCATTGACGCGGCCGCATGATGAGAGTTCATGACGCTATTCCATTGCGCCTTTACGGTTATTCGATAGCAGCTTGAACCGCCCAGGCAGAAATCAGTTGAAGGGTGCGCCCCAGCACTCTCATTAAACAAAATTTATTAACAAAGCCACCTGGATTTCGACCAAACGATTGCGGTCGGACCTTATCCGCACTTGTGGCAGGGCGCGCTTCGTGTCGGCGCAGAGCGCTCCCTTGCCGCCAAGGCTGATAGTTCAAATTTGAGCGATTTCCATGGACCGCCATTCACTGCGTGCCACACAAAACCGCTCAAAGTTAAGGGCTCCAGCCAGAAATTAACGTGGCCGAATGGTCCGCCAACTAAACCCGCCTGAGACAAAGAAATCCGCGGAGTGGCGAGCAAAACGCTGCCCGACGGTCAATGGCAGGGCGGTACCATGGCGATACTTTCCGAGGCGCGCAGCGCAGCGCGGAGTGCGTTCCTTATTTCGCTGATCGCTGCGGCAGGGCTTAGCTTCAACGGCTCCGCCGCCAATTCGAGCGAAAAGCCGCAATTTGCGCCGGCGATCCCGGATATCTCGATCACATTGCCGCACTCGCCGTCCGCACCGGCACGATTCTTTACGATCAATCAAATTATGTCGCTGCATGACCGGGGAATCCGGCCCGATCAGCCGGTGCGGCTCGCGTCAGTCAATCCAACTGAAGCGCTGAGGTCCGATTCGCCTGCGACGCCGCACTTGGAGGACAATGATGAGCCGTTCTCCCTTCGCACCTTTCGCGCGCCCGAAGGTTTGTTGTGGGTCAAATGGCGAAAGCTGCACGACGAACTTCGCGACGATGCCCGCGTGATCTCCGACTGTCGCGGCGATCGCAATCAATGCACCTCGCCGGCAGCGCTATATTTTCTGGCGCTCGTTGATCAAGCCCGAAGCACGCCCAAGCGGGCGCAAATCGGAACGCTCAACCGCTCCATCAATCTTGCGATCCGGTACGTCAGCGATCTGGCGCAGTATGGCGTTTTAGATCTGTGGTCGGCGCCACTTGCGACGCTGACCAGCGGAAAGGGCGATTGCGAGGATTATGCCATTGTCAAATACATGGCGCTTCGTGAGCTTGGTATGAATACCGAGGATTTGCGCCTTGTCCTTGCGCGCGACCGGCGCCTTCGCCTTGACCATGCCGTCCTCGCGGTGCGTTATGAGGATCGTTGGCTCATTCTCGACAACCGCTCTTCACAGCTCGTCGATGCCGATGAGGTTCCTCAATTGACGCCGTTGTTTTCGTTGGGCAGCGACGGCGTAAAGCTGTTTGCCGCGCCATACGCGAAATTGCCTCCACGGCAAACGATCGAAGTCGCAACCCGCCTGATTTCACCGCTGAAGTAAGGCGTGAGGGAAAGCGCAAGCGCACGAGGGCCGAGTCGTGCGACCGACCTAAAAATCCGCTTTGCGGAAAATTAGCGCATTTCTCGATTGCTGCCCCGACCGGGTGTGCCAAAGGCACACGATCCGGTCATCACAGCTTTGCTAAACCGATGGTGGGGGATGAACCGAGGACAGCCGCGGCCTTTTTCCGACCCCCGTTAAGCGGCAACCGCCGAACCAAATGTGATGCCGCGCGTTGGCTTAACTGACATTGGCAAGAGCGAGAGCTGCTATGGGCTGCCTCCTGCGTTTGGGATTCGCAATCGTTAGCGGCAGCTTGGGTTTGTCTCAAGCCGTTGCAGCGCCCAGTGCAACGCTGCGGCCTCAGGGCGAGGTCTTGGCGCTGCAACACGTTCAGTATCAGTGGCGGGGCCAGGAATACTGCTGGTACGAACATGGATGGCACGGCGCCGGCTGGTATCGATGCGGTTACGCTGGGCGCCGCGGCGTTGGCTGGGGTGGCCCCGCCGGTTGGCACCGATGGAGTCACCTGTCGCGGCGCGATTCGGCGATCCGCCGTCGTGGCAGCGGCGGCGATTTTCAGCAAACACCTGTGCCGGGCGGCCTCGGCGGGGTTGGCTCGACAACAACCAACTCTCCATTGCTCCGAAGCGGCGGGGTAAGCACGGGGACCGGCAGCAGCGTCGCGCCATTGAGTGGCGCAACCTCTGGCAGCGGCAGCCTATCC
>DATJEN010000348.1:0-25298 GCA_035496575.1 Pirellulales bacterium
GTTCGACGGTCGCGTCCGGAAAAGCAGCCCGCACGACGGGCCAGTTCTCGGCGGCGATCCACAGCGGCGCGTGTCCCTCGCGCAGGACGCGCGTCGCGCGGCCGGCGCGCGCGAGCTCTTCGAGCCACGGGGTCCACGAGCCGGCCTGTCGTTCGTCGAGCGAGACCAGGCTCAAAAGTGCATCGTGCAATTCGTCGGTGCTGCGCACGAGCGGCCAGGCCTCTTGGCGCACCAGTGCGATCGCCTCCGGATCTAGCCGCGCCAGATCTTTCAGTTCGTCGGTGGACAAAGTTCGCCGCGTGGCGACGGCTCGCACGCGGCGTTCCTCGAGCGGAGCGCCGTCCAAGAATGCATAGGGGTTTGCGTTGAGCAGCTCATAGCAAAACGGCGAAGGCTCGCGCGTGTCGCGGCCCACGAAGCGAACCTGCCCCGTGCCCACGCGCTCGAACAACGCAATTAGCGCCGGCAGGTCCATGGCCTCGGTCAAACAATCGTGCATCGTCTGCCGCACAAGCGGGTGGTCCGGAATCTCAACGTCGCCGGAGTGGTTTTCCAGGCAGCCGACCGTCTCGGGAAACACGCTCGCCAGCAGATCGTCCGAGCGGAAGCGCAGCATGTGCGGCGGCACGCGCTTTCCATTTTGTTGCCGCAGCACGACCAGTGCCCGCGTCAGGTTCCACCGCCAGCGAACCTGGAACATCGGCACCGCCAACAACGCCTGTTCGAGAAGCTTGCCGACATTCTCGGCGTTGAGCATGCGGCACAGGTTCTCGACGGGCACGCTGTGCTGCGGCCCCAGCGAGAGCACGATGCCGTCGTCGTCGGCGCTGGCCTGCAGTTCGAAATCGAAGCTGCGGCAGAATCGTTTGCGCAGCGCCAATCCCCATGCGCGATTGATCCGCGCGCCTAGCGGAGCGTGCACGACAAGCTGCATCCCGCCCGACTCGTCGAAGAATCGCTCGAACACGATCGTGTCGGTCGTGGGCACCAGGCCAACCGCCGCCAGTTGCGTTTCGACATAGGTCAGCGCCTGCTGGCTGGCCCAGGGACTCGCCCCGCACTCGTTTTCCAACAGCGAAATTCCTTGCTCGGGCGAGCTCACCTGCGGCGAATCGGCAATTGCGTGGTGTTCCGTTTCTCCATTGGTGCCCGCGTGACCATTGGGCGAGTCGACCGACGCTGGCTTGAGCGCCTCGGCCAGCTCAACCCGCAAGCGCGACAGTTCCTCCGACAATTCCGGCGTACGTCCAGGGCGTTCACCCAGCCAGAAGGGAATGCTGGGCGGAGCACCGTCGGCATCGCGAACGGCCACTTCGCCCCCGCGCACGTAAAGCACGCGCCACGAGGTGTTGCCCAACAAGAAAACATCGCCGGCCAGACTCTCGACTGCAAAGTCCTCGTCCACCATGCCCACGAAGGTCCCCTCGGGCTCGGCCACCACGCGATATTGGGCCGTCTCGGGGATAGCGCCGCCGCTGGTGATTGCGGCCAATCGCGCGGAGCGCCGTGCCCGCAAACTGCCATGAATCCGATCGCGATGCAGGTAGGCGCCGCGCTTGCTGTTGGACGCGACGCCCTCGCTCAGCATGTGCACGATCTCGTCGAAGTCGGTGCGCGCCAGGTTTCGATACGGCCAGGCCTGGCGGCAGAGCTCAAAAAGTTCGCTCTCGTCCCATTCCTCGCAGGCGACCGCGGCCACGATCTGCTGTGCCAGAATGTCGAGCGGCGCCTGGGGAATCGGAATAGCATCGAGCGTGCCGCGATGCACCGCGCGGACGAGCGCCAGCGACTCCATTAGCTCGTCGCGCGAGAGCGGGAACAGCCGTCCCTTGGGAATCTTGCCCAGCGAGTGTCCGGCCCGGCCGACGCGCTGCAACAAGGTGGCGATGTTGCCCGTCGAGCCGATCTGGCACACCAGATCGATGTAGCCGATGTCGATGCCCATTTCGAGCGAAGCGGTGGCGACGATGACCTTGAGCTCGCCCGACTTCAGCCGCTGTTCGGCCGAGAGGCGAATCGAGCGCGACAAGCTGCCGTGGTGGCTGGCAACCGCCTCGCTACCCAACAGCTCGCTCAGGTACAGTGCCACGCGCTCCGCCAGCCGCCGCGTGTTGACGAATACCAAGGTGCTACGATGCGCCGTGACAAGCTCCGTCAGCCGGGCATAGATTTCCGCCCATTGCTCGTTAGAGCACACGGCCGACAACTCGCTGGGCGGAACTTCGATGGCCAGGTCGAGCTCGCGCGCATGTCCGCCGTCGATGATGCTGCAATTCGGCGCGCCGGCTGCATCGATGTTATTGGCCCCCACCAGGAATCGCGCGATGTCTTCGATGGGCCGCTGCGTGGCCGAAAGCCCAATCCGCACCAGCGGCCGCTCGGTCAAGCGCGCGAGACGCTCGAGCGAAAGAGCCAGGTGGCTGCCGCGCTTGTCGCGCACCAGCGCGTGGATCTCGTCGACGATCACCGTGTGCACGCCGCGCAACAGCTCGCGGCTCTTCTGCGAGGTCAGCAGCAAGTACAGCGACTCGGGCGTGGTGACCAGGATATGCGGTGGACGGCGCAGCATGGCCTGCCGCTGGGCGGCCGGCGTATCGCCCGTGCGGACCATGGAGCGGATCGGCGGGCGGCCGAAGCCGGCAGCCTCGGCGCGATCGGCCAATTCGGCGAGCGGCACTTCCAGGTTGCGATGGATGTCATTGCTGAGCGCCTTGAGCGGCGAGACATACACCACCGACACCCCGTCTTCGAGCTCGCCATCCAGCCAGCGGCGCAACAACCCATCCAGGCACACCAAGAAAGCGGCCAGGGTTTTGCCCGACCCGGTCGGCGCGGCGATGAGCGTGTGGCGTCCGGCGGCGATCTCGCGCCAGCCGCGTTCTTGCGGATCGGTGGGCGCGGCGAAGCGGTCGGTGAACCACTGGCTTACCAGCGGATGAAAATGGTCCAGGCGCATACGTATATCATAGGCGCTTGCGGCCGAGCGGGGACCCTACCGCGGGCGCTCATCGAAGGGGACGGTTTGCCGCAGATGGCAACCGGAGATATCCGCCTCTATTTACCGTCGTGCTGCTGGGGATTAGCCTGAGTCGCAGAGATTGCCCCCCCTCGAAATACCCTGCCCCGCCTCACATGACATCACGCCTGTTTGCCATTTCGCTGTGCTTCATTGGGTTGGCCGCCTCGCCAGCCGCCGGGCAGGGCTATTCGCCCGACGAAGCGCCGCACCGCATGAAGGTGCCCGACGGCCTGGAAGTGACGCTGGTCGCGGCGGAGCCGCTGGTGCGGCAGCCAGTGGCCATTGAATTTGACGACCGCGGCCGGCTGTGGGTCGTCCAGTATCTGCAATATCCCAACCCGGCCGGCCTCAAGCGCGCGAAAGTCGACCGCTACTCGCGCACCACCTACGACCAGGTGCCCGAGCCGCCGCCGCGCGGTCCCAAGGGCGTCGATCGGATCACCATCCTGGAAGATACTGATGGCGACGGCCGCGCCGATCGCTCGACTGATTTCTTGAACGATTTGAACCTGGCCAGCGGCATCGCGTTTGGCCAAGGCGGCGTGTTCGTGTTGCAGGTTCCGTATCTGCTGTTCTATGCCGATCGCGACCGCGACGATCGCCCCGATGGCGATCCTGAAGTGCTGCTGTCGGGCTTTGGCATGGACGACGCGCACTCGGTGGCCAATTCGCTTACCTGGGGTCCCGATGGTTGGCTGTATGGGTGCCAGGGGAGCACCGTCACTTCGAACATCCGCGGCATCGAGTTCCAGCAGGGCGTGTGGCGATATCACCCGCTGACCAAACGCTTCGAGCTCTTCTGCGAAGGGGGCGGCAACTCATGGGGGCTCGATTTCGACGCCGCCGGCAACCTATTCTATTCGACCAACTATGGCGGCTACGCCATGCTGCACGGGGTGCAAGGTGGCTATTACTGGAAGCAATTCGGCAAGCACGGCGCGTTGCACAATCCATACGCCTATGGTTACTTCGACCATGTGCCGCATACGAACTTGCATGGCGGTCATGTGACCGTCGGCGGGATCATCTATCAGGGGCTCACGCTTGGTGACGCATTCCGCGGCAAGTACATCGCCGCCGACCTGCTGGGCCATGCGGCTTATTGGCACGAGATCACGCCGCGCGGCTCGACCTTTGCTGCACGGCAGGTGGGCGATTTTTTGCTCTCCGGCGACACCTGGTTCGCCCCAAGCGATGTAACGGTGGGACCGGACGGCACCATTTACATCTGTGACTGGCACGACGCCCGCACCGGCCATCCGGATCCGGATGCGGATTGGGACCGCACGAACGGCCGCGTCTATCGGATTGCCACGCGCGGCGCCCCGCCGACTTCGATTCCCGATTTCGCGTCACTCTCCACGCCCGAGCTCATCACCTTGACCGGCGACGAGAACGATTGGATCGCTCGCAAGGCGCGCCGCGTCTTGGCCGATCGCCGCGATCCAAGCGCGCGCGAAACGTTGCTGCCCATCATCACGAATGGGACCGACTGGGCGGCGCACCTGGGGCTGGAAGCTCTGTGGGCCTTGTACGTGAGCGGCGGGTGGGATGACGCGCTCGCGGCCGAGTTGCTGGATCATCCGTCGGCTGACATTCGCTACTGGACGGTACGGTTCATCGGCGATCAAGAAAAGAGAGCGCCCGAATTGGCGCGCCCCCTGGCCGAACTCGCTGCGCGGGAAGCGAGCGTTCACGTGCGCAGCCAGTTGGCCTCGACCGCCAAACGTCTGCCCAGCGAGCAGGCGCTGCCGCTGATCGAGCGATTGCTCGCGCACGACGAGGACCACGACGACTCGTTCGTGCCGCTGCTGCTGTGGTGGGCTGTCGAACACCATGCCGATGCCGCCCGCGAGAAACTAGTAGCTTTGCTGACCCGCAAAGAAACGTGGGCGCGGCCGATCGTGCGCGAGACGGTGCTGCCGCGATTGATGCGGCGCTATGCGGCGATCGCGACGCGCGAAGGCTATTTGGCCTGCGCGCGGCTGCTGGCCGCCGCTCCCGAATCGGAACGAACCTCGATGTTGGCGGCGCTCGATCAGGGTTTGGCCGACCGCACGACCGCTCGCGGCGGAAGCGACGGCACGTTGTTTGGAAATCTGGCGGCCGTTCGAGCGGAAGAAGCGGGTCAAAAATCCGCGCCGCCCGTCGAGATTCCGCGCGAGCTGGCGGATCTGATCGATCGCCAGTGGCGTGGCGACACGACCGATCTCGCGCTTATCCGGCTTAGCGCGCGGTTGGGCCGCCCGGCGGCTGAGCGTCGCGCGCTCGAGCTGTGCCGCGATGCAGATCGCCCGGAGCGGGACCGCGCCGAGGCCGTGCGGTTGCTGGGCGAAGTCGGCAAGCCGGCATGTGTCGAAGCCCTGCTCGAGCTCGTCTCACCCGACCAGCCTTCGGCCGTGCAGCTTGCCGCGCTCGGCGCCCTCGCGCGGTTTGACCGCCAACGCACCGCAACGGAACTTCTCGAGCGATTGCCGTCGCTTACGGTTGCCGCGCACGACAAAGCTTGCGAGGTCATGCTCGGCCGCAGGACTTGGGCCGTGGTTTTGCTTCGCGCGGTCGATAAGCATGAGATCGACGCGAAGGAGATTCCGCTCGATGCTCTGCGGCTCGTGGCCTTGCACGCCGATCCAGGGCTCGACGCGCTCGTCAAGAAACACTGGGGCAGCGTTCAACCCGGCACGCCCGAGGAGCGGTTGGCCGAGATGCGGCGCATCAGCAACGACCTGCGCGCGGCGCGCGGAAATCCAGAGTCTGGCAAGCGGCTGTTCACCACGCACTGCGGCACTTGCCATCGGCTGTTCAACGAGGGCAACCAGGTCGGGCCGGAGCTCACGCACGCCAACCGAAAAAATCTCGACGAGCTGCTGGCCACGATCGTCAATCCCAGCGCCGTCATTCGAAAGGAGTTTTTGAGCTACCAGGTCCACACCACCGACGGCCGCGTGCTGACGGGCTTGATCGCCGAGCAAACGCCCGCCGCCATTACGCTGCTGTCGGCCAAGAACGAACGCACCGCAATTCCGCGCGACCAGATCGAATTGCTCGAGGAATCGAACGTATCGCTCATGCCCGACAACCTGCTCTCGCCGCTCAAGCCGCAGGAGCTGCGCGATTTGTTCAGTTATTTGCAGAGCGACGCGACAACCGAAGCCGCGTCGACCTCATCCGGTTCTTCCGAAGCAGCCAAGGCCCGGTAACTGACTTTATGGATCTCAGCCACAAACCTGTCTCGCGCCGCACGCTGTTGGCCTCGGGCGCGCTGGCCGCTTCGCACCTGGCGCTGGGCCGTCACGCCTGCGCGCAAGAAAAGTCCGCGGCTAGCAGCGCGGGCAAAGCGCAAATCGCGATTACGCTGGATTTGGAAATGAGCCGCAACTTTCCGACGCGCGAGGAAATGCGGTGGGATTATGAAAAAGGGAACCTGAACGAAGAATCCAAGCGCTACACGGTCGAAGCATGCCGCCGGGTGAAGGCCGCCGGGGGCGTGCTGCACTGCTTCGCCGTCGGCCGCGTGTTCGAGCAAGAGAACGTCGACTGGCTCAAGGGCATCGTGGCCAAGGGGCATCCGCTCGGCAATCACACGTACGATCACGTGAACGTCACTGCCACGAAACCGGACGACATTCAGTTCCGCTTTCAGCGTTCTCCGTGGCTGATTGCCGGGCGCGAGCCGGCCCAAGTGATCCGCGACAACATTCACCTGTGTACCGTGGCCATGCGCTCTCGATTGGGCATCGAGCCCGCCGGGTTCCGCACGCCGGGCGGATTCGCGACAGGATTAAGAGACCGCCCGGACGTCCAGCAGATCATTTTGGGCGAGGGCTTTCGTTGGGTGAGCAGCCTGTATCCGCCACATCCTTACGGTGAGCCGCTGGCGGAGCCGACGGCCGAAGTGTACGAGGCGATCGTCGAGCGCCAGTCGTTATGCCAGCCGTTCGTCTATCCCAGCGGCCTGGTTGAAGTGCCCATGAATCCCATTAGCGACATCGGGGCCTTCCGCACCGGACGCTGGAAGGTGGAGTGGTTCATGGAAGCCGTGCGCCGCGGCGTGAACTGGGCCATCGAACATCGCGCCGCTTACGACTTTCTCGCGCACCCATCCTGCTTGTATGTCACCGATCCGCAGTTCCGCACGATCGACATGATTTGCGATCTGGTCCGCAAGGCCGGAGATCGCGCGGAACTGGTGAGCGTGGATGTGTTGGCCAAGCGGGCCCAAAGCTGACGCCGACGCAGACCGCTCCGTGGGGTGCCACTGGGTTTGCCAGTGGTTTACGGTGGCGATTTCTACGGCCAGATGCCCACGATGAGCTTAAAGGCGATGACGGCCAGTACAGGCACGACAATCAGCAGGGCCATAACCAACTCCAGGGGAAGAAACGCGCGGTTCTCGTCGACGTGAATGCAGGTTTTGCGCCGTGGAACGTGTGAGGTTTTCAAATCACGGCGCCCTCGGACGAGCATCTAACGAGTCCGTAACCGTTTACGTTCGAAATGCGACGGTTCATGGCTGTTTCGCGGGCTTCCAAGTTGCCCGGCAAACGTTCTAGCCTTGCCACAGTTTTCAGCAGAACCGACATCTTTTCGCCGCATCCGTCGGACGCGCGGGGAACAAATTACAAGGGCCGCGAATTCTATTCATCGCTCGCGACGAAACCAGATCAACTTCATATTGATCGCCATCGCGCGCGGTTTGATTCGAAAACTGCCGAGCATGTTACGAACTTGTAATAAACGCCTGTCCTTGACCCTCAAAAACGATCGTCCTACCCTCGGGTTGGGCGTTCGGCCGCGCTTCGATCGCGCGGTTTGATGCTGTACGGGCAACCCCGCGGACTCGTACCTCGCCCGTTATGGCCTGCCGTTTGCTTTTCGACGACTTCGACGACACGTTCGCGCCCGCCGCATTTGGAATGCGGGCACGCGACAGCTTGAGGCTTCGGCCGCGAGTGCTCGCGTGAGGCGCGGCTGGCGGGCTAAGCTTAACTGGGGTGCATAAATGCAGTTCGACATCAGGGACGCCGCGGCCGCTTTGAACGTGCAAGAAAGCACGGTCTATCGCTGGATTCAAGAACGCAAATTGCCCGCGACCGGGTTTGCGGGGCAATATCGGTTTGGGCGGTCCGACTTGCTGGAGTGGGCCACGCAGCACAACGTGCCCGTGGCGCCGGGAGCATTGGCCAAGAACCTGGCGCGCTCGGATTGCTCGAGCTTGCGACAATGCCTGTCGCGCGGCGGCATTTTCCACGACGTGGCTGGCGAGACCAAGCCCGAGGTTTTGAAGGCGATCGTCGAGCGCTTGCCGCTGCCGGATGGCTGCGATCGCGAGATGATCCTGCAACTGTTCCTGGCGCGCGAGGCCGTCGGCTCAAGCGCGGTCGGCGGCGGGGTGGCGATTCCGCACCCACGCCATCCCGTGGTGCTGTGCGTGGACAGGCCGCTTTTGAGTTTGTGCTTCCTGCGAACGAGCGTGCCGTTTGGAGCGGCCGACGGGCGACCGGTGCACGCTTTGTTTGTGTTATTGAGCCCCACGGTGCAAAATCATTTGGATGTGCTAGCGCGTGTGGCCTGTTTGTTAAGAGACGAGCCGTTTGCGCGGCTGTTGGCGGAACATCCCGCTGCCGAGCGCGTGCTGGCCGAAGTAGACCGCGTGGAGCGCGGGTTCGAGACTTACGCCGATATTGCCACGCGGCAACATTAGCTCATCGGCCGCCTGGTCTCGCCACGAACGCAGGTAGCGAATGACCATAGCGGCCGCCCAGCTGACGCGAACTCCTCACGTCGCTACGATTGCGCTAGACTCGATTCCCCTTCTTGAGATTTACAGTTTTCGCGACGCCATCCTGGATGACGTTGCGCGCGGGGGGCGGATCTCGGCGCTTTTTGGCTGCCCGATTTCGCCGCAGCGCGTACGGCTGTATGTCGCGCTGAGCCATGCCGACGACGGATCGATTTCGGTTGCTGCGACCGACGTGGGCGATGCGTACCCCTCGCTAACGCCCGACTTGCCTCAAGCGCATTGGTTTGAGCGCGAAATCGCCGAGCAGTGGGGCGTCGTTCCCAGCGGGCACCCGTGGCTAAAGCCGATCCGCTTTCATCATTCCTACCGCAAGGGGCATGACGCCTGGTCGCGCGCCACGGGCGATGCCATCCTGCCGAGCGTCACCGACTTCTTCCGCGTCGACGGCGAGGAAATCCATGAGGTGGCGGTCGGACCGATTCACGCTGGCGTCATCGAGCCGGGACATTTTCGTTTCCAGTGCTATGGCGAGCAGGTGTTCCATCTGGAAGTCTCGTTGGGGTTCCAGCATCGGGGCGTCGAGCGCGCCCTGGTGGGTGGGCCGAACAAGCGCACCATCCCCTACATGGAAACCCTGGCCGGCGACACCTCGATCGGCCACACCACGGCTTATTGCCAAATCGTCGAAGCGCTCGCGCGCTGCCAGACTCCGCTGCGGGCGCAGGTTTTGCGCGGAGTCGCGCTCGAGCTCGAACGGCTGGCCAACCATACGGGCGATCTTGGCGCCTTGGCCGGCGACGTCGGCTTTCTGCCGACCATGTCCTATTGCGGACGGCTGCGGGGCGACTTTTTGAATTCCACCGCGCTCATCTGCGGCAACCGCTTCGGACGCTCGATGGTCAGGCCCGGCGGCGTGTTGTGGGATGTCGACAAACAGCGGGCCGACGACCTGCTCGCGCGGTTGCGTCCGGCGCTATCGGACGTGGATAACGCCGCCCAGTTGTTGTGGATCTCGCGCTCGGTCCAAGCCCGCTTCGAAGATACGGGTCGCGTCAGCAAGGAAGTTGCCGAGCTGTTGGGACTAGTCGGCGTGGTAGCGCGCGCTTCGAACGTCGACCGCGACGTGCGCCGCGATTTTCCGACGGGCATCTATCGCTTCGTTCTCGTGCCCACGATGGGCTGGCCGACGGGCGACGTCTTTGCGCGCTCGTACGTACGCTGGCTGGAAATCCAGCGCTCCGGGCAGTTCGTGTGCGAACAACTGGCTTCGTTGCCAGAGGGGACGCTGCGTGTCACGCCCGGGCCGCTTGCGCCAAATAGCTTTGCCCTGTCGCTAGTCGAGGGCTGGCGTGGCGAGATTTGCCACGTGGCGCTCACCGACGCCGCGGGGGCCTTCGCGCAATACAAAATTGTCGATCCTTCATTCCGTAATTGGGTAGGAATGATGATGGCCCTGCGCAACCAGGCCATCTCCGATTTCCCTTTGTGCAACAAGAGCTTCAATCTCTCCTATTGCGGTCACGATTTGTAACTCAGGCGGCATCATGCACAACATCATCCGCGAACGCATGCGGCAGGGGTACCGCACCATCGCGTATCCCAAGGGCTCGCCGCAAATGCCCGACCGTTTTCGCGGGCTGCCGATCGTCGACCGCACGAAATGTCCGGACGGCTGCGAAATGTGCGCTGAGGCCTGCCCCACGGACGCGATTCGCTGCGAGCCCGACGCGCTTGAGGTCGACATGGGACGGTGCTTGTTCTGCGTCGAATGCCAGACGGCCTGCCCGGCGGGCGCGATCAGCTATAGCGGCGAATTTCGTCTGGCCACGCGCACGCGCGAAGACCTGCTAACCGACGGCCGCGCGCTCAAGTTGGCAGAGCAACTGGATGCCAAGACGCGGCGGTTGTTTGGTCGCTCGTTCAAGCTGCGGCAAGTTAGCGCCGGCGGTTGCAATGGCTGCGAGGCGGACGTCAACGTGCTCAGCACCGTCGTGTTCGACTTGTCGCGCTTCGGAATCCAGTTCGTCGCCTCGCCGCGGCACGCGGACGGGTTGTTGATCACCGGCCCCGTCACTGAAAACATGCGGCTCGCCTTGCTGCAAGCCTATGAAGCGACGCCCGCCCCCAAGATCGTGATTGCCGTGGGCGCGTGCGCGATTTCTGGCGGGCCGTACATCGGGCACGAAGAGGTTCACAACGGCGCCGACCAGGTCGTCCCCGTCGACCTGTACGTGCCGGGCTGTCCGCCGCACCCAATGACCATTTTGGATGGCTTGTTGCGGCTGCTGGGTCGGCTGGAAGAGCCGGGCTCGGGCGGACCCGGCGGCCGAGCGCCGGCCCTGCACGTCTGAAACGCGCGCCTACTCGGCCAGGCTCCCCCCCAGGTTGCGAACGAGGTTCCAGTCAACCTCCACGCCCAGCCCCGGCAGCTCGCCGATCGTTGTGATCGGGCCCTTGATCTGCACCGGATTTTTTGCGACGCGCACTTCGTGGTAGTCGGCGCCGAGCAGATCGCCCGGGTAGCGCTCGACGTCCATGTTCGGACAGGCCAGCACCAGGTGAGCCATGGCGGCGGTGGCGATATCGAGCTCGAGGTTCGAACCGATCGAACAAGAAACGCCTGACCGCGCGGCGAATTCGACGATTTCGCGCGACTTGCGAATGCCGCCGTTCTTGCCGGGATAGACGCTGATCACGTCGCAGCACGCATTGCGAACCAGCTCGCGGGCATGCACCAGGTTGAAGCACATGTCGTCGGCCATGACGGGCACGCTTGTTTCTCGCCGCACGCGCGCCATGGCTGCGTAGTCCCCGTCGGGCGTGGGCTGTTCGTTCAACGACAGGCGACAATCCTCGAGCTCGTGCATCGCGTGGATCGCCTCGTCGGCCGACCAACCGCAATTCGCGTCGACGGTCAGGTCGATCGTGGAACCAACCGCTTCGCGCACCGCACGCACGCGGGCAATATCCGCCGCGACGCCGGTGCCCACCTTGATTTTAATGGTCGTGAAACCAAGTCCGACCAGTTCGCGGGCGCGGGCGGCCGCGTGATCGGGCTCATAGGCGCCCATGCTGTAACGGCTGCGAATCGCACGGGAGCGCACCGCGCCACCCAGCAGCTCGTGCACGGGCCGGCCCTCGGCTTTGCCGCGGATATCCCAGCAGGCCATTTCGATCGCCGACTTGGCAAACCAATTGTGGGCCGCGGCCGCATCCATCTGACGGTCGATGTGCTCGACGTCGGCCGGATCGCAACCGATCACGCGCGGCGCCAGAACGCGGTCGACCATCGCGCGGGCGCTCCAAACTGTTTCGCCGCTCCACCGCGCGGTCACGGTGGCCTCGCCCGCCCCTTCGATGCCGGTGTCTGTGAGCACGCGCACGAGCAAGTATCTTGAAATGCGATGCTGCCCGAGCGAGCTGATCATCCACCGCTCGCGCTTGATGGGGACTTCGACAGGATAGGTTTCGACGTGCGTGATTTGCATGGCCAGGCCGGGAAGCGAGAACGTTTCGCGTTCAACTTAGGTGTCGCATCCGCGCCTCGCAAGCGGGTGGAAGTCGGCCACATGCTGTGGTAGAACGAGCCGGCGCACCTCAACACATGGCGGCGACTGATCTCGCATGTCTCGCACGCAAATTTACTGTGACCTCGATTTCGAGCGCCCGGGCGTGCAGCAAGGGCATCTGGCCGTGCCCTACTCGTATAACCTGGGCGGCTGGGCCAATCTGCTCGTGCCCATTTCGGTGATTGCACAGGGCGCGGGGCCAACCGTGCTCGTCATGGCCGGCAATCATGGCGACGAGTACCCGGGCCAGGTCGCGATTCTGCGATTGATGCGCGCGCTAGCGCGAGATCATAGCCGCGTGCGCGGTCGCGTGATTCTGATTCCCGCGCTCAACATGCCGGCGGCCAAGGCCGCGACGCGACTCTCGCCACTGGACGGCAAGAATTTGAACCGTTCGTTTCCCGGCAATGCCGAGGGCACGCCAACGGAGATGATCGCCCACTACCTGACCGAGCGTTTGTTTCCGCTGGCCGACGTCGTGGCCGACATTCACACGGGCGGGCGCAGTCTCGACTTTTATCCGTGCGCTCATATGCACCTGGTCGAGGATCGCGCCCAGCGGCGGCGGATGGTGGCCGGCACCTTGGCTTGGAACACCGACTTCGCATTCTTGTACACGGATATTGCGGGCAGCGGTTTGCTGCCCGTCGAAGCCGAACGACAGGGCAAGACCGTCATCACGACCGAAATGGGCGGCGGCGAGTGCGTGCCAGCAGCCGTGCATCAACTCACGCAGCGCGGACTCGAAAACGTTTTGGTGCAGGTGGGCGCGCTGGAAGGGCGAGTGGTGACGCGCGCCGAACGAAACCTGCCGCCCACGCGCTGGGTGCAAGCACTAGCACGCGAGGATTATCGGTTCGCGCCCGAGTCGGGCATCTACGAGACCCTGCTGCCGCTGGGGGCTGACGTGGAGAGCGGCCAGCCGGTCGGGCTCGTTCATTTTCTCGAACGCCCCGACCGCGAGCCCGTGCCGGTCGTCGCGGCAAGCGCTGGCGTACTGCTGGCCTCACGCGGACCATCGCTGGTCGCACAAGGCGATTGCGTGGCCTGCATCGCACATGGTGTCGACCCCACGATTCTCGAGTGAGCAGCTTTGGCCGATCGATTACGGGAGTCGCGCTCGATGTTAGTCGGCTATGTCAGTGACGAGCGATACCTGGCGCTGGCCGACGTGCTGTTGGAATTCGAGAGCGGCTCGCGGTCGGTCGAGACGCGCTCGCGGGCGAGCGGCGCGGTGTATGCCGACATCGAGCCCGGCCAGCATCGCGTCACGCTGCAGAAGCCCGGCTACGGCGCCAAGCGCACCAGCATGCGCGTTGTCTCCGGCCAGCTATACCAGTTTCGGCTGTTGTCCGATTGCTTGCTGGGCTATGCATGGCCGAAGTGGGTGCGAGCGGGCGAGCAGGCTGAGTTTCGCGTGCATTCGCTGGAACCGTACAAGATCAGCTTGTGGCGTTACGGCTGGCACAAAGAACATGCCGCCAAAATCGGCTGGTTCGACGAGCATGGGCCGTTGGCGACCATGCAGATCACGCCCGACGGCGATTACACGCAAAGCGGCGTCGAGTGGAACCAGCGCGGATACTCGAGCCGCCAGCACGGGCAGTTCGTCACCGCGCCCGAGCGATCGGGCCTGTACTATTTTCACGCGCACAGCGAAGGCGGCCGCTTCTTTGCGTTCCCGTGGATCGTGGCTCCGGCCACGCCGAGCGCGAAGATCGCCGTGCTGGCCTCGAATATCACCTGGAACGCGTACAACTCCTTTGGCGGGCGGAGCAATTACATTCACGCCGATGCGCTCCCCCCTACCCCGACAGTCAATGCGCGGCTCGAACTTAGTCGCTACAACGATCCGGAATTTGGGACGTGGAGCGCCGAGGCGTATGCACCGCTTTCATTCGATCGGCCGGAGCCGATCAACCACATTCCCGAGCACGTGCAAATCACCGATCCGATCGAAGGGCGCGCGGCATGTCATGTCGCGCCCGCCGAGTGGCGGCTGCTGGGCTGGATGGAACGCGAAGGTTTCCAGTACGACCTCTACGGCGAGACGCAGCTCCATGCAGGCTTGTTGGATCTCGACCACTATCGAGTTCTGGTGACCAGCACGCACCCTGAGTATTGGACGGCCGACATGTATCACGCGGTAAAAGATTGGGTTTTCGAGCGCGGCGGCCGACTCGTTTATCTGGGCGGCAATGGCATCAATTGCGAAGTAACTCTCACCGATGCGAGCACGATGATCGTCAATAACGGCAATGCGCGAGAGCTGGCCGCGCGGCCCAATCCGCCCGAGAGCCGCTTTGCCGCGCGCGTGGAATCTGAGGCCCATCTGCTGGGCGTGGTGTATGACGAGCGGGGCGTCATGACGGCCGCGCCTTATCGCGTGCTCGCGCCCAACCACTGGGCGTTTGCGGGCACCTCGCTCGGCGAAGGCGACGCGTTTGGAACGCACAGCTTGCACGAACGGATCCCTGGCGGAGCCTCGGGGCACGAAACCGACAAGGTCTCGCGTTCTTCGCCCGCCGAAATCGAGCGGCTCTCCAAAGGCGAAAATCGAGACCAGGGCGGCGCCGATATGATCACCTTCGACACGCCCAGCGGCGGAGCCGTGTTCTCGGCGGGCTCGATCTGCTGGCCGGCAAGCGTGCTAGTCGACGAGGCCGTGTCGCGAATCACGGCCAACGTGCTCGAGCGGTTCTCGCGTTAACGTCGATCACCGAAGCTAACCGCATACTCTTGGAAAGAAAAACGACATGGCTGATCCTGGTTTTACCCGACACGACACGCTGGCGGGCGAGCGACAGGCGTTGCGCGAGTTCTTCGCGTCCTTCCCGTTCTTTCAACTGATGGGATTCGAGCTCGTGGACATCGAGCCCGGGCATGCGCGGCTGGCCATGAGCTGGCGGGATAATCTTTGCCAGCCTGCCGGCATCATGCACGGCGGGGCGATCGCATCACTGGTCGATACCGCCATCGCACACTCGATCCTGCTCACGCCCAATTATCTGGAGGCCAAGGACGCTGGCGGCCGCATCGTGTCGCTCGACTTGCGCATCAAGTATTTGCGGCCGGTTTCCTCGGGCCGAATCATTTGCGATGCGCGGATTACGCGGCAGGGGCGGCAAATCATCCACACCACCGCGGAAGTTGCGGATGAAGCCGGCAAAGCTGTCGCCAGCGGCGACTCGATCTACATGATGGTGCCTGCCGAGCAATTGCGCAAAAAGTAGACGCTGCGGCCCGGCTCAATCCAAGAGCGGGGGATTGAGCAGCTTTTGAATCGCCGGTTCATTCATGTTTTCCGGCGTGGCCAGCGTCTCGCCGGTCGAAATCCGCGGCGCGACTTTCTCGCCGCGCAAGTGCGCCGCCATCGTCGTCACCGCCAACGACGCCATCCGCACGGGGTCTTGCAGCACCAGGCCATGCATCTTGCCGGCGGCCAGCGCGGTGACCAGCTCGGGGCCGGGATCGAACCCAATGAACTTCACCTTGCCGGCCAGGTTCTGTTCTTCCAGCGCGCGCAACATGCCGGTCGAGACGTGCTGGGCCGGCGTGAACACTCCGTCCACGCGATCGCCAAACGTGAGCAACAGTTGCTGCGATTTGACGAGCGCCTTGTCGGCCGTGTCGCCCGCGTATTCGTTCGATGAAATCACTTCGATCGCGGGAAACTCCTTGGCGAGCGCGGCCAGGCATCCCTCCTCGCGCTCGTGGCTGCTCTGGCTGCCAACGTTATAGCGCAACACGATCACACGTCCCTTTCCCCCGAGCAGCTTGCCCAAGTGCCGGCCGGCGATCTCGCCGCCATGAAAATTGTCGGTCGCCACGAAGCTGATGGCGTCGCCGAGATCGTCCAGCCCACTATCGAAGATCAGCACCGGCACGCCGGCGGTTTTGGCCTCGCGCACGACAGGCTGCAAGGCTTGCGAATCTAGCGGGGCCAGGCAAATGCCGCTGACGCCCTGGGCAATAAAATCTTGCAGCAGGTTGATTTGCGCTTCGCGGTCGCTTTCCGTGATGGGACCCTTCCAGATGATCTCGACGCCGGCTTGTTTTTCGCCTTCGACCGCGCCGGCATGCACCGATTTCCAGAACTCGTGCGAAGTGGCCTTGGGCACAACCGCGATCAACAACTTGTCGCGACTGGCGCCGGTCTTGTCCGAGCGATCGGCGCAGCCACTGGCCAGGGCCAGCGCGATGAGGGACACGACGATTCGAGTGGTGCGCATCAGAGGGGTTGCCCATGAACCGCGAACGGGGACCGCAGGCGCTTGGTATAGCTCGCGCGCGCGGAAGGTTCAAGTCTGGACGTTGGGAGCCGTGCCTCGGAATGAAACCACGGGGGCGCTTAAGCCGCGCTCGTGCTGTCTTCCCAGTCACGCGAGTATCCGCCATGCGATCGCACGATGGACAGCGCTTCTTCGAAGTGCGCCTGCAACAACAAGAATCGCCGCTGATCGCCGCCGTGGTCAGGATGCAACTGCTTCACGCGACCGCGATAGGCGCGCTTCAAGTCTTCTTCGCTGCAGCCGCTGCGCAGTCCCAAAGCCGCAATCGCGCGCGGCGTATCGTTGCGCGCCCAATCGGGAATGTCCTGGAAGGTGCGGGCGATGACCGCCAGGCCACGCTTGAGCGACCGCACATAGCGGCGCAAGTCCACGGCCATGAACAAGAATCCCAGCGTGGGCAACCCAAACACGAGCAGGAAGAACGCCACGGTGACCGCCAGGTCGAGCGAGTTCGGCCATGGATCCGTAGCGTTCAGGCGAACCATGTTCAGGCACCTACAACGTCGTGACCGCCTGGTCCCGTTGAAACTGCGAGCTGCGCGCCACGACGATTGTAAATAGAGGTCAAAGGCGCCGCAACGTCGCGATCCGGCCGCTCTCTGAGAATCTGGCGGGTATCGTTTTTTTAGCTGCTGTGCATCACATTTTTTGGAGTGCGGGCGAATTCCCCTGCCGCGGGCGGCGACTAGCAAGTCGACAGGCCGGCTGCGACAATCGGACTATGTCCAGCCCGGCCAAAGCTCAAGCCCCGGAAAAATCGCGGCTTACGGTTATCGAAGACGCCGTCTGCGTTCGCTGCGGATGTGCTTGCGACGACATTACTTTGGTTGCCCAGGACGACCGCATCCGCGAGGCCCGCAACGCCTGCGAACTGGGCGACCGCTGGTTGCTGGCCGATCATCAGAGCTCGTTTCCCCTCTGCCGGATCGATGGGCAAGAAGCCACGATCGAAGAGGGCGTGGAACGCGCGGCTCGAGTGTTGCTTGCCGCTAAATACCCGCTCGTCTACGGGCTGGCCGACACGACCTGCGAAGCGCAACGAGTGGCGGTGGGCATTGCCGATTGGATCGGCGGCACCGTCGACACGCCGACCAGTCATAGCCATGGCCCGTGGGGAGTCGCCTTCCAAGGGGTGGGCGAAGTCACGAGCTCACTGGGCGAAATCGCCAATCGTGGCGACCTGGTGATTTTTTGGGGCTCGAATCCGGTGGTCACACACCCGCGGCATCTGAGCCGCTATAGCCTCGAGCCGCAGGGCATGTTTCTGCCGGGTGGCCAACAGGACCGCACGTGCGTGGTGGTCGACGTGCGCGCGACCGAGACCGCGGAATTGGCCGACCTGTTCATTTGCATCGAACCCGGCAAGGATTTCGAGGCCTTGTGGATTCTGCGCGGCCTGGCGCAGGGAACCGATTTTGATGGGGCCGACGTGCTCGCCGCGACCGGTGTCCCGCTCGCCACCTGGCAGGATTTGATGGCCCGCATGAAGCAGGCTCGCTTCGGCGTCATCTTGTTCGGCATGGGGCTCACCGCCACCAGCGGCAAGCATCTCAACAGCGAAGCGATGCTGGCGCTGGTCAAAGACATGAATGCCTACACGCGGTTCGTGGCCAGGCCGATGCGCGAGCGCGGCAACATCGCCGGGGCCGACAACGTGCTCTCCTGGCGCACCGGCTTCCCGTTCGGGGTCAATTTGTCGCGCGGCTACCCACGCTTCAACCCTGGCGAATACACGGCCATGGAAATGCTCTCTCGCTGCGAGGCCGATGCGGCGCTCATCGTGGGCGCCGACCCGGCGAGCGAGTCCGGCCCACTCGCGCAAGCGCGGCTGACCGAAATTCCGACGGTCGTGCTTTCGCCCACGGATACCGCCACGGCGCGGGGGGCGGGCGTGTGGTTTGCGACGGCCGAGTACAGCATCTTTGCCGAGGGGACCGTCTATCGCATGGATGATGTTCCGCTGCCCTTGCGGCCGGCGCTGGCCAACTCGCGTCCCAGCGATTTTGACGTGCTGTCGGCAATCGAGCGGCGCGTGTGCGAGCTCAAGCGAGTTGGTTCCGCCCTGAACGCGGACGACTCCGTTTAAATTCCTCCTCCGCGCCGGTCTCCCATCGCATGTCCAGTAACTGGCTCAAGATATCCGGCGGCACGCTCTACGATCCGGCCAACGGCATCGACGGCCAGGTGCGCGATTTGTGGGTTTGCGACGGCAAGATCGTAGACGCGCCTGCCGATCCGGCGTTTCGCCCCCACAAAACGCTTGACGCCAGCGGCCTGGTGGTGATGCCCGGCGGCGTGGACATGCACTGCCACATTGCCGGCCCGAAGGTGAATCTGGCGAGGCGCATGCGGCCTGAGGAAAAGCGTGTCGCGGTGCCCGTCATGCGCACCGCGCACACGCACAGCGGCACGATGGGCAGCGTGCCCAGCACGTTTGCGACCGGCTACCGCTATGCCGGCATGGGCTACACCACGGCGTTCGACGCCGCCGTGGCGCCGCTGGCCGCCCGCCACGTTCACGAGGAGTTCGACGACACGCCGTGCATCGACAAAGGGTTTTACGTGCTGGTGGGCAACAACCACTACATCATGCGCGCGATCCAAGACCGCGAGCCCGCGCGGCTGACGGCCTTTCTTGGCTGGCTGCTCACGGCCGCAAAGGGCTACGCCCCGAAAATGGTGAACCCCGGCGGCGTCGAGGTCTGGAAGCAGCAGCAAGGCGGCAACGTGAGCGGGCTGGACTCGCTGGTCGAACATTTCGACGTGACGCCGCGGCAAATCATTCGCGGCATTGCCGAAGCGGCCGCCCAGCTCAAGCTGCCGCACCGGGTTCACATCCATGCCAACAATCTTGGCCTGCCCGGCAATTGGACCACGACGCTCGAGACGATGAAGGCGCTCGAGGGGCACGGCGGCCATCTGACCCACATTCAATTCCACAGCTATGGCGGCGGGGCCGGCGACGAAGACACGTTCAACTCCAAGGCCGTCGAGCTGGCCGATTACGTCAACGCGCACGAAAACATCACGGTCGACGTCGGGCAGGTGCTGTTCGGCGCCACGACCAGCATGACGGGCGATGGCCCCTTGGGTTATTACCTGAGCAACGTCTACAAGTCCAAGTGGTTTTCCAGCGAGATCGAGCTGGAGGGGGGCTGCGGCATCGCGCCCATCGAATACAAGAACAAGAGCCTGATCAACTCGCTGCAATGGGCGATCGGCCTGGAGTGGTATTTGCTCGTGCGCGATCCGTGGCGCGTGGCCATGAGCACCGACCATCCCAATGGCGGATCGTTTCTCGCTTATCCGCAGATCATTCGCCTGCTCATGGACCGCACCTGGCGGCGCGACGCGCTGGCGGCCGTCCATCCGCTCGTCCGCGAGCGATCGTCGCTGGCCGATCTCGACCGCGAATACACGCTTAACGAAATCTGCATCATCACCCGCGCCGGCCCAGCCCGTATCTTGGGGCTCAAGCACAAAGGGCATCTCGGCCCGGGCGCGGACGCCGACATCACCCTCTATGCGCCGCACGAGAACAAGGAAATCATGTTCGAGCTGCCCAGGTACGTCATCAAGGCGGGGCAAATCCTTGTCGACGAGGGCGATCTTCGCGCGAGCGTGCAAGGCAAAACGTTGCACGTCGCGCCAGGTTATGACCGCGACGTGGAGGCCGACATTGCCCGCTGGTTCGAACGGTACTATTCGATTCGCTTTCGGAATTACCCGGTGGGCGAAGAGTATATCGGGGAGCAAGAGGTGGTGGAGTGCAGGTAGGGGCTAGGGATTGGGGGTTGGGGATTGGGGTTAAGAGTCTGATGCCTTCTCTTCCCTAACCGCCAACCCCTAATCCCTAACCCCTATTCACGGCGGAGCCGTGAATCCCGCCTGAGCGAGCGCCGTCAGATACTCCTCGGGCGTATTCAAATTCTTGAGCGTGTCGAGCCGCGGATCGACGTCGCGCAACTCCTGCGAGCTCACGCGTCGCGTCGCCACCAGATCGAACAAGTCGCTGGGCCGCAGCCGGTCTGCTTCCAATAACGTGCTCACCACGTCCAACAGCCTCGTTCGATACACGGCCGAAAGCGGATACACGAAGCCCTCATGCACCGGCGCCACGGCCGACTCGTCACCCAACAGCTCGAAGAGTCGTTCGATAAACGCGGGCACGACCAAGGGCGCATCGCATGTCGTTACATAGGCGGCCTCGACCTGATCGGGCAGCGCGGCCAGCCCGGCGGCGATTCCCTCTAGCGGCCCGCGATCGGGGCGCGCGTCCTCGGCGATGATGATCTGCTTGCCGAAAGCCGGCAGAACCTGGCCGGCCGCGCGCACCAGCACGAGAGGCTCGCAGACCGTGCCCACCAGCCGCACGACGCGCTCGAGCATCGTTTCGGGCCCGAATGGCAGCGACCACTTAGGCACTCCCATTCGGCTGCTTTGCCCGCCACACAGGATGATCGCGCCGCGTTTCATTCGAGTCGGTCGAGTTATTGCTTGATTACACGTGAAATGCAGGGAACGAGTGCGGGCATGCTGTATCGCCAATTATACTGAGGCCCAGATCGTGCCCGCGTTCTCGGAAATGGCGCATTTTCGCCCTGCCAGCTCATCCGCATGCCACTCGAACTCCAATTAAGAGCCGAAACGCTAATCCCCGTCGAGGTCGAGGGTATCGTGCCGCAGCACGTGCGCGGCAAGTCAACCGGCGAGATCGAGCGGCTGCTCATTTTTCACGGCAACGAGAAACTGCCGTTGGCCGAGCTGTTTCGCGTCGCGGGTTCGGCCGAAGATAACCAACTCGTGTTCCAAGGGCGGCTGGCCGGCGTGCATTGGATTGGCGCCAAAATGAGCGAAGGCTCGATTCGCGTCGAGTCGGATGCCGGCCGGCACGTGGGCAGCGAAATGACGGGCGGCCACATCGAAATCCAGGGCAACGCCGGCGACTGGTTGGGCGGAGAAATGCACGGCGGCGTGGTCCGCGTGCGCGGCGGCGCAGGCGACCTGGTGGGTTCAGCCTATCGCGGCAGCCAACGCGGGATGACCGGCGGAACCATTCTGGTCGACGGACCGGTTGGCAATGAAATCGCGCACTCCATGCGCCGCGGTTTGATCGCGGTTGGCGGCGCGGGCGACTTCGCGGCGCTCAACATGATCGCCGGAACCCTGCTCGTGTTTGGACCCATTGGCGATCGCCCTGCTGCGGGCATGCGCCGCGGGACGGTGGGATTGTTCGGGCCGGAAAAACCAAGATTGCTGCCAACTTTTCGCGCGGGCGGCTGCTTGCGGCCGCTGTTCTTGCAACTGATGTTTCGCGAGCTGAACCGCCTGGAATATGCGGTCGACCGCGCCCTGTGGAGCGCCGATTACCAAATGCATTACGGAGACCTGACAACCGTCGGGCGTGGCGAAGTCTTGTCGGTTGCCTGTGCGGGCGGGGGCCGTTAAAGTCAAACTTTGGCCGCGCCCCTCATCCGTTAAGCGGTTTCTGTTCACCGCAGCCCCTCTCTTCCGCCCGAATGCCCCCCAGCCGTGCCGTAGGAATCGACCTGGGAACGAGCCACGCTGTGGTTGCCCGGATTGACGAGCTAGGTCGCAGCGCGATCGTGCGCGACGCGGTGGGCGATGTTTCCGTGCCGAATATCGTTTTCTTCGACGACGAAGAGCTCGTATTCGGCCGAGCGGCAAATAGCGCGGCCATCGGCGAACCAAGCCGCGCGGGCGAGTCGAGCAAGCGCGATCTGGGGCAAGCCGCCTATTCGCGCGCGATCGGCGGGCAGCTTTTGAGCGCCGAATTCATCGAAGCCTGCCTGCTCAAACACCTGGCTACCGGGTTTACATCCGCCGGCAGCCCACGACCGGCGGTCGTCTTGTCGGTGCCGGCCAGCTTCAATCATGCCCAGCGGCAGGCCATGTTCGAAGCCGGACAGATCGCGGGCCTGGACGTGTTGGGCGTGCTGAGCGACACGATCGCCTCGACGCTGGCCTTCGCCGAAAGCCAGGGCTACTTGGAGGCGGACGCCACGCGCGCCGGCTGCCGCATCCTGGTTTTCGATTTGGGAGGTGGAGCGCTCGACGTCGCGATCGTGGAAGTGAAACCCAAGCGCATTCGCACCATGGCGGTGGGCGGTGATGCGCGCTTGGGCGGAAGAGAGTGGGACTCGCTGTTCGCGGACCACCTGGCGGGCGAATTCAACAAACAATTCGGCGAGGATCCACGCCATGACATGTCGAGCGTGCGCCGCTTGTTCGCGGCGGCCGAGGAAGCCAAGCAGACGCTGACCGTGCGGCAACAAGTGCGCGTACACTTGGAGCGCGCAGCCCATGCGGCTGATGTCACGATTTCGCGGCAAACCTTTGAAGACGTGACGGAGTCGTTGCGCGATCGAATTCAGCGCATGCTGGAACTCGTGCTGTCGCGCTCGGGCCTCGCGTGGCGCGATCTAAGCTGCGTGCTGCTGGTTGGCGGCGCGACGCGCATGCCGGCCGTCGGCAAACTGCTGGAAACGCTCACGGGCCTCAAGCCGGCGGTCAACATCCATCCCCAGGAAGCCGTGGCGCGCGGCGCGGCAATCTACGCCGAGCGCTTGCTGGCGGCCCGCGATGGAAGGTCGGTAAAGATCGACGTCGAGATCGCGAATCTCACCTCGCACAGCCTGGGCGTCGAATGGATCGATCCGGCCAGCGGCCGCGCGGAGAACGCGGTGGTCATTCAGCGCGGGACCGAAATGCCGACCACCGCGGTCTCGAGAACCATGACCACGATCGACGGCCAGGCCTCGCTTCTTCTGCGGCTGCTGGAAGGCGAAAGCCGGGATGCCGAAGAGTGCGCGCGCGTGGCCGAGGTGCTCATCAGCGACCTGCCCGTCGGATTGCCCAAGGGTTGGCCGATTGAAGTCCAGTATCGCTACGATCAAAGCGGGCGGCTGCACGTGCAAGCGCGGCTGGAAAAAAAAGATCGCCCCCTGGCGGTCGAGCTGCGCCATCACGGCGTTCTGCCAGCGGACGAGGCGGCCGATTGGCGCAAGCTGCTCGCCGGGCGCGTCGGCTTGCGGACGATTTTGGATTTGCTCGGCCGACACCAAAAGAAGCGCGAAGAGGCGGCCGGGCAGACTCCGCAGCCCGGAGCGCCGCTTGCCGAGCCGCAATCCGGCGCGGCGGTTTCCCAGGCCGTCGCCGCCGACCCTGACCACGCAAATCTGCCCGACATCGAGGACCTCGATTTCGACCTGGCGGAGCTATCGGGCGCGGGCCGCTATCGAAAACAGCGGCTAACCTCGCGTAATCTCACCGTCATGCTCGTGGGCTATGTCGTTTCGGCGGTAATTGGCCTAGGCTTGGGGTACTATATATTGATGCGAATCGACCCGACCTATAACTGGCTGAACTTGCCGCTACCGGGAGTCGCCCCGCACCATCCGGGCGGCGGCGCGGCAGGGCAAAGATCCGGCTAGTCCTCCAGCCAGATTTGGCTGCGGCTACTCGGTCGAGCGCCTTCGCATCGCGTTTCGTTGGTTCTAACGAGCGCGACCTGGTCCTTTCACACATACCGCTACGAGCCATTGAGCCCGCCCACGTTATGATTCGCGATTCGATTCCCGCCGTCGGCATCGACCTGGGCACGACCTACTCGGCTGTGGCATATATCGATGAAACGGGCCGCCCGGTGACGCTCGTCAATGCTGAAGGCGACCTGGTCACACCAAGTGTCGTCCTGTTCGAGGGAAACCAGGCGGTCGTTGGCAAGGAAGCGCTCAAGGCCATTACCACCGAGGCCGAACACGTCGCGCAGTGCGCCAAGCGCGAGCTGGGGGATCGGGCCTTTCACAAAGCGCTGCACGGGCGGCGCTTCCCGCCCGAAGCTCTGCAGGCTTTCGTTCTTAATAAGCTCAGGCAAGACGCCAGCCGGCACCTGGGCGACTTCAGCAAGGTGGTCATCACGGTGCCCGCCTACTTCGACGAAGTTCGCCGCAAAGCGACTCAAGACGCGGGCTACATGGCCGGCTTCGAGGTGCTGGACATCATCAACGAGCCGACCGCGGCGGCGATCGCGCATGGGTTCTTGAAGGGTTTTCTGAACCGGGACGGCGGATCGAACGAGCCCCGCAAGTTGCTGGTGTATGACTTGGGGGGCGGCACGTTCGACGTGACCGTCATGGAAATTCGCGGGACCGAGTTTCTCGCCCTGGCGACCGATGGCGACGTGCAGCTTGGCGGACAGGACTGGGACCAGCGGCTGGTCAATTATGTCGCAGAGCAATTCATCGCGAGCTGTCAGCTCGACCCGCGCGAAGACGCCAACACGGCCGGCCGGCTGTGGCGCGAGTGCGAAGACGCCAAGCGCACCTTGTCGGCGCGCGGCAAGGTGTCGATCAGTTGCGATTACAAGGGCCGCGCGGTGCGCGTCGAGGTGACGCGCGAACAATTCGAAGAGCTCACGCAAGACCTGCTCAACCGCACTCAGTTCACGACGCGGCAGACGTTGCAAGCAGCCGGCATGCGGTGGGCCGATCTGGATTACGTGCTGCTCGTGGGCGGATCGACGCGCATGCCCATGGTGGCCAAGATGGTGCGCGAGCTATCAGGCAAGGAGCCGGACGCATCGGTGTCGGTGGACGAGGCAGTGGCCCATGGCGCGGCGCTACACGCCAACATTTTGCTAGCCAAGAACCGCG
>DATJEN010000349.1:0-5043 GCA_035496575.1 Pirellulales bacterium
TCGCACCACGTCCGTTTCGCTGCACGTCGATCATCCTGACTTTGCCTACCCGGATGATTTGCACATTGACGTGCCACTGGAAACGCATGACCCCTACGTCATCAAGCTGAGGCGCGGCGTTCCGGTCGAGCTGCGGCCGACAATGGATGGTCAGCCCTTTGCAGTCGATGAACTGTTTGCGTTCTGGTCGGATGGGCGATCTTGGTTGCCGGGTGCAAATGTTCAAAAGTGTGGCGAGCATGTGTTGCGCGTCCCAGCAATGCCGCCGGGCGACAACAGCGTATTGCTGGTCAAGCTCGACGGCGACCGCGCCACCCATTTCAGCAAGATTGTCGATTTCAATCTGACTGCAGGCGAGCCGAAGACTTTGGAAATCGCGATGCGGCCGGCACGACGAATTGAAGGTGTGCTGAGCGATGACGTGCCCCGGCCCGTCAAGGATGGACGCGTGAAATTGTGGACGCTGCCTCCGGCTAAGTCTGCCTTCACGCGCGTCGACTGGTGGACCTGGGCGCCAGTCAAGCCGGACGGAACATTCGTGATCGATAGCTGGCCTGCCGAGGAGCCGATCCAGCTCGTTGCCCTCAGCCAGGGATATATGGCCAGCAACGGGGCGGCTCCCAAGCAGGTGGTCGATCCCGCGGCCATCAACAACACCTTTTATCGTCGAGCCCAAGTGTTCGAGCCCGTCGATGGACAAACCATCAAAATAGAGATGACCAGGCTTGCCCAATGCGTCGTGACGGCCAGCGATGAGGACGAAAAGCCTGTGGCGGGAGTATCCGTCCTATCCTCGCCAAATGTTGGTTGGTGGAACGGTGGCTCGCAAATCTATTGTCATCCGCTGGCGCGAGGCGAGCGGATGGCTCGAGTACGCGACTACAACAGCATTCTCGACAACGATTTCGCGAATCCATTTGAGGCCACGACTGACGCGAAGGGACGCACAGTACTCGAGCTGCCCTCCGGCCGGGAACGATTGGCGGTCATCAACTTTGTGTACGAGTTGCCTGTGTTTCTCGGACGACGCGATATGCAAATTAATCTCACGCAAGACAAACCAACCGAAGTGGAACTTCGTCTGCAGCCGCGCGGGACCGAAAAGCTCGGCGAGTGGGACAAGCTCGCCGGCGTGGTGTTCGGGTGCTCGACCCGCGAGGGTCGACGGATCTGCGCGTTACCCGAAGTGCGCAAGAAAATGGATGAGTTCGCCGAGCGCTTTCGTGATGGCAAGAACCAGCGCGATCCCAAGTTGCTTTTCGAAGCCTATACCGCCGTGGCCGACGCCTTCGTGACGGTTGGTGACACGGAGGAAGCAGCCAAGTGGCGCAAAAAAGCCGCGGAACAAGCTGAAAAAGCTCACTTGGCTGAGAGCAAGACAGGCGCCAAGGCGCCAGAATAGCCTGTCGACCGGGCGGGCAATCTGCCCATGGACGAACCATTCGCGCGCGAGTCGCACGAGCGCGCGGCGCCGACGTTTTTGAACGGGGTCGGCCGTCTTACCGAGCCGCTGATTTCAGCTCTTGCCCTTGCTCTTTGAGCAAGCCAGTTCGAGTTTCGATCGCATTGTCGCTTGGCCGTACACAGATCGGCTCGCACACCGGAACGGGCTGAGGGCAGGGCGGACACACCGGCATCGGCGGTGGGCACGGAGGGCAGACCGGCACCGCTTGTTGGCACGGCGCACAGACCGGAACCGCTTGTTGGCACGGCGCACACGGCGCCGCACAGGGTGGCGGAGTGCGGCAGGGAATCGTGGCATAGCCGGGCCACGGGCGGCACAGTGGATCGCGCGGCCCGCCGCACCATTGATGATGACAAGCCGTCATCAAAGGCAACACGAATACGACCGACCAGACTGCAGCCCGCTGATATTGGGTTCTCATGTCGAACGGTATCGACGTAATTCGTCACGAAAATAGTCGAGCCCGCCAATAATCCACTTCGCGCAACTGCAAGACTCATGGCGCAAGGGGGAACCCGGGCGAGAACGCGCAACATGCCTGGGCTTCCGAAGAAAACAGGCGGTTTTTGGCCGTAAAGGCACGTTCTGTGGGATTTGACAAGCTTGCCGGACAACCTACGTTTTTAACATGCGCAAAGCCTTCGGAATTCTGCGTCGGTTGTTCGCCGGCCGCGGAGGAACTACCTCCGTCGAATATGCGATCATGCTCAGCCTCATTGCCGCGATCTGTGTGGCCGGGGTCCGCACGATCGGCGCGAACGCTGCAACTGCACCTGCGCGAATCGCCGATTCGCTGACAGGCGGCAATGGCGCCCAGGGGACCACCCCGGGATTCGAAATTACCGTGAAGGACAAGCCCGTGCATCGGAAGAATGGTAAGGGGAGTGGCCGCTAGTGCTGGCTGGCCGAAGAGTCTCAAATAGCTAAGGGGCCGCGATGGGCTACAAACGTAAGCAAGTCTTGATCGACAGGCAGGTTCAGGGGTCGATCATCGCGCACCTGGTCATCTATTGGCTGACGTGCATCGTGGCTATCCAAGTGGTCTCCGTGCTTTGGTTCGTGGTCACCGGGCCGGACCAGCCCAGTTTCTTGGATTACCTGCTCAACGCCACGACGCTGGCCAGCGGAAGCCGCGTATTCCTGACGGCACTTGTGTTATTGCCGTTCATCGTGCGCGATGCGCTGAAGCTCAGCAATCGATTCGCGGGACCGGTATTTCGCATGCAGCGTGCCCTCAAACAGGTCGTGGCCGATGGAACGTTCGAACCGATCGAACTGCGCGAGAACGATTTTTGGCACGATTTCGCCTCTGATTTGAACGCGGCCGTGCGCCGCTTAAAGGACGAAGCCAACGTAGCTCAAGCGCGGGCGCGCTCCGCGGTCACAGGCGCGGCGATGCTCCCACCCGTTGCTACAAATGGGCCGACGGAATGGCCGGTGCCTAATAGCCCGCTCGGCGCCTAAGTGCAACTTGCGGCTCAATTGCCGTAATTTCGTAGCGATTAATCGGACCGCGCAGGCCACAACCGCAAGCTAGACTTGCGGCGTACGAGCGACCTATACGCGCCTACATAGCGCTGCGGTCATCCCGGGATTGGCGGCGCCCGCTATCCTCATAACAAATACTCTCACTGCCGCGCAAGCCTCAAAGGCTTAGCCAAAGGCTACGCGCGGCTTAACGGCAAAGGAGATTGAACATGTCCAAGGGTCTCGATTACGGCGCCGGCACACCCGGTCATTTGGGCGACATCGCTCGCAACGTTCGCCACGAACTGGGACATCTGCAATCGCACTGGTGGTGGTTCACGCTTTTGGGCGCCCTGTTGGTCGTGTGTGGGACGGCGGCCATTATCTTTCCGCTCGTCACCGTGATTACGACCCTCGTCGCCACCACGATCGTCGGCGTCTTGTTGATGATTGCGGGCGTGGCCACGATCGTCGGCGCCTTTTGGGCCGGGCGCTGGAGCGGCCTGTTGTTGCAGTTGCTGGTAGGCATCTTGTATCTGGCGAGCGGTTTTGTGGTGACCGAAAACCCCGCGGTGTTCGCGCTGGCCATCACCGTGTTTCTTGCCGTTTCGTTCATGGTGCTGGGCGCCTTCCGTATTGTCAGCTCGCTCGTGCTGCGGTTTCCCCAATGGGGCTGGGCTCTGCTCAATGGTGCAGTCACGTTTTTGGCCGGCCTCATCATCTATCGCCAACTGCCCACCGATGCATTCTGGGTGATTGGTCTGCTGGTCGGTTTGGAAATGCTCTTCAATGGCTGGACGTGGATCATGCTCTCGCAGGCTGTCCGCAATTTGCCGGCTGAGCGTGCTAGCGCCGCCTAATCCAAAACTCCAAATCATGGGAACGCATATGTTGAAAATACTGACGATTGTCGCGGCCGCGTTGGCCTTGGTCATTGCAAATACCGATCGGAGCCTGGCCCGGGGCGGCGGAGGCCGCGCCGGCGGCCGCCCTGGCAACGGTGGCTTCCGCGATAGTGGCTCCCGCGGAGAAGGCGAACACGGTGAATTGCGTTCGGAAGAGGGTTTGCGCGGCGAAGCTGGCCGCAATGCGATTGGCGATCGCAACGTCGGCCAGACGCTCAGCGCTCGAAATTTCCAAAACGCGGGACACTTCACGCAAAAAGTCTCGCAATCGACTATGGCGAATCGCGCGCAAAACGTGCGCAACAACTTCAACCGCGACACCTTCAACCGCAACTGGTGGAATCGGCATCCTGGCGCGTGGTTCGCCGCGGGCTGGGCCGCCGGAGGAGCTTGGAATGCCGCGACCTGGCCCGCTCTGGCGGGCTGGTATGGCTGGGGCACTGCTGCGCCGGTGACCTACGACTACGGCGGCAACGTGGCCTACGACGATGGCGAGGTGTACTACGGCGATTCAGCCGTCGCTAGCGCCGACGACTACTACTCACAAGCCAGCGGCATTGCCGAAAGCAACCCGCCAGCTGGCGGACCGCAGGACAACTGGCTGCCGCTGGGCGTATTTGGATTGGTGCAAGGCGACCAGACCAGCCCCAGCGCCGTGTTCCAGTTGGCGACGAATAAGCAGGGAGCGATACAGGGCAACTTCTGCGACGTGCTCAGTGGGTCGACACTCACCGTGCACGGCGCCGTTGAGCCAAAATCGCAGCGTGCCGCCTGGACCGTGGGCGACAACACCGACACGGTCTATGAAACGGGCCTGGCCAACTTGACCAAGAACGAGTGCGGCATCCTGGTCCACTTTGGCAAGGATCGCACGCAGCAGTACATGCTCGTGCGGCTCAAGCAGCCGCAAGAGCAAGCCAGTCGAGACACACTCGACCGCTAACCATCATGCCGACGGGCGGCGCTCTGGCGGGCGCTGCCCTCGGACGAAGGTCTTCAAAGCGGCGCGGGCGTCGGACCAGTTTCCGGCCCGCGCCGTTTGCATTACGTTGTCAAGCGCGCCATAGGCCTCGTCCGTCAGATGGGCTTCGGCGTGGAGCTTGCCGATCGCCGCGGCGCTGTTTTCGAGCAGATCGCTGTCCTTGGCGGTAATTGCCGTCCACAGTGCATCGGCGGCCGAGAGTGCGTCGCGATCGCCCCCAAGCT
>DATJEN010000350.1:0-3370 GCA_035496575.1 Pirellulales bacterium
ACGTGCCACACAAGCTCGCCGAGCTTCTCGTTGCCGCTGGCAAACGCTGCGTAAATGAACCAGCATAAAAGCCCGCACAGTGCGAGCTTGACAACGGCAATGGCCCAGCGGGTCCAGCGAGCGCGATTAGGGTTCACGCGAGGATGACTCGGAGAAGGAGAATTGAAGCGGCAGCGGCCGGATATTGTGTCGGCGTTCGGAAAGTGGCACAAGGCGGATTTAACGCCCGCAGCGGCCTTGCTTTGCCAGCTTTGCGGCTGGCGAGTAAAACAAAGCGAAGAGGGTGCGCGCTAACCTCATTCATGCCGGAGTGCAGTGCCATGATTCCAATTTACATCAGTTTAGCCGTCGCCGCCTTGGGCATCGAAGTCGGCTGGGTACCGCTGCCCGAGGGCGGCCACGAGTACACGATCCAGCTCGAGCCCGAAATGCTCGACGTTTTGCGCAAGCAGAAGGACGAGGTTTTCAGCGAGGTGCCGCCGCAGGTGCACGTGCGGCGTTATCGGCTGCTGGTCGGAACGGGCAAATTAGCGCGCGTGATCGGCAATCCATCGCCGGTGGCCGTGCAAGAGAACGCGCGTGGGCCCGCGACGCCGACTGCGGCTGACCATGCGGCGCAAAACCCGGCCCACGGCGAGCGCGCCCGCGAGGACAATGTGCCCGCAGCGCAAGCGAATCCGCAGGATGTTGCGACGAGCGCGGCAAGCAATCCACCCGACACGGCGGCGGCGCCGCCGCGGCTATCGGCCGAGGAGAGCGGGGCCGAGCAACGCCCGCCCGGAAAGTTGGGAGATCCGAATCGGGGCGCGAATTCTCTGCGCGCGTCGACTTATCAGCAACCCGGCGATGTTATCGAAGTGCAAAAGCCGCCTGGCGACCCGAACACCATCGTGGGCGAGCTCAACCGGCCCTGGATGCCGTTTGTCGTGGCAGTCGTGCTCTTGTGTTGCTCGCTGGGCGCCAACATCTACCTGGCGTGGGCGGCCTGGCACGCGCGCAATCAATACCGGGCCGTGGTCTCGAACGTGCGCACGTCGCCGGCCGGATGATTCACCGGCAGTCGCAGCTTGTTGCGCTCTCGGTCAGCCAGGTGTCGGCCGTGTTGCAGAGCTATCCACTGACTTGTTACTTGCGGCACTTGCGCAAGATCATCACCGGCAGGGCGAGCGCCAACAGCACAAACGTACCGGGCTCGGGCACGGGCAGATTGACATTGTCGATCAATAGCACGGAATTGTGCCCAGAGTCGCCGACGTTGAACACGCCGAAGCCGATCTTGAAAGTGCCGGCGGTGCCGAAGGTATAGCTGTCCGACATCCAGCCGGTCTGTCCGTCGAAGCCGGCCGGCGGAGAAGTCGTGTCGAAGGTGCTCGTGTTGCGGCTGGCGAGCAAAAAGGCAGTGCCGTTGACCACGAGGAATCCAAAGTCGTTGAACGTGGCTTCTTCGTCGAGCTCGTCGGTCAGAAAATTCCAATCGAAGGTTAGCGTATCGCCGGCCGAGACAGTGACGTCTTGCGAGAGGCCGGTGCCATTGGTCGGTATTCCCTGGGCGAGCGCCATGATGTCGCTGTTGGTCAGGCCCAGGAAAGGAATGATCGCGGACGACAGGGCGGTGAAGTTGCCGGTCGTTTCGATGTAACCTTGGTAGGTGCCCTCGGTGGGAGTGACGCCGATTGCGGCGGTTGTCACGTGCGCGGAGCCGAGGCTGCTCCAGCCGGTGAGGTTCCCGGTCTCGAAGTTGCCATTGATAACGGCGGCGTTAGAAATGAGCGGTGTCGCAGCGAGAAGCGCGAGCCCTAGCAGCACTCTAGCGAGCATGGTGGAATCTCCCTCAGTAGCTACCCCTTGAACGAATGAGCCCCAGGAACGGGGCATAGCCTAATCCGGCGTGCGGGCCTCCGCAACCAGAGGGGGAAGCGGACCGGCGACGAATGTCGAGTCCTTAGACGCCGCTGGCCCGGCACGCCAGTTGCCGCCTGGTGTGATCGGAGGGGCAAGGCCGGAATTGCGTTTTTGGTGGGAGGGAAGAGGCCATGTCACATGAATCGAAACACACCATTGATCACGAAGAAATCCGCACCTGGGTGGAAGCGCGAGGCGCCCGTCCCGCCACGATCGCCGGGACGCAGCACGGCAAGGAAGAAGCCGGGCTTTTGCGGATCGACATGCCCGGCGGCGCCTCGAATCCGCCACTGGAGCCGATTAGCTGGGACGATTTTTTTGAGAAGTTCGACCAAGCCAACCTGGCGTTCGTCTATGAGGATGAAAAGGCGGACGGAGAGCCGAGCTTTTTCTCGAAGCTCGTAAGCCGCGATAGCGTCCACGAATCGGCCCATCATTAGGACGAGCAAGCGGCTAGTTCTTTTGGATCATGCTGCCGGCGAGCGAAGAGACAGCTACGCCAGCTCGCGCAGGGCGCTATCGATCTGTGGCAGCACCGTTCCGATCGGTTCGCGGACGACCGCGGCCGCCGATCGGTCTTGATCGGTGGGATCGCGGTTGATGATGACAAGCCGAGCGCCCGCGCGTTTGGCGATCTGCGGAAGCTCGGCGGCTGGATAGACCACGAGCGAAGAGCCGATGGCCAGAAACAAGTCGCTGGCTTCGGCGAGTTGGACTGATTCTTCCATGACCTCGGCTGGCATGCCCTGGCCGAACGAGATGGTGGCGCTTTTCAGGCGTCCGCCGCAGCTAGGGCAGGGGGGCACAGACTGATTGGCACGAAAGGCCTCGATCAGCGGCAGCGGCTCAAAGCGATTCTGACAATCCACGCATTCGATCCAGCGCGCCGTGCCGTGCACTTCCAACACGCGGCGGCTGCCGGCCTGTTGATGCAAGCCGTCGATGTTCTGCGTGATGACAGCGGCGATCCGACCCTCGGCTTCCCACTTTGAAATGGTATCGTGGCCTGGATTGGGGCGGGCGCGGAGGAAGTCGTCGGCTGCTTCGGCCTTTTGCCGCCAGTACTCGTGCCGGGCCGCGGCCGAAGACAAAAAGTCCTGGTAGTACACTGGCTGGTTGCGAGACCAGACACCGCCGGGAGAACGGAAATCTGGAATCCCGCTTTCGGTGCTCATGCCGGCGCCGGTGAACACGACCGCTTGTCTGGCTTCCCGCAGCCAGGCCGCAATCCGCTCGATGGGGGTTGTCGTCAAAGCCACGCGTAAACTCCCGCCAGGTCAGGTTGCTAAAAATCTACACGGCGAACTCGGCGGCTGCCACGCTCGGGCGGCTGATTTGGGTGCGGCGTCGCCGGGCATGCCATATGCTAGGTGCGCCCATGGCCTGGGCGGGTGCGCCGGATTTCAAATGCGGCAAGCACGGCCCGCCCAGTCCGCGAGCATTCACAAGCGCCGTGTGGGATATCCAT
>DATJEN010000351.1:0-33302 GCA_035496575.1 Pirellulales bacterium
CTCGCGGGGCCCGGGCGGTATCAGTTCTGGGGTCTGGCGCTCGTCGAGCAAACGGCACAGGAGCGTTCTCAGGTCAGGATAGACCGAGCCATCCGACCAATTGAGTCGAAAGACCAGTCGGTTTCCGCTCACGGGACCGAGCGGAATGGAAAACGGTCCCGAGAAGTCGACGATCGCCGGATTGCCGCGCACCTGGTCCCCCTCGGGTTCGGACATGGGTTGCATTCCAGCCAGTCCCATGCTTGCCAGATGCGCGCTGGAAACGCCCAACGGCACATCGTCCGCCGCGGCCAAGGAGAATGTGCAAGTGGCCAATGCGATGCCGCCAACGACGATCGCCAGGCTTTTCATCGCGGGTCTCCCTCCTCCTTGTGGGTTGAGAACAAGAGGAGCCGCATCAGCGGCTCACCGCGATCGGCGCGCAGGCCGTGGTTCGAGGGACCATTCGCCGCAGTTGCCGTGCCGAGATCGCCGCAAAGAATTGCGCGGTGTTAAATCACAAGCGGCCCGGCAAGTGGCAAGAAAGTCGCGCAATACCCCAGCTTCACATGCTCGGGTGCCCAGGTCGGTATAATTGAAGTCGTGTCGGTGAGTTTGTCCGCCAACACAGAAGGAGTGTGATATGAGCCCGAGCGACCTATCGGCTCGCGCCGTGGCATCTTTTATCGCGGCCACCCAGAAGGCCAGATTTCCAACCGAGCAAGAAGCCGGCGGCCTGTCAGCACCCAGGGCGACCCCCTACACCATCGCGCTTAGCCGCGAGGCCGGCGCGCTGGGCACGTCAGTCGCACGCGAACTCTCTAAGCGTCTCAACTGGCCGGTCTACGATCACGAACTGCTCGAGGCACTGGCCAAAGATCTGGGCGTGGGCACGCGACTGCTTGAGGAGGCCGACGAGAAACCGGCAAGCTGGCTGAAAGAGTGCGTCGAGGCATTCGCCGCCGTCCCAACCGTAAGTGGAACGACCTACTTCCGTCACCTGCTCAAGGCGCTTCAAACTCTCTCTGCTCGTGGCGAGTGCGTGATCGTCGGCCGCGGAGCGGCGCTGATCCTTCCGCCTGGCACGACGTTGCGCGTGCGGCTGCTGGCGACCCTGGAAGATCGGATCGCCATCGTCGGCCGCGAACGCCACGTTTCGCCCGCGGAGGCGGCACGATATGTGGAGACAACCGACCGCGCGCGGATCCGCTTTATCAAAGACCATTTTCACAAAGACCCGACGGACCCGCAGCACTACGACCTGGTCGTCAGTACCTCGCGCTTTTCAGTCGTCGAATGCGCCGACCTCATTCTCGAGGCCTTGCGCCTAGTGCAAGCGCGCCATCGTCCATCCGAGAGAACAGAACGAAGCTAGGGCCACGCTGAAACGCTCTTCGGCGAATCGGCGGATCAGGCGTGTCGCTGCTGCTCTGGGCCGCGGTCGACCGGCCGCGCTCTAGCTGGCAGCCCGCCTTTGGCGCACTTACAATCGGTCCACCGTTTTAAATCCACCAGGGCCCATTGATCGGGAGCGCCACCGTGAGACTCCTTCTTAAGCAACTCGTCAAGTGCGTGGGTTTCATCGCATTAATCTCGTTGGTGGCTCCCGCGCGCGTCGCGGTATCTGAAGAGCGCCCCAAGACATCGGCCGATGTTGAATCGCTCATTACCGAGTTGTCGAATTGGGGCCGATGGGGCAAAGACGATCAGCTTGGCACGCTTAACCTGATTACTTCCGAAAAGCGGAAGGAGGCCGCGGGGCTGGTTCGAAAAGGCATCAGCGTGTCGCTGGCGCGCGTCGTTGAAAAGCAGCGCGCGGTCGATAACCCAGATCCATTCGTGCTCACGATGTTGGCCAACGTGGAGGGGGGTGATAGCCAATGGGCACTCGACCGCTACAGCCTGGCGTATCACGGATACGCGCACACCCATTTGGATGCTCTTTGCCACTTGTTCTACCGCGGCAAGATGTACAACGGCTTTCCCAAGAGCGAGGTGGGCCCAATGGGAGCCGGGAAGCTATCGATCAACAATGCCAGGTCGGGCGTGTTCACGCGCGGAATCCTTTTTGACATTCCCAGGCTTCGCGGCGTGCGCTACCTGGAGCCAGGCACGCCTATCTACCCTGAAGATCTTGATGCCTGGGAGAAACTTGCAGGCGTCAAGGCGTCGAGTGGCGACGTGATCTTCATCCGCACCGGTCGCTGGCAACGTCGGGCCACAATGGGGCCTTGGGACGCTCTCAATCCGGGCCTTGCCGGTCTGCACGTGTCTTGCGCTCGGTGGCTGAAGAAACGCGACGTTGCCATTCTGGGCAGTGACGCGGCGAGCGATGTCATTCCGTCGGGAATCGAAGGAATGACGCACCCCGTTCACCTGCTTGTCCTCCACGCGATGGGAATGAACATCTTCGACAACTGCGATCTGGAAGACGTGAGCGAAACAGCGCAAAAGCTCAAGTGCTGGGAATTTCTGCTGACGGCAGCGCCGTTGCCGGTTGATGGCGGAACCGGCTCGCCGCTCAACCCGCTGGCAACGTTTTAGAGTTTTCAATCTAGTGGGATGGCTCGGGGAACGCCGTCGGACAATGTGGGCCTGGACCAGCAGCTCGCGGGCTTCGGGTTTGTGGGCCTTCGGCCCACAAGTTTGGCCGCACCGCTAGCCACACTCACTAACCACTAGCGCAGCGCTCGGTTCGGGTATGACTTTGCCGGATATTTGAGTCGCGCGGCGGGAATTTCAAACTCACTCGCCGGTTGGCCGCCAAAAGCCTCTGAAAAACAGTGACTTGTTTGGCCTCATCTAAGTAAGATCAATGTCTAGTCGCGTGTTGCACGTTCGGCGCGATCCGCTTTCCAAACGACCACTTCTCGTATGCGCTACGACGTCATCATTGTTGGGTCGGGGCCGGCTGGCACGTCGACGGCGTTGCATTTGGCGAAGCTGAATCCGGCCCTCGCCTCGCGGACTCTCGTGCTCGAGCGTGACCGGCATCCGCGGCACAAGCTGTGTGGCGGCGCCTGCGTGCCGGAGGTCGATTACACACTAGCGCGGCTGGGTCTCGACTATCGCGAGGTGCCCCACGTCGACGTGGATTGGGCCTGGCTCAATTTTCGAGGCCGCGGGTTCCCCCTGCGATTCAACGACGATTACGCGTTTCGAGTCGTGCGGCGCAATGAGTTCGACGGCTGGCTGGCCGATCACGTGCGCGCCCGCGGCATCGAGATCAAAGAAGACACGCGCGTGCTGAAACTCGAGCGCACGCCCGACGGGATCGAGCTCGACACGACGCAGGGCCATTTTTCCGCGCGGGTCGTGGTGGGGGCAGACGGCGTGAGCGGCGTCGTGCGGAAGCTGGTGCCTGAGGGGAGCCGGCCGGCGCCGATTGCGCGGCTGGTGGAACTGGTAACGCCATCGGAGCCGGAGTTGCTCGACCACAAGATCGCAGACCGGGACGCGCTCTTGGATTTTTCGTACATGCCGTGCGGCGTGCAGGGATATGCGTGGAGCTTTCCCACGAAGATCGACGGAGCCCCGATGAGAAACTGGGGCATCTACGACAGCCGCGTGCTGGCGCGCAAGTCTGCCGGATCGCTGCGCGGCCTGGCCGCGGATTGGATGGAAAAGGCCGGCTATCGGCTCGACGACTATCCGCTCGAGGGGCATCCGATTCGGCTGTTTGAGCCGCACGCGCGTTTTTCGGCGTCGGGCGTTGTGCTGGTGGGCGACGCGGCCGGCGTGGACGCGACTTTCGGCGAAGGCATCAGCCTGGCCTTGGGCTATGGCGACCTGGCGGCGCGAGCGATCGACGTGGCTTTTGCCCGGCGTGACTTCTCGTTCGGCGAGTTTCGCTCGTCGGTGCTGGCGAGTCCTATGGGGCGCTCGCT
The DNA here is from genome assembly GCA_035496575.1 of Pirellulales bacterium. Classification (GTDB taxonomy): domain Bacteria; phylum Planctomycetota; class Planctomycetia; order Pirellulales; family PALSA-1355; genus PALSA-1355. The sequence goes on from DATJEN010000351.1 coordinate 3,867, forward strand.
GCGTCGGCGGACGTGGACCGCGCGGTGGCTCAACCGGCTGCCCTATCCGGCCGTGCAGAAACTCATCTGGTGGCGAATGAGCACGATCGCGCGGTGGTACATCAAGCGCGTGCTATTCAAGTGGGGCGAGCCACCCGAGCGCGCGGTTACGGCCGACGAGCGCGAGGTTGGGACCGGGGTGCCTGCACCTCACGCGCCGGTTGTCAAGGTCGGGCCGCGAGTCCACTAGCGGGCAGCTTGGCAGTGGCGGCCATGCAGCGCTGCCAGACCGACGCGGAGAGATGCGTTTTCAGCCAGCCCCGCAACGTGTCGCATCCCAGCGCGCACACGCTGCGACGCGGATCTTCTTCTCCGCCGCGATATCCCCAGTGGACGGCGACGATCTGGCCGTTGCGGATCATCGGCCCGCCGCTATCGCCGGGAATGGTGACTTGATGGTCTTGAACTCCCTGCGCGGCAACGAGCGCGCCGCGCACGTCGCCGGCAAGCGGGATAGGCCTGGCAACGCGGGCGCTGAACGAACGGAAACGCTTGGGACCGAAGCCCCAGATTTCGACCTGCTCGCCGACCTTCGGAACGTGGGCGGCGACCGGCACCGGTTTGATTCCGTGCGGCGCAAAGATCCACAGCGCCGCGACATCCAGCTTGCGGTCGATCGCCAGAATGCGAGCGCCTGAGATTTGTCCGTCGGCAAACTCGACCGTAATCGGCCCAACTTTACCTTCGAACAGATGCGCGGCCGTGAGCACCAGCGCGGCGTCGCCATCCACCGCAGTTAGCGTTCCACTGCCGCTGACCGCAGGCCCCGGCTGTTGATATCCACTAACCCAGTTTTTCACGCGGGCCGCAGCCTGACGAGCTCCATCTTGACGGTACGAGACCGATTCAGCTGGGGTGGAAGGATTGGGAACAAGGAGCAGACCGGCGAGCAACAACGTTAATGGCGCCATTAGATCGATCCCTCGTTTTGATTGGCCGCCCGACCACACAGGCTTGTAAGTGCTCATACTGAGCGTTAAGCGCACACCGCGCTTAATGACAGCCTAATCAGATCAATAGGCGACCAAAAGGGGGTCGATTCTAAAAACTTTGTAAGCTTAAGTCTTTTCGCTCCAGGTACTTTCCTCCGCTAATGAGGGGTTAGTCAGCTGTCGTGGCGCTACTGCCGAGCGCGCGCACGATGACAAATTGTGTTTGTGAGCGAACGATGAGTGCGTCGCGCGGCGATCAGTAACCGGCGGCGCAGCCGTCTTTGCGCGGCTCGGTCGCACCGCGCAAAACGCCATTGCCCCAGTCGATGAGCACGGCCTGGTAGCCGCCCATGCCGGCGCCGCGCGAGGCTTTGACTTTGTGCCCCTTGGCTTGCAGAGCGGCGATGATCTCTTTCGGCACCGAGGGCTCAACCACCACCTGCCCGCCATCGGGTTCGGCGGGTTCGCCCGTCGGCTCGGCGCTGCCGTCGTGGCGAATGCGGGCTTCGTCACCGGCTTCCTGCACATTCATGTCGAAATCGATCAGATCGACCAGAATTTGCACGTGGCCCTGGGCCTGCATGTCGCCTCCCATCACGCCGAACGAAAGCCAAGGCTTGCCGTCTTTGGTGACCATGGCCGGGATGATGGTGTGAAAGGGGCGCTTGTGGGGCTCGAGACGGTTGAGGTGCTGATCGTCAAGCGCGAAGAGTTGACCGCGGTTTTGCATGACAAAACCGACATCGCCCGGCACGAGATAGGACCCAAACGACCCAAAGTTACTCTGAATGAACGAGCAGCAATTGCGATCCTTGTCGACAACCGTCAGATAAATGGTGTCGCCGTGCTCCAAGAGCGGATTGCCCGGCGGGCTGTCTTTGGCGGCAAGTTCCATGCTGAGGCGCTTGGCGCGAGAGGCGGCATATTTCTTCGAAATCAGCTCGGCCACGGGCAGCTTGGCGAAATCGGGGTCGGCGTAGAATTTCGCGCGATCGGCGAAGGCGAGCTTTTTGGCCTCCAGGAACAGGTGGTACCAATCGGCCGAGCCTCGGCCCATCTTGCGCACATCGTGCGGTTCGATGAGATTCAGGATTTGCAGGGCGGCGATGCCCTGACCGTTGGGCGGCAGCTCCCACACGTCGTAGCCGCGGTAGTTGGTCGAGACGGGCTCGACCCAATCGCTGTGATGGTCGGCCAGATCTTTGAGCGACATGTAGCCGCCGTTGGCTTCGCTGGCTGAGACGATCTTCTGTGCGATCGCGCCGCGATAGAACGCGGCAGACCCTTCGGCGGCGATCGCGAGGTAGCTGGCCGCCAGGTTTGGGTTGCGGAACATCTCGCCCTCGCGAGGCGCCTTGCCGTCAACCAGGTACGTCTTGGCAGTGTCGGGATATTTCTTCAAGCCGGCGGCGCCTGCGCCCCAATACACGGCAATGATTTCGCTGACCGGGAAACCGCCCTGGGCGTAGGCGATGGCCGGCTCAAGAATCTCGGACAGCTTTTTGTTGCCGAAGCGGGCGCGGAGATCTTCCCAACCTGCCACGCAGCCCGGCACCGACCAGCACAGCGGGCCCTGGCCGGGGATGCTCTTGAGTCCCTTTTGTTTGAAGACATCGCGGTTCAAGTTGTAGGGGCTGCGTCCGCTGCCGTTTAAGCCATAGAGCTTTTGAGTTTTGGCGTCCCAATAGATCACGAACACGTCGCCACCGATGCCGCAGCTCATGGGCTCGACAAGGCCGAGCATGGCGCTAGTGGCGATGGCGGCATCGGCCGCGGTTCCACCCTTTTTCAGAATGTCGAGGCCCGCCTGCGCGGCGAGCGGCTGGCTGGCGGCGACGATGCCGTGCTCGGCGACGACGACCGAGCGGCTTTGGTGCGGATCTTTGGCCGGCCGATCATAGCCCGCTCCTTGCGCGGGGGAGGCATAAGCCAACAGTGCGAAGAGAGTCCAAGCGAATGCGCGGGGGATGTTCATCGCCGAGTTCCTGTGGAGGGTGATCGAGGGCCGTGGGAGGGATTTTTGTAGCGGAATCGAAAGGTCTTTCAGCTTAGGAAGCAAATTGACGCTCTGCAAACTGTTGTCAAACAAACAAGCTGGGGAGAGCGACACGGGGCCGAGAACTGCAGGGTTATGGCTTCGATTTCGAGCTCAAGTTGTCTTTGACAACCGCGCCGCCTTTCATCACAAAGCCGACCGTTTCCAGCGCGCGCACATCGGCCAAGGGATCGCCGGCGACCGCGATCATGTCGGCAAACAATCCGGGTTTGACGCGGCCGACGTCTGGTTTTCCGAGCAGCTCGGCGGCGTCGGAGGTGGCGGAGCGAATGGCGCGGGCCGGCGTCAGGCCATACTTGACCATGTACACAAATTGCTTGGCGTTATCGCCGTGTGGATAGACGCCGGCATCGGTGCCGAAGGCGATTTTCACGCCGGCCTTGGCGGCCTTGGCGAAATTGTCGCGCTGCAACTGGCCGATGGCGCGCTCCTTGTCGATCGATTCTTGCGGCAGATGGAATTCGATGGCTTTGCCGAGCAGATAGTCGTCGTTGTAGATGTCGGCCACCAACCAGGCGCCCTGCTTGAGCATCATTTGAATGCCTTCGTCGTCGATGAGACTGCCATGTTCGATCGAATCGACGCCTGCGACGAGGGCGTTTTTGATGCCCTGCGTTCCGTGCGCGTGAGCGGCAACTTTTCGGCCGGCGGCATGCGCTTCTTCGACAGCCGCCTTGAGCTCTTCGACCGTGAATTGCGCGGCGCCCGGCGCATCACCGCGCGACAGCACGCCGCCCGAGGCGTGGATCTTGATCAGGTCGACGCCGTACTTGAGCTGCGCGCGAACCACTTGCCGGACCTGGTCGGGGCCATCGGCGATGCGAAAATCGCGTTCGTCCGGAAAGCTGCTGACGCGCACTTGCGGAGCGTAGCGATTGAGATCGCCGTGACCGCCGGTCATCGAAATGCCCGGTCCGCTGGCAACGACGCGCGGGCCGGGGATGAGACCTTCGGCGATGGCATCGCGCAAGTCGAGCGCCATGAAGGGGCGTGAGCCGACGTCGCGCACGGTGGTGAAGCCCGCGGCGAGCGTCGTCTGCGCATTGACGACGGCATTGAAGGCGTGGTGGTAGGGAGTGGTTTTGAATTTGTAAATCTCGTCATAGCGATCGGCCCGCCCGCCCAGGTGCGTGTGGCAATCGATCAAGCCGGGCAGGACGGTGGCTTGCGACAGGTCGATCAGTTGCACGCCGTCTGGGATCTTCGACTCGGCTGCCGGCGAGACCGACTTGATGCGGTCACCCCCCACGAGAATCACGACATTGGACTGATAGGCGTCGGCCGTCGCATCGAACAGCCGGCCGGCCTTGATGGCGAGCGTGGGCCTGGCATCCGGCTCGTCGGCGCGGGCAGTTGCGCCGGCAGTTGCGTAGAGCGCCGCACAGATCATGGCCGCGGTCGCGATCGCGAGGTCCTGTCGATTGAAGCGCCCCATCTCGTTGTCCTCCGCACACGTTGAGCTCACGCGAACCTGGCCCGCGACGACTTCGCCAGCACCGGCCCACATTGGGCCAAGCTAATCGAGCCAGTCTCGCCGTGCCAGCTAGGGCCGCCTCCGGCCGGCTCTTCCAAATAGGGCGGCTAAACGCGCCACAAGTCGACCAGCTAGCGCGAAAGTAGGCGATTCAGGCATGCTGTGCCGCGTATGCGGGTCGATCCGAAAGTATGGCCTGTGAGGCAGCCGACACCAATTGAGCGGGGACTTTTTCATTTCATTGCAGGGGTTCTTGGTTATGAAAGCGAAACTGACCGCACTCATCCCTTGCATGAACGAGCGACGCAACATCCGGCCTTGCATCGAGGCTGTGCGCGGCCTGGCCGACGAGATCCTGATTGCCGACTCGGGTTCGACCGACGGCACGCTGGAAATCGTCCGCGAGATGGGGGGCTGCCGAATCATCGAGCGCGAGTATGTACACTCGGCCAACTTCAAGAACTGGGCCATCCCGCAAGCGCGCCACGAATGGGTGTTGATCATTGACGCCGATGAGCGCGTGACGCCCGAGCTGGCGGCCGAAATTCGCGGTGTGCTGGAGCATCCCGAGTCGAACATCGACGGCTATTGGATTGGTCGCAAGAACCATTTCCTGGGCTATCACATCGCGCACTGCGGTTGGGATCGCGATGACGTGCTGCGACTGTTTCGCCGCGACGTGGGCCGCTACCGCGAACGCTGGGTGCATGCCGAGATCGAGCTCGACCACAAGCGCGTGCGGCGCTTGAAAAAACCGTTCGATCACTACACGACGTGGGACTCGGACAGTTATTGGCGAAAGCTAAACCGCTACGCCTCGTGGGGTGCGCTCAATATGCGCGACGAGGGACGCCGCCCAAGCCTGTTTGCCATGTGCTTTCGCGCGCCTTTGCGCTTTTTGCAGCTCTATCTGCTGCGGCTCGGAATCCTGGATGGAATTCCAGGCTTGCACGTGTGCGCCTACACGGCGTTTTACGTGTTCATGAAGCAAGCCCGGCTGTGGGAGCTGAGTCACGCGATTCAGCAGCCCGATCCGGAAGCGGCGTACGGCGGCGCGAAGCCATCGGTGATTCCATTTCCCACGCGAGATGCGGCCGCGAGTTCCGAGGCGGCTGCTGTTGCGCCCGAGCGCGTGCGGGCAGCGTAAGTGGGAGCAAGACAATCAAGCTTATGCAAGCTTGCATAAGCTTGGAACGCCGCCGCGGGTCATTTTGGACGCCGCGAAAGCTCCCAGTGGGATCGGCCCATTCCCCGGCCTGACTGTTCTGATTGGCAACCAGGGCGGAGGTAGTACTCGACGAGGCGGCGCTCCTCGCGCAAGAGTTCGCGCACCAGGGCCGTGCGGCGCCCTTCGACCGAGTCGGCACGCTCCATGGCTTCCAGCGCGGAATCAATTTCAGCCAATCGGCGCTCGAGATGAGCGCGTTGCGGCGGCGTAAATGACCTCATGAGTGCGTATCCCGTGGTTTTGCCCTGGCACAAGGCAGGGGTACAAATCCCATGCCATCCCAAGCCTAGCTCGGAGTCGGCCGGCCGCTGCGAAGGGTCTTAGGTGGGCGCCTGCCGATCGTGCGGTTTGTCCGGCTGCCGTTCTGGGCGGTAGAAGGCCGGTCGCAGGTAGCGGACTAGGGCGCGGTCACGCCGTGCTGGCCGCCGTTGCTGCTGATGCCCACCGCTTGCTTGCGCAGGTCCGGCAGAACGACCGGCAACTTGCGGGCGCGCGTCGCGAGCGCGAACTGGAAGTACTGCAAGGGCCGCGTGGGCTGTTTGCGGGCCCAGACGAAGGTGGTGGTTACCATTTCGCGCGGCAAGTCGCCTGAATCGACTAGGGCGACAATCTGCTCGATGTAGTCGAATTCAACTGGGCGACGAGCCAGCAGGCCTTTTTCGAGTTGTGTCTGAAGGTCCAAACCCGTCACGCCGCCGGCTGCCACAGCGGGTTGTTGGCCCATGCCGCGACCGGTTTGGGCAAGCAATAGGACGCCGAAGGCCAAAGCGCGGAAAAGGTTGGGCATGTGAATCGGCTGTCAGAGTGTGAAGGAAAATTTGCGGCATGCTTGTACGCGATTTGTAGCGGGCGAGACAAGACGCATTGGGGACGCATGGCTCTACAACGACCGCGCACTGGCAAAGCCAATGGCACCCTGTGGCCTTTCCAGCGCCCGAGCCTCAGCCCCTACTTTGACATTTCCCGCAATTTATCGAGACTACCGCAATCGCAAACACCGTCCGGGTGCTGGCGCCTAGAATGGGCCGTCTGGCCGGTAGCGGGGACGCGTGGTGGGGCGAACCTGGTTCGAGCCACGTGGGTCTGTTACCGCAAGCTGGGGAAGTCCGCGCGCAAGCGCGCGCTTTTTCCCATCGAACCTGCTAAGACATTGTCCGCTGCCCTCGCGCAACCTTCCGAGTTATGCAAGCTCACTTGCCAAAACCTGATCGCGCCGGCTCGCTTCGCGAGCTGTTGGCCGTTGCGCTGCCGTTGGTCGTGAGCTATGGCTCGACGGCCATGATGTATGTCATCGACCGCATCTTCTTGAGCTGGGATTCGGTCGACTCGATGGCCGCTGCGCTGCCCGCGGGCGTGCTGCACTATAACCTGGCGATCCTGGCGATTGGCACCGTTGCGTATAGCAACGCGTTCATCAGCCAATACGAAGGGGCGGGGCAGCCGCATCGCGTGGGAGCGGTGGTGTGGCACGGCATCTATATCTGCTTGCTGGCCGCGCTTGGCATGCTCGTGTTTGCGCCGCTTGCGCCGCTGATCTTTGGCTGGTTCGGCCACGACTCGGCGGTGCAACTGCTGGAGGCCAGGTTCTTCCGCATCTTATGTCTGGGCACGCTGCCCCTGTTGCTCGACACGGCGCTGTCGAGCTTCTTCAGCGGTCGCGGACAGACGTGGGTCATCATGATCGTCAACACGCTGGGGATGCTGATCAACATCGCGCTCGATTACTTGCTGATCTTCGGAAACTTTGGTTTTCCTAGGTTGGGAATCGATGGCGCGGCGCTGGCCACGGTCAGCGCGTTTACCTCGATCACGTTCATGTATCTGGCAGTCATGGTGTGGATGTATCGCGGCAGCGTGTATGGGCTGTGGGAAGGACGCCGCTTTGACCGCGAGCTGTTCGCGCGCTTGCTGCGCTTCGGGCTGCCCAGCGGATTGCAACAGTTTTTGGACGTCGGCTGCTGGACGATGTTCGTGCAGCTCATCGGCCGGCTTGGCAAGGAGGAGCTCACCGCCACGAGCCTGGTGTTCAACCTCAACGGCGGAGTGTTCATTCCCTTGTTGGGGCTGGGCACGGCCGTCACGGTGCTGGTCGGACATCGCATCGGCGAAGGCCGGCCCCATCTGGCCGTGCGCACCACCTGGCTCGCGTTCGCGCTTGCCAGCGGCTACACCCTGCTGTTTTGCGGCGTTTACCTGTTGCTGCCCGATTTGATCCTCAAGCCCTACGGCCTGGCGGACCATGCCGAGCTGCGCCAATTGGTGATTGGCTTGTTGCGCTTCGTGGCCTTTTATTCGTTCTTCGATTCGATGTTCGTGGTGTTCAACGCCGCCATCCGCGGCGCGGGCGATACCCGTTTCGCGCTCGGTCTTTCGTTTTCGATGGGCGTGGTGCTGTTGGTTCTGCCCACGTACGTGGCCTCGGTGATCTATGGACCGGAAGGGTTTGCAGTGGCGTGGTACGCCGTCACCGTGTTCATCACCGTGCTGGGGCTGGGCTTCATGGCGCGCTTCCAGCAAGGCAAGTGGATGACCATGCGCGTGATCGAGCATACGGCGGCGGAGTTGCCGGCGCGCGAGTCGGAAGCGGAGGCGACGGCGGCTGTGACCGCGATCGCCGGCTAAGCGCCCGCGCCAGCCGCTAGGCATCGGTCACTTCCAGCGTGAATTGCTCGATCGCGTTGCTGCCACTTTTGCGAAACGGGCGCGGCATGGGCTGAGCAAGTCCGTTGGCATCAATCGCGCGGCAGCGGAAGTTGTATTTGCCCGTAGGCAGGCCAGGATGGACGCCGGCCCAATGCGCGGCACAGAATTGCATGGGCCAGGCGAGCGGCCGCCCGCTTTGCGAGTCGAATCCGTGCGTGCCCGACGGGATTTTGTCGTCGGGCAGTCCGCCGCCCCAGGCTTCCGGGGCGGCGAGGATTTCCATGTCGCGCCACGGAGCGGTGATGAAGTAGGGATCGTCCTGGCGCGTGGTGCCCTGCGGTTCGGCGGAAACTTGCACGCCGCGGATGCCGCTGACACCCACTTGCGCGTAGCCGGTCAGGCCAAACGGCTCGGCGGCCTTCACCTTCCGCGGCGCGGCGATCGTCGCAGCAAACGTTTTCATGGGGCTATCGATGTCATTGCCTTGTTCGGCGTATGTGTCGTTGGCGTGAAACAGATTGGTCAGCACGACGTGCGACAACCATTTAACGTTCTTGAACCCATAGGCCTCGGGCACCATCACACGGACCGGCCCGCCGCGCGTGCTGCTCAGCCACTGGCCGTTGAGTTTGTAGCACAAGATTACCGGCGGCAAGTTGAAATAGTCTTCCATCACACGGCCGATCGGCAGCGAACTGCGAAAGATCTGCTTGGGGTCGTCGTTGTGGTAGCCATAGAAGAACACGCGCCGCGTGTCCTCGCGCGGTTGGGTTAGCCACACCACTTCGCGCAAGGGCACGCCCTCCCAGATCCCCATTCCCAGCGGGCAACCGAGATTCAGGCAGGTCATGATCTTGGGGAACCGTACGGCGTGCTTCTCGCCCAAGGCCAAAAGATCCTTGAAGTCGAGTGCCGTGTTGTCTTTCTTGGTGAGCGGTTTGCGCAACTTCACGGGATGATCGGGATCTGAGATCACTTCCAGCCGCCACGTGTCGCGCGTCATGCCGACCTGCGACTTTTTCTCGTCTGAGAGCTCGTGCGGCAGCGGCTGGCCGCGCGAGACATCGGCAAACAGCTCGTCGGGCGTCAAGTAACTGCCGAAACGCTTTGCCTTTTCTTCGGCGTTGGGAAGTAACGATCCGCCCGTTGCAGCTTGCGCTTGGCCCGCGCCGCGCAAGACGGTGGGCATGGCGAGGCCCAGCACGCCGAGCTTGAGAAAATAGCGTCTCGTCAGATCGCGGTGCCGCGCAAGAAAATCGTCGAAGGGCCGCATCGAACGAACTCCGGTAAAAGACCGAGTTTCAAAGACGCCGCAGCTCCATCCGGCCCCGATCTTAGCACAGATGCGCGCGAGAAGCCGCGCTGGGATACCGACTACGAAGCCGGGGCGTCCTGCAGGTAGGTTTTGCCGCGATAGAAACTTGCGAGCAGCGCGAAGATCAGCGCCGCGCCCGCCATCAAACCGGCAAACAACCAGAAAAACGACGAGAGGGCGATCGTTTTTTGCAGCGGCGCGAGGAACGCGACCAGCAGGTTGCCAAACGTCACGCACAACAGCCAAAAGCTCATGATCGTGGACTTCATCACGCGCGGGGCCTGGGTGTAGGCGAACTCCAGCCCGGTGATCGAAACCAGCACTTCTCCCACGGTCATGATGAAGTACTGCACGATTTGCCACAGTGCGTGGACATGTCCTGGCCCCGCGGCCTGAATGGCCTGTTGCAAGATGGCCGCGGCCGCGAAGGCAGCGGCGGCCAAGAACATGCCGGCCGTCATTTTTTGCAGCGGCTTGATCTCGATGCCACGCTTGCGCAATGGCGCGTACACCAGAAAATTGAGCGCTGGAATCACGAGCATCACGAACACCGGGTTCAGGGCCGACAACTGCGCGGCATTCATCTCGACGCGCAGCAGGTGTCCGCGCGCGGAGCTGTCGCCATCGAGAGGTGTACCTGCCGGCGGACCGAACAGATCGAGAAGGGCGGCCACCACTCCAAGCGCGAGCACGCCGCCCAAGATTGAAAGCGTCAGCTTACGGGGCAACGGCCGGTTGGCGACCCAAGTGAATAGCCACACTCCGGCGAAGATCGATAGCAGCACACCCGCGGCAAGTCCCCAATAGGCCAGATAAGCCGGCATCACGAGCCCGAGCCCCATTTGCCGCGCCTGATCGACCCACGTCGAAGCGTGCTGATCGAAGAGAGCCCAGAATACGCTGACCATCGAGAACACGACCATGATTCTGAGCACGGCGGGCGGACCATCGCCGGCCTCGTCGCCGAAGTGCCGCCGGCCAACGTCGAAGAACGACATGCCTGGCTGGCGCTCGTGCCGGTGCGCGAAGTTATAGAGCAGCACGGCCAAAAAGCCGCGATCGGGATGCAATTGTTGCCGCGCGCGAAAGAGCACAATTCCGAGCGCCAGTGCCGCCAGGGTTCCCGCCGGCAGCCACCAATACGTGGTGAAGAATTGCGCGACGATGCCCGGCGTCGCTCCGGAAAACTCAGTTCCTTGGGCCGCCGCCTCGTGCTCCAGACTTCCCAAGTAACGTTCCCAGAGCACGAAGTAGCCGATGATGATCGAGAACAAGGGAGTAAAGAGCAGGGTGGTGACGACCGAGTCGAACAGCCCGAGCTTGCCGCCGGGTTGAGGCGGAACGTGGATGAATTTGTTGCGCCCCATCCAAAACACGACCGTGGCGATTCCCATCAGGATGCCGGGCACGCCAAACGCGAGCTCAGGGCCATAGCTGCGCAGCAAAATGGGCGTGAGGAGCGTCGAGAAGAACGATCCGTAATTGATCATGAAATAAAAAACCTGATAGACCCTCGTCACCAGGTGTGCGTTGGATTCGTTGAACTGGTCGCCCACGTTGGCGGACACGCAGGGCTTGATGCCGCCCGATCCAACGGCGATCAGCCCCAGGCCCAAGTACATGGAGAGTTCGGCGGCGTCATATTGAGACATGGCCCCCAGCCGGCCAGCCAGGGCCAGCACGGCATGGCCCGCGCAGTAGATCAGCGAGACCCAAAGGATCGTGCGGTACTTGCCGAGCAAGCGGTCGGCGATGACCGCGCCTAAAAGTGGAAAGGCATACACGCCGGCCACGAACAGGTGCACGACCTCGGTGCTGCGGGCTTCGGCTTCGGCCATCGTTTCGGCGGCCACGCCGGCTTCGTTCGCGAAGCGCACGAAGAGGGCAATCAGGTAGATCTTGAGGATCGCCTTCATGCCGTAGAAGCTAAATCGCTCGGCAGCCTCATTGCCGACGATGTAAGGAATGCCGGGCGGCATGCGATCAGTTCGCCGGTCGGGCGAGGCGGGCGCGGGGCGTTCTGCGATGACGGCAGCCACGGGGTGATCCTTTTAATTAACGCTTTGGTGCGCCGGGGAGCGTTTCAGGCTTATCGGTTATCACCATCGAGCAACCGGCCCAAGCCGCCGAGCAGCGAGCCCTCTTCTTTGCCGCCTTGCCCGGTCTGCGGCGCGGCGGCGACGATGCGTCCGGCCAGGCGGGAAAAGGGCAGCGACTGGCACCACACATCGCCGGGACCGGTGAGCGTGGCCAAAAACAAGCCTTCGCCTCCGAACAGCGTGTTCTTCACGCCGCCGATAAAGGCAATGTCATAATCGACACTGGGCAACAGGGCCACCAGGCAACCGGTGTCGAGGCGCAGCCGCTCTCCGGCAGCCAACGTGCGGCGCATGAGCATTCCACCGGCATGAACCAGCGCAATGCCATCGCCGGTGAGCCGCTGCATGATGAACCCTTCGCCTCCGAACAGCCCCACGCCGATGCGTTTGCGAAACGCGATGCCGATCTGCGTGCCGCGGGCAGCGCACAAGAACGAGTCGCGCTGGCAGATCAGCTCTCCCCCGAGCTCGTCCAAGTGCATGGGCACGACCTTGCCGGGAAAGGGCGAAGCGAAGGCCACGATCTCGCGACCGGAGGGCGCGCCATTCGTGAAGGTGGTCATGAACATCGACTCGCCGGTCAGCACGCGCTTGCCGGCCGCGGCCACCTTGCTCCAGAAGCCGCCGCGCGGCGCCGACGGGTCGCCAAACACGGTGTCCATCTGGATGCCATCGGTCATATACATCATCGCGCCGGCTTCGGCGAGCACCATCTCGCCCGGATCGAGCGTTACTTCGACGTACTGCATCTCGGAGCCGAAGATCTCGTAGTCGATTTCGTCCGAGCGACGCGCGGTCGGCACCGTTGGCGGCGGCGCCGTGGGCCGCGAAGCCAGCGCCGGCACGTGGCGGGCTTCGATCCAATCGCTCATGCCGGGTCCGAACACAAGCGTGTTTTCGCCGTCCAGCGTGGTGAGTTTCGCGCGCAGCTCGGCCAACGGCATTGGGCCGACCGACTGTCCATTCTTTGCGTAATACCAGGTGGCGTTTTCGACCATGCTTCGGCTCCTTAAGGGTCTGGTCATGAACCAGCACCGCACTGGCTCAAGATATCACTCGACTTGCGGAGCGGCCATAAGGATTTCAGGCCTTCGTCGACGGGTGGCCTTGCGCGAGGCGGCGTGGGCGGCCGGCGCGCGAGCGCCTAGAATGTAGTTACGACGCCGCCTTAAAAGCCCCTCACGATTCCGCGCATGTCTCACGTCCGCAGCCGCACGCGTTTTTCCGATTATCGCAAGCAATTGCGGCTGGGCCGCCGCGCGACTGACCCCGCGCAAGGCGGCTTACCCGCTCGCGAAAAGCAGCGCAGTTTCTGGCAGCTCTTCACGGCTTTTTGGGGAATGCTGGCCGGGTATCGGCTGCCGATCGTGTTTTCGCTGGTTACGTTGACGATCGCCACGCTGCTTGCGCTCGTTTCGCCGGCCGCCACCAAGTTGATGATCGATAACGTGCTGGCCGGCAAACCGCTCGAGTGGCCGTGGACGATTTTTATCCCCGAGCCCGACAGCCCGTTGCAGTTGTTGTGGTGGCTAGCGCTCGGCGTGATTGGGATTTCGCTCGCAGAGACGGCGGTGCGATTGTGGGGACGCTGGTATGCCACGCGCACGGTGACGCGCGTGCAAGTGGCGACCCGCAAGAAAGCGTTCGACCATGCCGTGCGCCTGCCGCTGGGTCGGGTCCACCAGCTCAAGAGCGGCGGTACGGCCAGCATTCTGCGCGATGACGCGGGCAGCATACCCGAGTTGATCTTCAGCATGCTCTATAACCCGTGGCGTGCGATCGTGCAGCTATTGGGCAGTTTGATCGTGCTGGCGGTTGTGGATTGGCGATTGCTGCTCGGGTCGCTCGTGCTGTTTCCGGTCATTCTGATGACGCATCGGACGTGGATTGGGCGGATACGGCCCCTGTATCGCGATATTCGTATCGAACGACAGAATATTGATTCCAGCGCCACCGAGGCCTTCGCCGGAATGCGCGTGGTGCGGGCCTTTGGCCGGCAGCGCAGCGAAACAGCCCGGTTCACCCGCGCGAACCATTTCATGGCGCGGCAGCAGTTGCACGTGTGGTGGTGGGCGCGCGCGGTGGAGGTGGTGTGGGAAGTCATCATCCCGCTCTCGTCGGCGGCCTTGTTGCTGTACGGCGGCTCACGCGTGTTGTCGGGCAATCTCACGCTGGGCGAACTGATGATGTTCCTCGTGTATCTGGCCATGCTGTTGAGCCCGTTGGCGGTGCTGGCCACGAGCGCCGCCGCGCTGCAAAGCAGTCTGGCGGGCCTGGACCGCGTGCTCGACTTATTGGCTGAGCCGCAAGAAATGTCCGACAACCCCGGCGCGATCACCATACGCAAAAACGAAGTTGCGGGGCGAATCATGCTGCGGGACGTCACGTTCCGTTATCCCGGCTCGAGCGAGTTTGTGCTGGAGGAAATCAACTTGGACGTGCGGCCCGGCGAGACCGTGGCGCTTGTGGGGCGGAGCGGCGCAGGCAAGACCACGCTTACCAACCTGGTGGCGCGGTTTTACGACCCTTCGGCCGGATCGGTCGAGCTGGACGGGCTCGATTTGCGCGAGATAAACGTGGAGAGCTATCGACGGTTGCTGGGAATCGTCGAGCAAGATGTGTTTCTGTTTGACGGCACGGTCAACGACAACATCGCCTACGCCGTTCGCGGCGCCGACCCTGCGTTAATCGAGCGCGCCGCGCGGGCCGCCAATGCGCATGAATTCATCGCCAAGCTCGACCACGGCTACGATACGATCATCGGCGAGCGCGGCGTACGATTGAGTGGCGGGCAGCGGCAGCGGATCGCCATCGCGCGGGCGCTATTGGCCGATCCGCGAATTCTGATTCTGGATGAAGCCACGAGCAATCTCGACAGCGAGAGCGAGCGATTGATCCAGCAAAGCCTGCTGACGCTGATGCGTGGGCGAACTTCGTTCGTAATTGCCCATCGCCTGAGCACGATTGCCCAGGCCAGTCGAATTGTCGTGCTGGACCATGGACGGATCGTCGAAATGGGGACGCACCGAGATCTGCTTGCCCAAAGCGGCCTGTATCGCCAGATGGTCGAGATCCAGACGCTCGGCAACGGCCACTTGGACCCTGCCAACCCGCTTCAGGCGGTCGGCGAGTGAGTCGAAAAGTTCCAGGCTTAATAGGCCCGAATGAGTGCCATTTCGGCTTTTTTCGCGCAGTCATAATCCTTCACCAATATTTAACAAAATCGACAGGAACCAAAGCCCGCCAGAGGGGTTCCAATCCCCCGTGCCAATGGTGTATCCAGAGCCGAGAGATTGCCCGGCAAGAGCGTAGGCCTTGATACGATTTCTGTTCGACCATCTAACGTCAGCCGCCGGCGGGTACGCGCTTGGCTTGCTGACGGCCGCCTGGCTGCATGCTGCCTGGAAGCTGTGGTTCCGGCCGCACGACATCCGCGTGTGGGGCGGCTGGTCGACTCGGCCGCGCTACATGGCTGCGTTTGGCGGCATTCTGGCGCTTGGCTGGGCGACTTTCTTTGTGAAATCGTTGCTTTAGGGCCGCGTGTGCAGCCGCGCTGCAAACGCCGCTTCCAGTGGACGTCCGACGGCTGAGACGACCGCTCCGGCGCGCTTGATTGACTGCACTTTCGAGAGCTATGATGAGGCACTTAGGCGATCGCCAGGGCACTCGCGCGGGAGCGCGGCTTGAGAACGGTGCGCGATGCTTTTTAGCCGGCGAAAACTTGCGCGGCATGGCTGGCTGCTAGCCGTTTTAGCGGCATGCTTTTGTGCCGCCGCGGCGCTGTCAGCCGATCAGCCGGCCAGGTTTAACCTGGGCAAGTGGCCGTTCCATTCACCTCAGCGGCCGGCTGTCCCGCCGGTGACGAGCGGCGGTTGGGTCATTAACCCCATCGACGCGTTTGTGCTGCACGGGCTGGAAGGCAAAGGGCTGCGGCCCAATGCGGCGGCCGACAAACTGACGCTCTTGCGGCGGTTGTCGTACGATCTGACGGGCCTGCCGCCGACGCTCAAGGAGCAAGCCGATTTTCTGGCCGACACGAGCGGCGACGCCTATGAGCGGCTGGTCGATCGCTTGCTCGACTCGCCTCGCTATGGCGAGCGTTGGGCCCAGCACTGGCTGGACGTAGTGCGTTTCGCCGAGACGGATGGGTTCAAGGAGGATGCCTTCCGGCCCAACGCCCATAAGTATCGCGACTATGTGATCCGCGCGTTCAATCGCGATTTGCCGTACGACCGGTTCATTCTGGAGCAGCTTGCCGGCGACGAAATTGCCGCGGATGATCCGGAGGCGATAGTGGCCACGGGGCTGAATCGGCTCTATCCCGATGAATACAACGCGGCTGACGTGCGCGAGCGGCGGCAGCAGATTCACGACGATCTGACAGAAGCCACGGGCCTGGCGTTTCTGGGCCTGACAATCGGCTGCGCGGCCTGTCACGATCACAAGTTCGATCCGATCACACAGGTCGACTATTACCGCTTCCAGGCGTTTTTCGCGCCCCTATTGCCGCGGGATGACGTTCCGCTGGCTTCCGCCCAAGAGAAACAGAGATATGCCGAGCAAAAGGCCGCGTACGAAGCCGCTACGCAGTCGATTCGGGCCGAGCTCGATGCGATTTTGGAGCCGCACCGCACGGCGGTGATGAAGGACTCGATCCTCAAGTTCGCTCCGGATATCCAGCAGGCCATGCAGCTGCCGCTGGCCGAGCGGTCGGCCATGGAAAAACAGCTTTGCACGCAGGCGATGAAAGTTGTGTCTCCGAAGCTGGCGGAAATTCCCAGCAAGCATCTGAAGGGGGACGAAAAGGCGCGTTACGAGACACTGACCAAGCAGCTTGCCGAGTTCGACCACTTGCGGCCGGCGGCCTTGCCCCTTGCGATGTCGGTTACCGACGCGGCCGAGCAGTCGCCTCCCACGCATCGCCTGGCGGTTGGCAGTTATCGCAAACCGCTGGAAGAGGTGCAGCCTGGGTTTCCGGCATTTTTGGGAGCCAGCGAGCCCGACATCACGCCGCCGCCCGGCCAGTCGGGCACGACGGGGCGCCGCACGGCGCTGGCGCGGTGGCTCGCGCGGCCCGATCACCCGCTGACGGCGCGGGTGATGGTGAACCGCATCTGGCAGCATCACTTTGGCCGCGGGCTGGTGGGAACGCCGAACGATTTTGGCGCGATGGGCGATCCGCCGTCGCATCCTGAGCTATTGGATTGGCTGGCCGTGGAGTTTGTCGGGCGCGGCTGGAGCATGAAAGCCATGCACCGGCTGATGGTCACGTCGGCCACGTACCGGCAATCGTCGCGCGTCTTGCGCGAAACGCCTGAGCATGCGGCTGCCCTGGCTGTTGATCCCGACAACCGGCTGCTGTGGCATGCCAACCGGCAACGGCTGGAGGGAGAGGCGGTGCGCGACACCATGCTTGCGCTAGCCGGAGAATTGAGTGAAAAGATGTTCGGGCCCAGCGCCCGGCCGGAGCTGCCGGCGGGCGTGGGCGCGAAGGCCGCCTGGAAGACGGACGAGCGGCCGCAGGATCGCAATCGGCGTTCGGTATATGTGCTGGCCAAGCGCAACCTGCGCTATCCACTGCTCGATATCTTCGACCTACCGGACATGCACAACAGTTGCGCGGCGCGCTCGATGACCACCACGGCCCCGCAAGCGCTCGCGCTACTGAATGGCGAGCTGGCGATCGAGCAGGCTCGGGCCTGGTGCGGCCGGCTGATCGCGGAGCACGGACAGGATACGGCGGCTCTGTTGCGTGCCGCATTTGCCGAGGCCACGGGGCGCGGGGCCAATGATGAAGAGCTGCGCGCGGCGAGCGATTTTGTGGCCCGACAAGCCGAAGTGGTCACCAAGACCGGCGCCGGCACGCAGGTCGAATCGCTGCCATCGCCAATCGGAACCTACGATCCTGCCCAAGCCGCCGCGCTTGTCGATTTTTGCCACGCGCTACTAAACGCGAATTCGCTTTTGTACGTCGATTAGCCCACCTGCTCGACTCCATGCCACCTACCGCCAACCGCCAGACCGATTTGCCGGGCGTTCATTTTGAACATGCCACGTCCCGGCGAGATTTTTTAGCGCGCGCAGGCGCGGGGTTTGGATCGATCGCGCTGGCGTCATTGCTGGCGCGCGAGGCTGATGCCGCGACGAACTCTCAAATGGCGAGGGGCATGGCGGCGCGCGAACCTCACTTCGCCGCCGGGGCCAAAAGTGTCATCTGGTGTTTTTTGGATGGCGGGCCAAGCCATATCGATCTTTTCGATCCCAAGCCGGAGCTCACGCGACTGGCGGGCAAACCGCTGCCCGACAGTTTTACGCGGCCGGTGACCGCCATGGGGCGCACGGCGTTTACGCCTCTGTTGGCCAGCCAGCGCAAGTTCGCCAAACATGGCCAATCGGGGATTTGGGTGAGCGACTGGTATCCCCATCTCGCGAAGCTGGTTGACGAGATGGCCGTGATTCGCAGTTGCTATGCGGATGGGCTCAATCATGTCGGCAGCATCTGCCAGATGAATACCGGCAGCGTGCTCGGCGGGCGGCCTTCGCTGGGTTCGTGGTGCTTGTATGGACTGGGGAGCGAAGCCGAAGATCTGCCCGGCTACGTGGTGCTGACCGACAACGCGGACAATCCGCCGGGCGGAACGCGCAACTGGAGCACGGGCTTCATGCCCGCCGCTTACCAGGGCACGAAGTTTCGCGATGACAAGCTGCCGATCCTGCACCTTGCGCCGGATGAGCTGGCGGGCGGCTTGCGTCAGCGGCAGAAGCTGGATTTCATTCAATCGCTCAACCGGGCGCATCTGAAGGGCCGAGAAGAAGACGACCGACTGGACGCGCGGATCGCCGCCTACGAGCTGGCGTTTCGCATGCAAGCCGCGGCGCCCTCGGCGATCGATCTGTCGGACGAATCGGCCGAGACGCTCGCACTGTATGGAGTCGACGAGAAGGGGGTGGGGCGCAATGCGCGCAACTGCATCCTTGCCCGCCGACTGGTCGAGCGCGGCGTGCGCTGCGTGCAGTTGTACATGGGGTCGGGCAGCAAGTGGGATGCTCATAGCGACGTCGAAGGCAACCATTCGGCGCGGTGCCGCGAAAGCGATCAGCCGATTGCCGGCTTGCTTGTCGATCTCAAGCAGCGCGGCCTGCTCGATAGCACGCTCGTGGTGTGGGCCGGCGAGTTCGGCCGCACGCCGATGAGCGAAAGCGGAAACGGCCGCGACCACAATCCGTATGGGTTCACGATGTGGATGGCCGGTGGCGGCGTAAAACCGGGCGTCACTTACGGCGCGACCGACGAGATCGGCCTGTATGCCATCGAGAACAAAGTGCACGTGAACGACCTGCACGCCACGATCTTGCACCTGCTGGGACTCGATCACGAGCGGCTGACCCTGACCCACAATGGCCGCGCGGAGCGGCTGACCGGGGTCGCCGGCCGCGTGGTGCACGAAGTGCTCGCGTGAGCTCCGTCGCGACGCTACGCTGGGGTTCGTATGCAAGATTGTTGAATGAGTGAGCGCATGCGCAATTCCGCCATCGTTTCTGCCTATAAACAAAAGACCCCCGGCTCCGCGCGGTTGAGCGCCCGAGCGCGCGAAGTTTTCCCGGGCGGCGTGACGCACGATACGCGGCTTCTCGACCCCTATCCGCTGGCGATTGCGCGGGCCAAGGGGGCGCGGAAGTGGGACGTCGACGGGAACGAATACGTTGATTACATCGGCGGGCACGGCGCCTTGCTGCTGGGACACGCGCATCCGGCCGTGTCGCAGGCGATTTCCGAGCAACTGGCCAAAGGCACGCATTACGGCGCGGCTCATGAGCTGGAGGTCGAGTGGGGCGAGCAGGTCAAGCGGCTCGTGCCCTGCGCCCAAAAGGTCCGCTTCACTGGATCGGGCACGGAGTCGACGCTACTCGCGATTCGGCTGGCGCGGGCGTTTATGGAAAAAAATCGCATCGTTCGCTTCGCGGGGCATTTCCACGGTTGGCACGACCAGGTCGCGTTCGGCGTGACTTCGCACTTTGATGGCTCAGCACCGCCCGGCGTGTTGCCGGGGGTTGCCGAGCAGGCGGCGATTTGTCCGCCCAACGACATCGCCGCGCTCGAGCGGATGCTCGACCAGTTCGATGACGTGGCGGCGGTGATCATGGAGCCGACCGGCGCCACGTTCGGCCTGGTGCCGCTCGTCGAGGGTTTTGCCAAACAAGTGCGTGAGCTGACCGCGCGCAAAGGCGTCTTGCTCATTTTCGATGAAGTGATCACCGGTTTTCGCGTCGCGCCCGGCGGAGCCCAGCAATTACTCGGCGTGACGCCGGACCTGGCCACGTTCGCGAAGATTCTTGCGGGCGGCTTGCCAGGTGGGGCTGTGGCCGGAAGAGCCGACCTGATGGACACGATCACGCCGCGAGCGGATCGCGAGTGGAACCTGCGGCATCGGGTTCCGCACCAGGGAACGTTCAACGCGAATCCGCTGACGGCCGCCGCGGGCCTGGCAACCCTTCGGCTAATCGAGGACGGGCGCGCGATCGCCGATGCCGACCGGGCGGCGGCGGGGTTGCGCGACCGCTTGAATGACATGCTCAAGCGGCAAGGCTTTCCATGGGTGGTCTACGGAGCCTCATCAGGATTTCACGTTTTTCTGAATCCGCGCGAGCGCGACGTTACGCCCGCGGATATCGCGGCAGGCCGCGTACCGTCAGACGAGCTCAAACCGCTCACCGGACCTGCGGTTCACGATTTGCGCTGCGGATTGATTGTCGGCGGCATGGACCTGTTTCCCTGGCCGGGCGGCTGCGTGTCGGCCGTGCACGGCGAAGCGGAAATCGAGGCGACGGTCCGCGCGTTCCAAACCTGTCTCGAGCTCGCGCGCGATCAAGTGGCGGTATGACGCCGTGCTAAGAAGCAGGCCCAGCCGGGCCGTTGGCCGAGTCGCGCACGCGCTTGGCTTCAGCCAACAAGTGCTCGAGGGCCGGCCCATCCGCCGATTCGAGCGCGCGGCGCCAGGCCTCGAGGTTGCCGGAAAAACCGTCGAAGGCGGTTAACAAATGCTCGCGGTTGGCGAGCATGATCTGCCGCCACATGGCCGGGTCGCCGCCGGCGATGCGCGTGCTGTCCTGCCAACCGCTTGCCGTAAGCGGCAAGAATTCGGCTGGAGTGGCGCCCGCGACGCAGGCCGCAATCAGGTGCGGCAGGTGGCTGGTCATGGCGAGCGCCCGATCGTGCTCGTCGGGCGACATCTCGCGAGTGATCGCGCCCAAGGATTGCCAGAAATCAGTGGCCTGGCGCACCGCCTGGGCGCTCGTGCTTGCCGTCGGGGTGATCACCACCAGGCGCCCGGCGAATAAACTGGCGTCGGCATGCTGCGGACCGCGCTTGTCGTTGCCGGCCAAGGGGTGCGCGCCCACGAATGTGACGCCTGCCGGCCAGGACTTTTGGCGTTCCAGTTGCTCGATGGCCGCCACGATTTCTGCCTTGGTGCTGCCGGCATCCGTAATCAAGGTGCCGGGCGGGCACTGCTGAGCAATTTGGCGAACCTGCTCCACGATGGCCCCGACGGGCGCGCAAACAACGACGACTTGGGCAGCGGCCACGGCCGAGCGCACGTCGGGCGCCGCGCGCGTAATGGCACCCACAGCCAGTGCAGCCTCGAGCGTTGCCGGCCGGGAACCAAAGCCCACGACTTCGGCGGCCAGCTTTTTTTCGCGCAGGGCGAGGCCGACCGATCCTCCGATCAGTCCGACGCCGGAAATCGCGACACATTCGTAGCGTGGCATGGCGGTAACGGTGGTCCTCGAATGCCGCCTTCGAGCCGCAATTGGCTGAACTTCACGGCCGGCAAGACCCGAATTGTAATCGCGCGCCTGGGCGGCTTATAGGTGCAAGTTATCTCGCGACCGCCACGAGAACACATGGGCAGTGTAGGTTTTTGCCGCGTGGAGCGGTTAAGCTACCTGGAGTGTCCCCGCGCCGGGAAAAGAGATGATTGGCAGCCCACGCATTCCACTTAAGCAATTGGCATCGCTGTGCCGGCGGCTGGCGATTTCGTTCGAGTCGGGCATCGACGTGCGCACCGTGTGGACGCGGGAAACAGCCTCGGCGTCACCGCGCGCCCGGCCGAGCTTTGCCAGGGTGCGCGATTCGGTCGCCCAGGGTTTTTCGATGAGCGAGGGGCTCGCCAAGAGCGGCGGCTTCTTCCCCGAGTTCTTCCGCGGCATGGTGGCAGTGGGGGAGAACACCGGACACCTGCCCGAAACCTGCGAGCAGTTGGCTGACTATTACGAGCATCGGCTGCAATTGCGGCGCATGTTGGTGAGCTCGCTCACGTGGCCCGTCATCGAGCTCACGATGGCGCTGATGGTGGTCGGCCTGATCATTTGGCTGGCGGGGGCGATCCCGCAGCTCGCCGACTTGTTCGGCTTTGGGCTGCGCGGCAATTCCGGCCTGGCGATTTATCTGGCGATCGTGGGCGCGGCGGGTCTGGGGATCGCGGTGCTCGTTCGAGGCGCCGCGCGCGGCGCTTTGTGGGTCGCGCCGGTCGAACGAGTGGCGCTGCGGCTGCCGGTCGTCGGCAGGGCTTTTGAGACCCTGGCGCTCGCCAGGCTGACTTCGGCCCTGCACGTCACGCTGAACTCAGGCATGGACCTGCGCAAGGCACTCGAACTTTCGCTGCTGTCGACGCAAAGCCTGCGCTATGCCGAGAGCGCCCTCGTGGTCTTGGCTTCCATCCGCGCCGGCGATGAAATCCACGAAGGCCTGCGGCGGACGGGCGTCTTTCCCGCGATGTTCTTGGACGCCGTGCAAGTCGGCGAGGATAGCGGGCGGCTCGTGCAGTCGATGCGGCACCTGACCACCCAATATCAGGATGAATCGCGCGTCGCGATGCACACGCTAACCGTACTCTTGGGTTACGCGGTGTGGGGCATCGTTGCGATTTTGATCATCGTCTTGATATTCCGGGCCGCCGGGTGGTATGTGCAGATCCTGAACGACGCCAGCAAGATGCACTAGCGGTGTGCATAACGCTGGGCTTGCGCCAGGATGTCCACGCCGACCAGCTCGCTCCAAGCGGCAAGCAATTGCTTGAACACCGGCCCGGGATGGCTGGCGCCGATCGGGCTGCCGTTGAAGCGCACCACCGGCAACACGCAGGGCGAGGTGCTCGTGAGCATGACCTCGCTGCTAGAAGCTACGTCGGGCGCGGACAAGCTTTCGTAGCTCCAGGGTATGGCGAGCTGGCGCGCTAGTCGCTCGAGAATGCCAAGGCTGATGCCGTGCAGGACTTGCTCGAGGGGCGGAGTGCGCAAGCCACGTTGTGGATGGTAGAGCACGATGTTGGCAGTGGTTGCCTCGGTCACATGCCGATCGGCGTCGGTCATCAAAGCCCTGCTGCCTGGATGCGTGCGAGCCGCCTCGCGGTCGGCCAGAAAATAGTGCATGCGGCTGCGGCATTTGAGCTCGCGAGGCCAGCAGCGCGCGGGAACTTGCTCGATCGAGGTGGTGGCGAGGGATTCGCCGCTCACGTATTTGCCGGCCCAATGCGAAAAGCGCAAGGGAAGCGTGTGCATGCACAGGGTGGGAGTCGCCGGCCCACCGCTGGCCGGTTGAATGCCGGGCGTCACGAACATCGTGAGCCCCAGATCATCGTCCGCTGTCAGCAGGGCATAGTTGTGCGCGGCCAGTTCGAGGGCGCGTGCGCGACATTCCTGGGGGGTGAACGGAGGCTCCAGCCCGATGATCGCCAGCGACTGAAACAGCCGCTCGAGATGCGCGTCGAGCTCAAATAGCTTGCCGCCGAAGGTGCGTAGCTGTTCGGCAATGGTTGTGCCTTGCAGAAAACCATTATCGAAAACGGAGAGGGCCAGGTCGGCAGCGCCGATCCAGTGGCCATTGAAGTAGGCGCGAGGGTCGGCCATCAGGGCTGTATTCCAAAAGTTCGTTGTTCGTCGAACTGTTTGCCCTGCCAGGTATCTCGACGGGCGAGCTCGGCCGCCAGGGCCTGCCGAACGGCCGGCTTGTCGAGACACCAGGCCGGGCCGACGAAGTAATCGTTCGGAGCGTCGCCGCTAATGCGCTCGACAAGCGTGTCGGGCGGCAGCAGCTCGAGAAAATCGACGAGGATCGAGATGTATTCGTCGCGCTCGAGAAGCTCGCATTCGCCGCGGGCGACCTGTTCGGCCAGCGGTGTGCCGGGCACGACGTACAAGTTGTGCAGCTTGACCGCGTCCAGCCGCAGCCGGGCGATTTCTCGGGCGGTTGCCAGCATGTCGCCGCGCGACTCACCCGGCAGGCCGAGCATGACGTGCGCGCAGATTTGAAATCCGCGATCGCGGCTGCGCTCGATCGCATCGAGGAAAGCCTGGTAGCCATGGCCGCGGTTCATCCAGGCGAGCGATCGGTCGTGAATGGTTTGCAATCCATACTCAACCGAGACATAGGTGCGCGAGGCGAGCTCGGTTAGCAGGTCGAGCACCTCCTCGGGCACGCAGTCCGGACGCGTGCCGATTGCCAGCCCGACGACAGCGGGATGAGCCAGGGCGGTTTCGTAAACCTCGCGCAGTCGATCCGGCGCGGCATAGGTGTTGGTCGCCGGTTGGAAGTACGCGACAAACCGCTCGACGCGCGCATAGCGCAATCGCAACTGACGAATGCCGCGCTCGATTTGCTCGCTGATCGCTTGACGCGCCACGCGGCGGCTGGGACTGAAGCTGCGGTTGTCGCAAAACGTGCAGCCACCGAACGCCACCGTGCCATCGACGTTGGGACACGTGAAGCCCGCGTCGATGCTGACCTTCTGCACGCGCCCACCAAAGCGCGCGCGCAAGTAGCGATTGTACGGATTGTAGCGCAACCCTGCCGCGCGCCAGTCCGCGTGCGGTGCGCGCTCGATCAGAGGTACGGTGGGGCCAGGCGAGCCATTCACAACGTGTTACCTTTTGCGGAGTTAGACCAAAAAAAGGTTGACTGCCCTAGCTGGCCCACGTAAACTGCAAAGTAGTCCTCATAATGCCCTTGCGCTGATCATAAAACTCCCTTCTGGCGGCCACAAGAGAAGACTGGTCTCATGCATGGTGAACTCGTGCCGGTGGGCGGAGGCGATCCGATCCCGCTGCTAAAGAAGAATTTGATGGTGGGCCGTCGCGAGAGTTGCGACATCGTTCTGCGATTCTCGAATGTCTCGGCGCATCACTGCCAACTAACGTGCAACGGCGGCTACTGGTACGTGAAAGACCTGAAAAGCCGCAATGGAGTCAAGGTAAATGGCTCGCGGGTCACCGAAAAACGGCTCGACCCGGGCGACGAGCTGACGATCGCCAAGCATCGCTACGACGTGCGCTACTCGCCCGTCGACCTGGGCGCGGTGGGACCTCCGCCCGTGGACGATGCCGCCGAAAACGTCATGAAGCAGTCGCTGCTCGAACGAGCCGGCCTGGAGTTCAAGTCATCGCGTGGCAGCGCGCCCGCGTCGCGCGACCGCGATGGGTCGAGCCGCTATGACGTGCTCGATGACAGCGAGGGTCAGATCAAGGATCCAAATCGGCCCGTCTGAAATGTCGTATGGCCTGCCTGGCAACTCTCGTCGGTTTCTGTCGCCCCCAGGGGCCCGGGCAAATCTCACTTAATGGCTGATAAGCGACCGGACAAAATCCGCGCTCAGTTTCGCAAAAACCGCGTCAAGCGCGCTCGGCAGGATAACGAGATCAGCGCCCGCGAGTGGGATCAAGACCAGCTTCACGATGACCTTCCCAGCGGGGAACGGATTTCGGGCAAGGGCGAGCTGAACCGCAAACGCACCGTGGTTGGCGCGACGAACGAGGCCGACACGTCCGTCGTATTAGATCTGGGCCGCAAGCAGGTTCTGCGCGGACGGGTGCTGGCCGTGCAAGGATTGTTGAGCACGGTTGAAGGCGAGGGGGGGCAGCTTTACGCGTGTGCCACGCGGCGGCTACTCAAGACCTTGTCGACCGAACAACGCCACGTCGTCG
This sequence comes from Pirellulales bacterium, assembly GCA_035496575.1. Taxonomy (GTDB): domain Bacteria; phylum Planctomycetota; class Planctomycetia; order Pirellulales; family PALSA-1355; genus PALSA-1355. The sequence continues at coordinate 29,630 of DATJEN010000351.1, forward strand.
CGGCCGGCGACTTCGTGTTGTTCCGCGAATCGGGCGCCAATGAGGGAGTGATCGAGCGCGTCGAACCGCGCAAGACCACCGTCAGCCGCTCGGTGCGCGGACGCCGGCAAGTCATCGTGGCCAACGTCGATCAGATGCTGATCGTGTCGAGCGCCGCGGAGCCGTATATCAAGCCGAACTTGATCGATCGTTTTATCGTCAGCGCGCACCACTCTGGCCTGCGCCCGGTGATTTGCATCAACAAGGTCGACCTGGTGGAACCCTCTTCGCTCGCGCCCTTGGTCGGAGTGTACGGCCAGTTGGGGTATGCGCTGCTGATGCTGTCGGCCACGACCGGGCTGGGCATCGAACGGCTGCGCCGCGAAATGGCCGGTTCGGCCAGCGTGGTCGTCGGGCAGAGCGGGGTTGGCAAGTCGTCGCTGCTCAATGCGATCGACCCCACGCTCAAGCGGCACGTGAGCGCCGTCAGCTCCGAAACGCAAAAAGGAAAACACACGACGACCACCGCTCGGCTCTGCCCGCTAGCGTCGGGCGGCTATGTGGTGGATACGCCGGGGATCCGGCAGTTTCAGTTATGGGACGTGATCCCCGAGGAAGTGGCTGGATATTTTCGGGATTTGCGGCCGTACAGCCACCGCTGCCGCTTCCCCGATTGCACACACACGCACGAGGCCGACTGCGCGGTGAAGAACGCGGTGGCGGATGGCCGCTTGGACGTCCGGCGATATGAGAGTTATGTGAGCCTGCTGACGGGAGAGATGGAGTGATGGTTCGCGAACGAGGGTCGAACCCGAGCCAAGCCTGCCCTGTCCACTTCGATGCGAGCGGCGCGGCGGTTGGGCTCGATGGGCGCCCGTTGCCCACGGCTTGCACTTTGAACTGAACTTTTAAACAAGGGGGTGATACCGCCTGTGACAGAGATGAATCGGATTGATAGCGTCGCCCGCGAGGCCTCGATCTTGGTGGGCGTGATCCTGCCTGAGCACGAGTCGCATGGAGATCCACTCGAGGAGTTGGAAGGGCTGGCGACCACGGCCGGGTCGCGCGTGGTAGGACGACTGACGCAGCGGCGCGCCGCGCCTGATGTCACCGCTTACCTGGGCAAGGGAAAGCTCGAAGAGCTCAAGCAACTGGTGGCCGCGAACGACGCCGACGTCGTGCTGTTCGACAACGACCTTTCGCCCGCCCAAACGCGTAATCTCGAGGAAGCCTCGGGCGTGAAGGTGCTCGACCGCAGCGAGTTGATTTTGGATATCTTTGCCAGCCGCGCGCAGACCACGCAGGCACGCCTGGCCGTGGAGCTCGCACAGCTCCAGTATTCGTTGCCGCGCCTGAAGCAGATGTGGACGCACTTGTCGCGCTTGAAGATGGGCATCGGCATGCGCGGGCCGGGCGAAAAGCAGTTGGAAGTCGACCGTCGGCTCGTCGAGAAGCGCATCGCCGACTTGCGCGGGGAGTTGCGGCAGATCGAGCGCCGCAAGGAACGCGAGGTCGCGGCCCGCGCCGACCGCATGACGGTATCGCTGGTGGGCTATACCAATGCCGGCAAGAGTACGCTGTTGAACAAGCTCACGGGGTCGGACGTTCTGACCGAAAACCGGTTGTTCGCCACCTTGGATACGCGCACCCGTCGCTGGCAACTGCCGGGCTGGGGGCCCGTGCTTTTGAGCGACACGGTCGGTTTCATTCGCGACCTGCCGCATCATTTGATCGCCAGTTTCAAGGCTACACTCGAGGAGTCGCGGCAAGCTGACTTGCTGTTGCACGTGGCCGACGCGAGCAATCCGGCCGCGCTCGATCAGATTGCAGTCGTGTACGAAGTGCTGGAAAGCCTGACCGTCGAGCGCAAGCACACGCTGCTCGTGCTCAACAAGGTCGATGCCGCCGATCGCGCCCAGTTGGCCTCGATCATGACACGCTATCCGCACGCATTGCCGGTCAGTGCCCACACGGGGCAGGGCTTGCCGCAGCTTTCGGTCGCGGTCAGCCAGGCGCTCAGCCACAGTTTTCTGGACGTCGACGTGGAGACGCGGATCGATAATGGGCGATTGCTTGCTATGCTCAGCAGCCACGGCGAAGTGCTCTCCAAGCGCTATCATGATGACCGCGTGACGGTCCACTGCCGGATACCTCAGCGCGCCATGAGCCATTTTCGCGGGCCGGAGACCACGATTCGGCCACACCGCCCTGCTGCGAGCAACGGGCACGTGGGGGAGAATGGCGCGGTGAGCGAGGCGAGCTCGAACGGCGTCGTGCAGGATGCGCCTGCGCCGCGCGTGCATCCGAAGTAAGAACGTCGGCCGTTCGTTGGTTCTTGCGGAGCGCCATGGCGCTTCGCGCTCGGCCATTTGGAGTGGGGCGATTTTGGCCAGACGAGAACTCCACGGCTGCCGCGCGATCCTGACGGGGGCTTCGAGCGGCATCGGCCGCGCGCTGGCAATCGAACTGGTCAACGCAGGCGTGCGCGTGCTGGCAGTCGCGCGTCGGGCTGAGCGTCTCGAGGCCCTTGCTCGTGAGCTGGCAGCCGGGCCGGGCGAGGTGCTCGTGCACGCGGGCGACATCACGGACGAACGGACGCGCCGCTCTGTGATTGAAACGGCGCACGAGCGATTGGGCGGACTCGACCTGCTGGTGAACAACGCCGGCATCGGCGCGATGGGACGCTTTGCCGAAGCCTCGCCCGAGCGGCTGCGGCAAGTCATGGAGGTGAACTTCTTTGCCCCGGCGGAATTGATCCGCCTGGCGCTACCCGTGCTGCAAGCCGGGCGCAAGCCGCTGGTGGTCAACGTGGGATCGATCCTGGGACAGGTGGGCATCCCGTTTTGCGCCGAGTATTGCGCGAGCAAGTTTGCCGTGCGAGGCCTCGGCCAATCGCTGCGCGCGGAGCTCGCGCCTGTGGGAATTGATCTTCTCCTGGTCAGTCCCGGCACGACCGAGACCGAGTTTTTCGAGCGTGCGATCGACGCGCGCAAGCTGCCGTGGTCGGACGGCCGGGCGATGTCGGCGGCAAGCGTGGCTCGTCAGACCGTCCGTGCGATGCGCGCCGGCCGCAGTGAAATCGTGCTGGGCGCGCAGGCCAGGCTGCTGGCCTGGGCCCAGCGGCTGGTGCCGGGCGTGGTGCGAAGAGTTTTGGCGAATTATGGACGGTCAGACAAAAAGTGACTTCGGGCTCACTGGCCACAATCGGGTCGCTGGCTGACAGGGCCTTTGTTTTCGGCTATTTTGGGGCTGATGGGACCAGGCGAAATGGCGGCACACAACCAGGCTTCGGGGGATTCGATGAGCAAGCGCAATCGACGTGAGTTTTTGGAACAGTCCATGTTCGCCGCGGCAGCCGCGGTGGCGGCCGGATCGGCCGGGGCGGCTTGGGCCGCGGATGAAAAGCCGGCCAGCAAAAGCCCAAACGAAAAGCTGGGCGTGGCGGTGGTGGGCACGGGCGGTCGCGGCAAGGACCATTTAGGCACGTTCTCTGGCCGCTCGGATACCGAAGTGCTGTACGTCGTCGACGTGGACCCCAAGCGCGCCGGGGCTCAGGCAATCGCGGTGGCCAAGAAGCAAGGCCGCGAGCCGAAGATCATCGAGGACATGCGCGAGGCATTTGAGGACAAGAGCGTCGACAACGTCACCACGGCCACGCCCAACCACTGGCATTCGCTTGTGAGCATTTGGGCCA
>DATJEN010000352.1:0-3236 GCA_035496575.1 Pirellulales bacterium
GGCTGGATCTCTGGGCTAAGGTGTGAGCGTACCGAGCCTGACCTCGCGGCCTAGGCGGCTCGCCTCTTTGACAATCTACGTTTCAACGTTGAGACGCGCGCTCGGATGAACGATCCGAGACTAGTTGCGCGAGAGGTAAGAGCTGCTCGGTGGTCTCAAACCGAGACGCGAAATCGACGAGTATTGAAAGTAGCTCGGCACCGCGTGCTGAGACCGAGAGACTTCCTTGAGATGCCCGCTCGGTGGACACCGAGACTTCACCGAGACGAGCTCAGCGATGGTTTACACTGCTCAGGTGCGAAACCCGAGACAACCGCTCACGACATCCGCTGCGCGCTCGGACGCACCACTTCCGAGACCGATTCGACATATTGCAGTTACTGCGCGGCGCGCATCAGCCGCGACGAGGCTACTCATAAAAACCTGCTCAGCGATCTGGCTGAGACTCCGTCCACGCGAAGCCCGTACTCGCTCTGTGATTACCACAAAACAGAGACTTCACCCGACACACGTATTCGCTCGATCGAATCGAGACCTCAACCTGGTTGCTCGCTCGCACTTGCTCGATTGAATCGAGACCTACACAACTTTCGCGACTCAGCGCAACCCAAGCGGGCGACGTGGCCCGCTGAAGCTTTGCAGCAAACAGGGGCCGCGGTAGCCGATGGCAATACCGAGCACCGTTTCCGCAATCGCATCGGCCGTCAGCTCGACGGCGTCGTCATCGCGCTGTTTCCAACCGCGCAGAATGTGGCGCCAGTGTTTGCTTTCACGCTCGTCATCGCCGTAGCGCTCGAGTCGGGCGCCACGCAGGATGAATTCTCCGGGGTAACAGAAGTCAGCGGCATGCCCGCACTCGTGCGCCAAGATCGCGCACACCGTTTCGACACTGAGCTCGGCCAGCTCGGGAGCGACCAGGATCTCGCTCCCGTCGTCGCGGCAGCCCGCAAAGTGGCGCGGGCTGTCGTGCATGTCCCAGCTCGGACGTAGATGCAAACGTGAAAGGCGGTCTAGGCCCGCATCGAGGAATTGCTCGCGCACCGCGATAAAGTACGGCTCGACGATCGCGTGCGCTTCTTCCGCACTCAGATCGGTTTCGGTCGCTGGGCAATTCATGCGGCAATCAAAGCGCTGCTTGTTTGTCAGCTAAGCGCACCAGGGCATTCTCGAGATCTTTGAGAACCGACTCGTGCTTGTCCGCCAGCTGCACCAGCGCGTTCTCGAGCATCTCACGCGAGAAGGGCTGCTCGGTGGGACAATCGCCCTGCGCCTGACGGCGGCGCACGGATTTGATTATCTCGAACAAGACCATGGTGTGCATCCGGACCTCCAGGTCACTGCAAATCGAGACGCTTGCGCTTGAGCACAACGAGGCCGTCTACCGTATCGACGATCATCACCTCGTAGCCTTGGCGTTTCAGATCTTCGATGCGCTCGGCCGAACCCTCGTCGTCCATCTGCGGCACGACCTTGATGCTCTCTTGGTGGACGGGGCAGAGGGCGGCTTTGGGCCCGGGCTTCATCGACGCACGGAGCCCACGGCCTGGGCGATTGCCTGGACCTGAGCGGCACTGATGTATTGCGCCGCGATGCCTTGTTCGATGGTGCGCTTGCATTCATCGGGCGTCAGGCCAAAGCCGACGGCTCGCCCGCACGCGCGACAGGGCACCAGCGGTTGGGCCACGCCGCGCTCGTCGTAGCGCCAGCCTTGCGGGATGCGCTGCTGAGCAATCAGCACGAGCTCGGGCCAGGTGGTCGTCACGCTGTTGGAGTTGCCACACAAGCAGGTGAAGCGCACCGCTAAGCCTTCGGCCACAAGCCGGGTCGGCACGCTGTTGAAGTGCTTGAGGCCTGCGTCGCCACCGAAGATCCCTTCGGGGGTTCGCTCGTATTCTGGCACATCGGAAAAAGGTTCGTATTTGTTCATCCTTGCACCGTCCATGTTGATAGCAATGTATCACGAGGGGGGCAAATCGCCCCTAAATATCGCTCACCTCCGGCTCGAACGGGTGATGCGGCAGCACGGGTCGCCCGTGGGGCACCGGCAGGATGCCATCCACGATGCGATCTTCTACGGCGCCGATGTAGCTGCCACGGCCGAGGCGATAAATCACGCTCGTGACGCTTTGCACGCCGGTGGCATGGGCATGGGCCGCGTCGCCGCCCAGGCAATAGCGGTAATGGTAGAGGCCGCGGTTATAGATGCGGGCGCCCTTGGCGCGCATCTGCTCGCACCATGCGAGATCTTCGCCTCGGCGCATCTCGGGAAAGTCGAGGGCATCCTCGGCGCGGCCGGCAAGCGTGCCGCCTTGCGCCGCCCGCGTCATCCGACTTGCACGCTCGGGGTAATAGAAGAACAGATAGCGCTCGGCGTAGCTGACGAAGTGCGTCTGCTTGCCCGTCACTTCGGCGCGGGCCGCATCGGAGGCCACATCGCTCAGGTATCCGGGGCCGTAGTAATCGTCGTCATCCCACAGGGCAAAGTAGCCGCCGCCTTCGGCGCGCAGCTCGGACAGGGCCGTATTGCGTGCGATGGCGCAATTGGGCCGGCTCGTGAGCAGCCGATCGGCAACGCCTTGCGCAAGCGCGGTAGCGCCCAGGGCGCGGCCATTGAAGACGACCCACAGGCGCTTGTCGAAATACGTCTGCTGGCGAAAGAGATGCAGGACGTTCGGCCAGAGCTCGGGCCGACTCAGCGGTACGATGACCGTGATTCGCACGTCCTAGCTCGAACCGGCGAACAAGAAGATCCCGACCGTTTGCAAACGCGGACGCGTTCCGTTGTCGGTGCCGAACGTGTTGGAAAACGAACGATCCGCTCCGGCAAATTCCCATTCCTCATCGGGCGCCACGGTGCGTCGGCGCGCCAGGATGATGAGCTCGTCGCCTTTGGCATCGACCCAATAGGGGAAATACACGGGGCCGCCCGGTGTGGCGCCACTGGCAAGCGGGAAGATGCCTTGCGTCACGGTGCCGAGCGAACCGTTGGGCGTGATCGGCGCATCCCACAGCGCACCATCGGGAACGATCCATTCGCCACGCACGACCACTTCGCCGTTGTCGCCATCGCTTGCGGGCTCTTGCTGCTCGTACGCCAGCGAATCACTCGCCGCGGGCACAACGATGCGCTGACTTGCGGCATCGCCAGGCGTGTTGAAGACGCCCAGCTCTCGCCGCTGCAAGTGGTAGGGCATGGCCGGATCGCCAGTGCTCTGGTTTTTCTCGGCCGTGTATTG
>DATJEN010000353.1:0-5329 GCA_035496575.1 Pirellulales bacterium
ACTGAACGACGGCCGCTCGAAAGGCAGCGCGTCAAAGGAACGGTTTCTGGCTCGTCCTAATGATGCGTTCGGTGCCCCCGGCCCCGTTCAGCACAATTCCTTGATCGGGCTTCCCTCAAGGAGGATTGGAGTAGGACGGCCGGCGAGATCGGTGAATTGCAGATCGAGCGGCACGCCCAGTGCGCGGTACCAGGTGGCCAGCACGTCGCCCGGCGTGATGGGCCGCTCGATGATTTCATCACCCTTGCGATTGGTGGCGCCGACCACCTGACCCATTCGAAGCCCGCCCCCCGACAGCAATAGCGACATGGTATTGCCCCAGTGTTCGCGACCGGGTTGTCCATTGAAATTGGAGAGCCGCGGCGTGTGGGACATCTCGCCCATCACGACCAACAGCACTTCGTCGCTCAAGCCACGATCGTGCAGATCGTCAATGAGCGCCGCCACGACCTGATCCAGCACCGGCAATCTGCGCCGCATTTCCTCGAAGATGTTCCACACGCTGGCGTGATCGTCCCAGCTGAATGCCTTCTGGCCCGGCACGGTCGCAAAATCCACCGACACGATGCGTGCTCCCGCCTCGATCAACCGGCGGGCCAACAGACAGCGCTGGCCGACCACGTTTCGCCCATAGCGATCGCGGGTGGCAGTTTCTTCCTGGTTGATGTCGAAGGCGCGGGCGACGCGGTCGCTGGTGAGCAATGCGGCCGCCTTCTGTTGAAATCGGTCGAGCGATTCGAAGTGGCCCGCCTGGTCGATGTCGTGGCGCAGCCGATCAAACTCCTTAAGCAGACTCAAGCGGGTTTGGATTCGCGGCCTTTCGGCCGGCCCGGCTGTGAGATTTGGCATGGTAAAGCTAGGTTCGTTCGGGTCTCCCGCCACGACCAAAGGCTCAAGATGCTGACCCAAGTACGCGCTGCCTTGGTATCGCATGGTTGGCAAAACGACGTGCGGGGGCATGCCCGGCGCCCGCTCGCCGAGGACCTGATTCGTCACCGCCCACACGTCGGGATACTTGGGACGAAACGGTGGGGCTTCGGCCAGTTCACCCGGATAGCCGGTGAGCATGGTGTGCGTGCTGTTGACATGTCCGGGGCTGTCATGATGGCACGAGCGGAGAAGAGAGAATTTATCGGCCCGGGCTGCCAACAGCGGCAGATGTTCGCTGATTTCAATGCCCGGCACACTGGTGGCAATCGGCCTGAACTCTCCACGGTACTCGGCCGGGGCCAGCGGCTTGAGATCGAAGGTTTCCATGTGGCTGGGCCCACCCCACAGCCATAACACGAGGAGAGCTTTGTTGCTGCTGTGCGAGCCACCAGCAGCCGCGGCCTGGCTCTCCAGCGCGAAGAGGTCCGCGAGCCCAAGCGATGAAAGCCCGACCAGCCCGCTGCGGACAAACTCCCGGCGGTCTAACGTCCCCGGACACTTCGAGAGCATCGTCGTAGGGTTGAACATGTGCGGAGTCTCGACAGGTTCCTCGACGCCCGGCAATGTTGAAAATCCTAACCGCTTTAGCCGGCTCGACGGCATGGAGCATATCAAGCCCCCGGGGAATTGCCAGCGCCTGCCCTCGGTCACTCCATGTGGCTAGACTGCAGCAATCGACCCTCGGCACGGCAGGGGCGACGAAGGAAATGGTGGCGCGGGAGTTACCGAAGCAGCAAGAGCCATTTGGCTCGAGTGCGATCTTTCTTTGGGGAACCAAATAAATGAGTAAGACGGCGCTGACATGTCTGCTTGCGATGGTGGCAGTCGCGGCGGTTTCGGCCGATGAGCCACCCGTTCGGCGACGTTCTGATCCTCCGGTCATCGCATCGAGCTGGGACGATCTGCTGGATGGCATTGAGACGCGCGAGGATTGGCAGCAGCGGCGCGCCGTGCTGCAGCAGCGGTATCTCGATTTGATCGGAGATCGGCACAAGCCCCCCAAGCCCGCGCTCGAGGTGCGGGTGGAAGATGTGAAGCTCGTCGACGGCCGCTATAGGCGATACTTGATAAGCTACAACGTCGAAAGCGACGAGCGCGCGCATGCCTATCTGGGAATTCCGCTTGGTCTCAAGGGAAGATCCCCAGCGGTGGTCGCGTTGCACGGCACCCACGCGCAGGGCACGAAGCAGACGGCCGGGCTGGTGGACGATCCTGACAAGGCCTATTTGGATCACCTCTGTCGGCGCGGCTATGTCGTCATTGCCCCGGAGCATTTTGTTTCCGGCATGCGAGTGCCCCCAGAGGGCGCCTACGAAACCGCTCGCTTCTACAAAAGGCATCCGCAGTGGACTGCCGTGGGCAAGTTTACCTACGAGCATTCAATCGCGATCGATGTGCTCCAAGCGCGCGACGAGGTGGATCCGCACCGCATTGGCACCATGGGACACTCGTTGGGCGGCCACGGCGCGTTTTTCTTGGCCGCCTACGACGAGCGGATCAAGGCCGCCGCGTGCAGTTGTGGCGCATCGTTTTTGCGCCACAACCCCGATGTCGAGAACTGGGCGCGAAACCATTGGTACGTTTATCTCAAGCCGATCCGCCCCGGACTGCTCAAGGGAGAGCTACCACCGATCGACTTTCACGAAATCATTTCCCTGATCGCTCCGCGCGCGTACCTGGATGTGTCCGCGCTCAACGATGGCAATAAACTTACGCAGCGGCAGCGCGTGCTAATGTTGATAAAAATCGCCGACGTGTATGACCTGTTGGGAAAGCCGGAACAGTTCGCCTTCTTCGTGAATGGCCGGGGACACGCGGTCCCGCACGAGTCGCGCGAACTGATCTATGCCTTTCTCGACCGTCATCTCAAGCCGTCCGAGTCCACGCAGGCCCGCCTTGTAAGCGAGTGACGACCGAAGCGAATTCTTCGACATGGTCGCCTTGATTGCACGAAACCACTTCCTCTTCCTCGGCCGACCAAAGTGCGACGGCAGCGCGATGTCACAATTCGATGAGATTTCTGTTCTTTGTTTCACCAAACGGCGGTGTTTAGTATTTGCCAACGGCACAGCGTCCATGGTCAAATCGATCAGGTCGTCAGATGTGCAGGCGATGATGAATCCTCAGACGTGGAGTATGAAATGTCATGCAAAACCCTCCTTAGGGCCCCGTTGATGTCGTTGGCAGCGACGCTGATGACGGGAGCGACTTTTACCATGCACGCCGAGGCTCAGCAGGCCGTTGGCGCAATTTCCGCAGATAGCAAGGTCGTGTTTCAAAACGTTCGCATTTTCAACGGTAAGAGCGACGAACTGTCAGCTCCTTCGAATGTGCTTGTGCGCGGCAACAAGATCGAAAAACTCTCCGCACAGCCGATTGCGATCGACCGCCGCGCTGACACGGTGATTATTGCAGGCGGAGGCCGGACGTTGATGCCTGGCATGATCGACATGCATTGGCACGCGTTGCTCGTTCGGCCAACGCCCACGGAGGCGATCACTTGGGATGTCGGCTATGCGAACCTGGTCGCCGGTGTCGAGGCGACGGACACGCTGCTGCGCGGATTCACCACGGTTCGTGATGTCGGCGGGCCAGCATTCGGGCTCAAGCGCGCCATTGACGACGGAGCTGTCGCTGGCCCCCGCATCTTTGCGTCCGGCGCCGTCATCACCGTCACGAGTGGTCACGGTGATTTCCGCCAGCCGTTTGAAGTGCCGCGCACGCTCGGAAGCGCGCGGACTCGAATGGAACAAATCGGCGGAAGCCTGCTCGCCGACAGCCCGGACGAAGTCCGACTGCGGGCTCGCGAGCAACTCATGCTGGGTGCGACTCAAATCAAACTTACGGCTGGGGGAGGAGTAGCGTCTCCGCACAGCCCGCTCGACGCGATCACGTTCACTGAGCCCGAACTGCGGGCTGCCGTTGAAGCCGCCGAGAACTGGGGCACCTACGTCACCGTGCACGCTTATACACCCGCCTCGATTCAACGGGCGATCGCGGCGGGCGTGAAGTGCATCGAGCACGGCCACCTAATGGACGAAGCAACTGCAAAGTTGATCGCCGAGCGGGGAGTCTGGTTGAGTATTCAACCGTTCCCAGACGAATTGGCCGACGCCTTCCCGCCCGGTTCGCAACAGCGGGCCAAGGCGACAGAGGTGTTCGCCGGCACGGATATCGCCTACAGGTTGGCGCGGAAGTACAAGCTCAAAACGGCATGGGGCACGGATATCCTCTTCTCTCCGGCGCTTGCTCGGCGCCAGGGCGAATTGTTAGTCAAGCTGGAACGCTGGTACACTCCCGCCGAAGCGCTCGTCATGGCGACCGGGACGAATGCCGAACTGCTGGCCTTGTCCGGGAAGCGCAATCCCTATCCCGGAAAGCTGGGAGTCGTGGAAGAAGGCGCGCTTGCCGATTTACTGCTGGTCGAAGGTAACCCCCTCAAGGATATTAAACTAGTGGCGGACCCGGCCAAGAACTTCGTTGTCATTATGAAGGACGGCAAGATCTACAAGAACATGCTTATAAAGCCGTGAGATCGAAATACGGCCGTTCTTCGAAGCGCCTGCCGAACAGATTCGCTGACACCTGCGCGCGTTTGTCACATCTGGCCCGCGTTATAGAGTTGCTGGGTATCCACGAACGTCCTGCATTATGCGGCGACGTCCGCTGCACCGGCATCCATGCCGTTCTTGCAAGTCCACCGCCGTTCGCGGCGCAGCCATCCCGAGTTTGGCTACACTCTGGCTACATCGGGCCGTTTTACACGTAGTGTTTTAGACACGGCAGCGCAAAAGAAGAGCCCCGCAACTCTAGGCGGGGCTATCAGTTCTACGAAAGCGGAGGGCATGGGATTCGAACCCACAACCCCTTGCGGGGCACCTGATTTCGAGTTGCGTGCGGACGTGTCCGCTAGTGTCCACCCCGTCTATTCAGCGTGGAAAACTCGTGCAGAGTGTTCGCTGTGTCCGCCGTTGTCCGCCCACTTGGCAGTAACTTGGCAGTAGAAATCTCGCGCCCAGTGTTCATGTCGGGCGTTGTTGCTAAGAGCGCACGAAAAAGCCCGCGCACCTTTCGGCGGCGGGCTGCGTTCGGGCTTCTAGCTTCGCGTCTAACGCGTTCGGGCGTGCTCCCGTGACATCTGGCACCTAAAGCACCAGCGCGCGCCTGCGGGCTTCTCTCGCGTTCGGCTCTCAGAGCCGCACCACCAAATAAAACCTATGCTGGTGGCGGAGGGCCTGTAGTAGAAAGCCCCGCCCGCCGCGGACCGTGGCTCGCATCTGCGGCGGACGGGGTTGGTGGGGTTCAGCAGGTCAGCATGGCGGGTTCGCGCTTCGGCGGCCGGCATCTGGGCAGCAGGTCCGCCTGCTCCGCTCGTTCGACGGCCGCCCTGATCCCGCTG
>DATJEN010000354.1:0-6734 GCA_035496575.1 Pirellulales bacterium
TGGCCATTGCCTGTTCGCTGAAAGGGGCGCGGCCAGTCGAACGCTGAAGCGTGCGCGCTTTACGCGTTTACTTCGCGCTCTTGCGCTTCAAGACACCCTTGGGAGTGGCGCCCGGCTTGCCGTCGGAGTAGGCAACGAAGTTCGATTCAATCGTGTTGGCGTCCTTGATCCGCATCACGCCCTCGTGAACATGCGTGTCGGTCTTGGGATCGAAGTTGGTGCCGCCGTGGAAGACGAACTTGATTTCGCCCGGCCTGTCGCTCTTTTGGAACTTCATGATCGGGGCATTCTGCAGCGCGCAATAGTGCGTCAACAGCAGGTTGTCGCCGTCCTTGTGATACATCGAGATCATCTCGCTGGATTCGCCTGGAAAAATCGTCTCCATCACCGAGCTGCCGGCCGCCGTCACCTTGAAGATGACGGCTTTCGATTCGCCGCCATGATCGTGATCGTCTCCAACTCGTTCCCAATTGCCAGCCAGTGTCTTAAGGAACTCGAACGCCGACGACGCGTCATAAACCACCGACTGCGGACCCACGGTCGCGGTGTCGGGCGTTTTCGATTGGTCGGCCGCCCGCGCCCAAGGAACGAATGCCAATAACAGAACGAGAGCCGAACTGAACAGGATGATGTTCTTCATGACCTTCCCCTTAGAAAGGAAATCCAGTGTAATGGCTTTCATCATGCCGCGACGCGGCGTTTGCACCTAACGAATGCCGCACCCAGGCGATTCGCGCCTGGCGGCAACCGCCATTGTAGCAATGCGTCGCCCGTCTAGCGTCAGGCGAATTCTTGGCGGCCGTTCCCTTCGAAAGGCTGTTGCAACTTGCGACATGCGAGACTGGGTCGGCCGGAAGAGGACGAAGCCTATGCCCAAATTGAGCGACAAGTGGACGGTCGGTGAGAGCTATGAACATTTCATGGGCCGCTGGAGCCGGCTACTTGCATCGCGGTTTGTGTCGTGGTTGCCGGCGCGTCCGAATGCCCACTGGCTGGATGTCGGGTGCGGGACCGGTGCTCTAGGCGATGCGATCTGTGCGACGGCCCAACCCGCTTCGGTGGTGGGGTGCGACCTGTCACAGCCGCTGGTCGAGTATGCACGTCAGCACCTTGTCGATCCGCGGATCTCCTTCGTGGCTGCCGGAATAGGCCAGCTTCCAACACGAGTGGGAGGATTCGACTGCGCCTCCTCGCTGCTCGCCCTGAACTTCTTTCCCAACCCCGAGGCGGCTATCGAGGAGATGCGGAGTGTCGCTGCCCCGCACGGTCTCGTGTCGGCGTGTGTGTGGGACTACGCCGGTCGGATGGAGTTCCTAAGGCGGTTCTGGGATTCAGCCGTCGCGGTGGACCCTGGGGCGGCCGAGCTTGATGAAGGCCGGCGCTTCTCGATCTGCCAACCGGATGCGCTCGAGACGCTGTTTCGCCGTGGCGGTCTTCGTGACATTGTGTGTGACTCGATCGAGATTCCAACGCGGTTTTCCACATTTGCCGATTTCTGGACTCCATTCATGGGCGGTACTGGTCCTGCGCCGTCGTACGTTGCAACCCTCGAATCCAGTCGACGCGAGGCATTGGCGGCGCACCTTAGCCGTTCGCTTCCGCGCGAGCTGGATGGCGCGATCTGTTTGGTTGCCGCAGCGTGGGCCGTGCGCGGAGTCGCGAGCTAGGTGCGCTTCAGCGCGGCAAGGAACTCATAGCTCCGGGACTTCTAGGCAGCGGTAACTCGGCGGCACGATCGCCAGTTCGTGGTAAACGCGACGCTTGAGAACACCTTTTGCCGTGAGCGCGCCGATCAGTCGGACCGACTCGACCAGGGTGATACCCAGGCCCCGGCCGAGTTCCACGGCGGTCGGCGCGCGGTGCCGCAGCCGGTGAAACTTCAGCACAAATTGATAGGCTTCCCACTGGCGATTGGTGAAAGAAACCTGGCAAGATTCCGCGATCATGACGGCCACCACCGGTAGACGTGTTTTTGCCCGATCACCGAGGGCAAAAAGCGGGGTTCCGCGGCCACACGACGGCCGTTTGGGTGTTGCGTTATGGCATTCGATGGATATACTGTACACATGAACACATATTCCCGTCAAGCGGATTTTCGCCCGACTTGTTCATGGCACGAGGCCGTCGCAACCTAAGGGCGAAATGCTGATGCAACTGCGGCTTAAGTACCCGCCGACGGTAGAGAACGCGCCGAAGTTCGCCGCGGATATCGTCGGCTCGGCGGCCGAGATTAGCGGCGTCCACCTCGATTATTCCGTTGCGAGCCTGAAGCTGGTGGACGACATCATCGAGGGCTTGCGGCAGGACGGCTGTACCGCGGAGCAAATCTCGGCAACTCTGTTTGCGTTCGGCTGCTACGTCGGTGAAGTCTTCGTTCGGCACGCGGACGCGCACTGGCGCAGCGCCGCCGAAACACCCATGGCCGAGCTCTCAGGTTTCCCGCTCGTCATCGAGTTGGGCAAGAGCAGCCATTGCAACCCGATCGGCAAGGTGTTCAAGCGACTGGAGAATGGCGAGGCGGACAGCCTGCCGTATTTTTTCCAGATGTTCACGACGCCGAGCTAGCGCGAGTTGCCGGCTCAAATCAAGGACTGACGCCGGTTTCGAAGAGCTGGACCATTTTTTGGGCAACGCCTCTGGCTGAAGCCGGATTCTGACTGGTGACGAGATTCCCGTCGGCGATGCTGCATGGCTGCCAAGGCGCGACCTTCTGAAAGATCGCTCCCTGTTTGGTGAGAGCCGTCTCCAGTTCAAATGGCACGTCGGTTTTAGCGTAGTTCTCTTCTTCGTCGTTCGTGAACGACGGCGCCTACTTAGTCGACGGAAAGAACATCATGTGGCCCTTCAATATCGCCCATGGAAATTCGGGTGACAGCAGACCCCTGCGCGACTGCCCGTCGATGGCAAACATTGAAACGCTCCTTTCGTGACAGCTCTCGGACAGTCGGATCGGTGACGGCGTGCCCCGGAAGGGCGTTTAGGTATCGCTGTATAATGACGGCGCTCGGTGCTTCGTCAGAGTTGGGATGTTCAACACGCTCGAATACGTTCCGTCATTGCGATCGCCCGATTTGGGCGAAGAATAAGGAGATCCAACATGAAAATCGTCGTCATCGGCGGCAGCGGGCTCATCGGCAAGAAACTCATCCCTCTTCTGCGCGGGCGGGGCCACGAGGCCGTGTCGGCCTCACCGTCGTCGGGCGTCAACACAATCACCGGCCAAGGGCTCTCCGAAGCGCTCGCGGGCGCGAACGTCGTCGTCGACGTGACGAACGCGCCATCGTGGGAAGACAAGGCGGTGCTGGAGTTCTTCGAGACGTCCACACGCAACCTCCTGGCTGCGGAAGCGGCCGCTGGCGTTACCCATCACGTTACACTTTCGGTGGTGGGGGCCGACCAAATCTCGGACAGCGGCTATATGCGCGCCAAAGTCGCTCAGGAAAAGCTGATCAAGGCAGGCAAGGTGCCCTACACGATTCTCCGCGCGACGCAGTTCTTCGAGTTCCTGGCCGCGATCGCGGGGCGAGACGCCGGCACAGTCCGTGTCCCCGACGCCCCCATGCAGCCGATGGCGGCGGACGACGTTGCAGCCGCACTGGCCGACGTCGCCGTGGGGTCACCGGCTAACGGCGTGGTTGAGGTGGCCGGGCCAGAGTCCCTGCCGATGGCCGCGTTCGTGGGCAAGGCGCTGGCTGCAAGCGGGGACATGCGAAGTGTGGTCGCCGACGCGCAGGCCCGCTACTTCGGCGCGGCGCTCGATGATGTCGGCCTCAGGCCAAGGGGGACCAACCCGCGCATCGCCCCAACGCGATTTGAAACCTGGCTCGACCGCTCCGCGGCCCGGGTGTAGGTCCTGTATGTACTATAGCTAGAGCGGCAATTCGCTCATCAATAGCGCGATTCGTTTGGTCGCTCTGCGCAAGAAGTGTCGCAGGGCCTAACCGCGGCTATTCCGCCTTGCGGTTGGCGAACCGCAGCCGGTTGTCATCGGGATCGACGACTAGCATTTCGCGCGTGCCCCACGGCGCATCTTCCGGCGGCTCGGCCGGCTTGATTCCGCGCCTGCTAATCTCCTGGTAGAGCGCGTCCACGTCATCGACAACGATGTAGCAGGCGCCGCCCACTTTGCAGTCGCCAGCGTGCTCGGTCAGGAACAACGCAAGTCCGTCGCGGCTGACTTCGGCAAACACCGGGAAGTTCGGCTCGAACTGGTGTGTCCATTCGACCGTGAAGCCCAGGCCGTCGACGTAGAACGCCCGGGTGCGGTCCCAATTGGTCATGCGTAGCTGCGGCTTAACTCGTTGGTCGCTCATGTGGGTATTGTAACACGGCTAGCTGGCGCGATTGGTTCACCTTGACGCCAAGACGGCCATTGGTCCGCGCGGTACAATCGAGGCATGAATTCAGCCGCCAAGCATAGTCTCAGGGCCGGGGTGGGAGCGGCGTGCATTGTGGGATCACTGGCGCTCGCCGTGAGCGGATGGTTGTGGTTCGGCGCTGCAATCGGCGCACTGGCTTGCTTCGGCCTCGTAGGCGCGAGCTGCTGTCGTAATCAGCAAAGCGGGCCGCCTTTCCCATGACACGCGACCACGCGCACCTCAACGCTGAACCGCTAGCCACTTGGCCTGACCCGGCGCGATCTCGGTCGATGTTGACGACCCGCACAGCGCTTGTGGCGTTATTCGTTGGCCTGTCGAGCATGGCTGCAATCCAGGCCGACGAGACCAAATCGGAATCTTCCGGCGGCAGCCGGATTCAAGCTCGCCGTCGCGCGGTCGCCACAGCGCAGGCCGATAAGCCCACGGAGCCGAGCACATCGGAAAAGCCGGGCGAGGTCCGCCAGGCCGGCGCGACGAGCTCGACGACGCAGCAGCGACGCAAGGCCGAGACGGCCATTTTCGCCGGTGGATGTTTTTGGTGCATGGAAGCCGTGTTTGAACAGCTCAAGGGCGTCCGCGACGTGGAAAGCGGCTACTGCGGCGGAACACCGACAACGGCCTTCTACGAACGGGTGCATCGAGGTAACACTCGTCACGCCGAGGCGATCCGCGTGACTTACGATCCGGAACAAATCAGCTACGAGCAATTGCTCGACGTGTTCTTCGACGCTCACGATCCGACCCAGCGCAATCGGCAGGGCGAGGTCGACATCGGCAGGCAGTATCGCTCGGCCATCTTCTTTGCTACGAGCGAACAAAAGAAGCAAGCCGAGGCGAAAATTGCCGACTTGCAGAAATCGAAGGCGTTCAAAAAGCGGATCGTCACACGGTTAGAGCCGATGACGGTGTTCTATCCGGCCGAAGACGTGCACCAGGACTTTGCCTTGAAGAATCCTTTCGACGATTACACTCAGGAACACGTCGTCCCCAGAGTTTGCGAGGTGCGGAATTTGCACCCCGAGTTGATCGAACAGGGGAAATAGCCGAGCCTTGGCGTCTGACACGCATCAGCTCTTCGCTCACATAGTGCAGGTCGCGCGCACGCTAATCACCAGCGCAGACTGCCCGTCGCGTAGAACCCGTTTAGCGTGAAGTTGCTCGGCGTATGCCGCATGCTATTGGTCGACAGAGAGCCGATATCGAGCGGCAAAACGTTGGTGCTTGTCTCATAAGTCGAAAACGGGTTGATGAAGATCGCGGCCTTGAATCCGGATTCAATACTTAACACAGAACCGTTGCCCAAGAGTCGTGAGTAACCGAGACCTAGTTTCGCGTCGCTGGCAAACACAACCTGGGTAACGCGATGACTGCTAATCTGCTCGCTGTTCACCGCGTCCTCGAAAACCGCCGCAAAGGAATACTGGGCCGGCTGCATCCAGCCCGCCAGCACGGCGCCACTCAGTTGGCCCACGAAATTGAATCCATGAGACAGGTTGTGTGCCGTGGTAAGACCGAGGCGTGGCCCCACTCCTGTAAAGGTCGACGTGTTGTTCAGCGAAATGGACCGAAGCGACGTGTTGGGAGGGGCAACGACCGGAAGCACAGGGTCGATGTTCGGGTCATTATAGAATGTCGAGACCAGTTGCTCCCTCAGGCGGACGAAGCTCAAGCCCGCGAACAGGCGAAGCTGGGTATTGGGACCAACGTTCACGGTCTGGCCGGCATCGAGATTCACCATGTCGTAATCAAAGGCAACCTGCGCCTGCGCCGATTTCAGATGGAATATGCCAACCTGGTTGGCCTGCTCCGACGTGGATGGCCCTGTCTGGTTGAACGGAGAAATCCATTGCGTTGTTGGATCACTGACCGCCACGGCAGCCGAGTCGTTGGTGCGCAAATGCTCCCAGTTCGTCTGGATGTCTTTTCCGCAGCAAGGAATGACATATCGGGCACCGACGCTGATGCCGGGCTGATACAGTGGATTCAGCGACTGAACGGCCCACTGCGGATTTTCAAGCGGCAGGAAAGTCGTGATGGTAGACCAGCCCAGATTGTCGGCGCCGGGTTTAAGAAGCAGGAAGCCGGCGCTGAATTGAAAGCCAGGCGTCAGGTTGGGGATGAATACGCCCAACGGGATGCCGGACGGTGATGGGGGAGCATCACAAGCGCAGGCAGGCTCGAGCGGGGGTTCGATTTGCTCGTCCGCGGCATTCCAATCGGGATCGCTCGCCCGCGCCCAGCTTGAGGCCAACATGAACAGCGCAGCCGCGCAGACGAGCGCGCTGCGACAACGATTCATCCTGGCGGCACCTGGCACTCCGTGCTCTCCCGCCTCAAATGGTCAATCAGCAAGAA
>DATJEN010000355.1:0-3501 GCA_035496575.1 Pirellulales bacterium
AGTCGATGTTCGGACATCGTGCCGGTGCTAATCACTGGCGACGACTCGGTGAGGCCATATCCTTGCACCAGTACGACGCCGCTCTTGTTGAAAAACTCGGCCACGTGATCCGGCAATGCCGCGCCGCCACCGCAACACAGCTTCATGCGGCCGCCGAGCATGGCCTTGAGCGCGCCCGGCTTGTCCGCCAGGTTGTTGTCCAACAAGTAGCGATGCACCTTATCGAAAAAGTACGGCACGCCGTTGAGATGCGTGGGCTTAAGCGCCTGGCAATCGGCGATCAATGCCTCGCGGTTGGGCGCCAGCGCCAACTCGCCGCCGCCGGCAATCCACAGGTAATAGTCCGACGTGCGGGCAAAGCTGTGCGACAGCGGCAGCCAGCTGACGCGCAGATCGTCCGGCTCGACGGTGAATGCTTTCAACACGCCGCGGCAGTTCGACACCAGGTTGCGGTGGCTGAGCATCACTCCCTTGGGCTCGCCCGTAGTGCCTGAAGTGTAGATGATCGTCGCCAGGTCGTCGGGCGTCGTTTCCTTGAGCGCGCGGGCTTGAACTGCCAGGCCATCGGCGTCAGTGACGTCGGCTTCGATCTCCGAGATCTGCCGGATGGGCTTATCGCCGATCGATTCGGAACACGGATCGAACGACAGATACTGGATATCGGCCGGAAGATGCAAGTCGCGCCCGACGAGTTTTTGCGCCTGTTCCGACTTGGACACCACGACGACCTTCGCGCCGCTGTTGATGATTTGAAAGGCGATTTGCGGGCCGGTGAGCGTGCTGTGCACGGCCACGTCGATTCCGCGGGCCAGCTGAATCGCCAGATCGAGGATGATCCATTCGTAACGATTCTCGGAGACCTGGACGACGCGATCGCCTGGCTTGACGCCCAGTCGCACAAGCGCCGCGGCCATGCGCCGCGCGTCGGCGGCGATCTGGTTCCAGGTGTAGGGGACGAATTTGTCATCCCGCTTGATGTGCAAGGCCTTCTTCGGCCCATCGGTCGCTACGCGATCACAAAACATCGAGACGAGCGTCTCGTGTCGCTTCTCGTCGGCCATGGAGAGTCCGTCCACGCGATGAGTTGAGCTCAGCGGGAGAAGTGGGGGGTGCCCGCCGCAATCAAGATACCATCGAACTCGGCGCGCGGGTAGCAGGCGTGCGAGGCGGCTCGCGAGTTTTTTCGGTCCCGTCGAGGACTGATCTCGCATCAATCTCATGCACGGCCCAGGTTGTGAATTTTGGGTGCCATGCTCACGCCGCGTGAGCATGCTTGAGCGATCGCAAGCGTGGCATCCGACGCGAACTGGGGCAACGTGCACGCCGCGCACCACCAAGGCCACATTGCTACCCAGGGGCGACGGTTAAGGCACCAGCCAGACCCCGCTACGGCCATCACAGCGCCGCAAAAGAGGCGTTTTCTGCGAGCATTTCACCCTGGGCGGCGCGGGCATGCCGTTTGCCGCTTTTTAGTTCAGTGTTCCGGCCATCCAGTCCTTGAATGCCCTACGAAAAGGAGGGACAAACCATGAAAGCCATCGATGCCAAGGAATTGAAGAAGATGCTGGCCAAGCGTCCCCACCCGCCGCTGGTGAACACGCTCCCGCGTGACTACTTCAGCAAGACGCACATCCCCGAAGCGGTCAACATTCCACAGGACCAAGACGATTTCGTGGAGCGAGTGGAAATTGCCGCGGGCGGCCGTGACCAGCCGGTGATTGTGTATTGCGCCAGCCAGGAATGCGATTCGTCGGAACAAGCTGCCGAGAAGCTCGAGCACGCCGGCTTTTCTCAGGTCTATGACTTCGAAGCGGGCGCTCAAGGCTGGCAGGAGGCCGGCGGACGTTTGCAGACAAGTGGTGGTTAGCGATCGAGCGCCGGCCGAGAGAATGGATGCGGGGTTACGCTCGCTCGAAGATGGTGGCGATGCCCTGGCCGACGCCGATGCACATCGTGGCCAATCCGTAGTGTGCACCGCGGTCGATCATGGTGTTGATCAGCGTGGTCGTGATGCGCGCTCCGCTGGCACCCAGTGGATGCCCAATGGCGATCGAGCCGCCGCGGACATTCACCTTCTCGGGATCCATCTTGAGCATTCGCATGCAGGCCAGAGCCTGCGACGCGAATGCCTCGTTGAGTTCGACCAGGTCCATGTCGGCCAGCGTCAGCCCAGCGCGCTTGAGCGCTTTTTTCGTGGCCGGAACGGGACCGGTACCCATCACGGCTGGATCGACGCCCACCACGGCGGTCGCCACGACCCGCACCAGCGGCTTGAGCCCGAGCGACTGGGCCTTCTCTTCCGACATCACCAAGAGCGCTGCGGCGCCGTCGTTCAGTGGCGAGCTATTGCCGGCAGTCACCGTGCCCAGCCCGGGCATGAAGGCGGGCTTGAGGGCCGCGAGGCTCTCCATCGTGGCGTCGGGGCGAACGCACAGGTCGCGATCCACCAGAAGCCGATTGCCGGCCTCATCGCGGCCCCAGATCGGCAACATCTCGCGTTTGAACTCCCCTTTGGCTTGCGCGGCGGCGGCCAGTTGATGGCTCCTCAGTGCGAAAGCATCTTGCTCCTCCCGGGAGATACCCTGTGTCTGGGCAAGGAACTCGGCCGTGACGCCCATGCTCAGCGCGCCCTTTGACGTGCGATGAAACAACTTGGGATTCAGGTCGATGCCGGCATCCATGGGGATATGCTGCATGTGCTCCAATCCACCCACAATTTGCACGTCTTCGAATCCGGCCATGATGGCGTGCGACGCCTGGTTGATCGCTTGCAAGCTGGAACCGCACAGGCGGTTGACCGTCGTGCCGCCGGTGTGGGTTGCCAACCCGGCCATCAGCCCCACGACGCGGGCCGCGTTGAGCCCCTGTTCGCCTTGCTGCTGGGTATTGCCCATCACGACGTCTTCGATTTCCTCCGTGCTGATGCCGGTGCGCTCGATCAAGGCCTGCACGACTTGCACGGCGAGATCATCGGAGCGGACTTCGCGGAAGACGCCTTTATCCTTGTTGGCCCGACCAATCGGCGTACGGACGCAATCCACTATGACGGCGCGTTTCATCGGGCACATACCTCGCGGTTGAATGGTTCGAATAGCTTCAAGGAATTCTAGTTGTCGTCGCCGGAAAGGACAGTCGCGGCCGATCAGCCGGCCGGACTCGCCGCCAAGGCCCCGCCTCAGGTCGCGTAAAACTTGCCGCCGGACTTGGCCATTTCCAAGAGCATCGGCGTCGGCTTCATGCGCGTGCCCAGATATTCGAATGGCTTCAGCATTTCCACGATCTTGGCGGCTCCCAGCGTGTCGGCCCAAAACAGTAGCCCGCCCTTGAACGGCGGAAAGCCGACGCCAAAGATCAGCCCCAGATCCACGTCGCGCGGATCGCGGACCACCTTGGCCTCCAAAATTCGCGTCGCTTCCAAGACCATCGGCAGGAACAGTCGAGCCGTGATCTGCTCCTGCGTGAACTTCTGCGGGTTCTTATTGACGTATTGCTTAATCAACT
>DATJEN010000356.1:0-2512 GCA_035496575.1 Pirellulales bacterium
AGCGCTGAATGACGAGTCTACCTTGATACCGGCGGTCTTGCAGCGGCAGCGCGGTTGGCTCACGGAACCGGAAGTGCCCGGAGCCGGCACTTTAATTTCACGCGCAATTGCGGAGCACAAATGCCTCACCGGCGACAGCATTGACTGGACCGTCCGGCCGTTCTATAGTTAGGCATATGCCTAACCAATCCGTCCAGC
Organism: Pirellulales bacterium; assembly: GCA_035496575.1. GTDB lineage: Bacteria > Planctomycetota > Planctomycetia > Pirellulales > PALSA-1355 > PALSA-1355. The sequence continues at coordinate 199 of DATJEN010000356.1, forward strand.
TCAATCGCGTGTTCCACGCGCTCGCCGACCCGACTCGCCGCGCCGTGCTGGAACGCCTGAACCGCGGCCCCGCGCCCATGAGCGAGCTCGCCGAGCCGTTCGCCATGGCGCTGCCGTCTTTCTCCCAGCATCTGGACGTGCTCGAAGATTGCGGCCTCGTGAGCTCGAGCAAGGAAGGGCGCGTCAGAACCTACGAGCTTCAGCCGAAATCGCTGGCAGCGGCCGAGCATTGGATGGCGAAACAGCGTGAGATATGGAATCGCCGTCTCGATCAATTCGATAATTACGTAAAAAACCTGAGGGAGAAGAAGCGATGAGCAGCGCGCAACCTTTCAAGCCGGACCCGAAACTGGACCTCGTGCTGGAGCGCGTCGTCGACGTGCCGCGCGAGCTCGTCTGGCGCGCGTGGACCGAGCCCGAGCATCTCAAGAAGTGGTTCACCCCCGTGCCGTGGCAAACCGTCGATTGTGAAATCGATTTGAGGCCCGGCGGGATATTCCGCACGGTGATGCGCTCGCCGGAAGGGCAGGAGTATCCGAACGTCGGGTGCTATCTCGAAGTCGTCGCGAACGAAAGGCTGACGTGGACCAATGCGCTCGAGGCGGGCTTCCGTCCGTCCCGCGAGGAGTCCGATCCCGCCACGTGTGGAGGGCTCATATTTACGGCAGTCATCTCGCTTGAGGCACAGGGAAAGGGAACCAAGTACACGGCGCTGGTGATGCACAAAGTCGAGGACAGCCGCAAAAAACACGCCGACATGGGATTTCACGATGGTTGGGGCACTGCGCTCGAACAGCTCGTGGCGCACGTAAAAACATTGTGACGCCCGACCCGAGGCGCGCGCTACATCAGCATCCGGATCTGCGTGTGGTCGCGCCGCAGATGGTCGATCAACAGCTGGTTCAAATTGAGCGACAGCTTGTGCCGCACCGTGCTGGCGAGCGCGCCGGATTGCGCGTCCAGCAGATTCGATGACAGCACCTGGCAGCGCACGGCCGTTTCCGCGTAGACCGCCGCGGTCCGGCGGACATTTTTTTCGACCAGCGCGAGTTCGCCGAAAACCATGCCTGACGAAAGCACCGCAAGCCGCTTGCGTGCTTTGCCGATCGGCAAAGTGACGGCGACTTCGCCGCGCTCGATGAAAAAGATCTCGTCGCCGGGTTCGCCTTGTTTCAGGATCACGTCCGCTGCCTTGAAATCACGCGCCTGCATCAGCGCGACCAGAAACTGCATTTCGTCCTGCTGCAAGCCGCGCAGCAGCGGCTGCGAAGTCAGGCTTGCCGGCAATTGCGATGCGCCGCGGCTGCGGCGGCGTTCGGGCACGTGCGGACCGGGCGAGTCATTCATGCGCCGTTCGCGCTTGCTGCCGCGGCGGGACCGCCCGAGCAACCGGTTCTCGCACCACTCGAGCGCGTGGTCATTGTCCGTGAAGCGGAAAGGATCGAACGATGCTTCGCTGCCCAGGCGCAGCCGCAAATCCCGCGCGAACGCGAATTTGTCGTCGGCATGCGTGAAGAACAGGAACTTGCCCGCATTGCTCAAGTTGATGCAGAGCTGCGCGAACAACCGTACGCCGGCAGTGTCGATCGTGAAAACCCGCCGGGTGTCGAGAATGAAAAAGTTGGCCGCGGTCACTTCCTTCAGCAATGTATAGATGACCAATTCTGTTGTGATCAGCCCGAAGTCGCCGGTCAATTCGAAGATCTGGATCGCCGTGCCCGTAGTGTCCAGCAACGTCGAGGCCGGCGCATTGCGCAGGCGCGGCGAGCGCATTTTCACGCCGTCATAGCGGTTGCGGATCACCGATGGCTGGGTAAGCGTGGTGTTGAAAATATGCAGCCCGAAATCCTTGGAAAGCCGCCGGCAGGCCTCGAGGCCGCGCACGCTGTTTCCCTTCGCATCGAGCCGCGGCGAGAAGATGCCTATCCCCATCTGCCCCGGCAGGACCGCGGCGATGCCGCCGCCGACACCGCTTTTGGCGGGCAGCCCGATGTCGTAAATCCAGTTGCCGGCGTAATCGTACGTGCCGCAGGTCGACATGATGCTCAGCAGTTTTTCAACAGTCTCGCTCTTGACCGCGCGCACGGCAGTTATCGGGTTGACGCCGTTGTTGGCGAGCGTCGCTGCCATCAACGCGAGATCGCGGCAATTCACCAGAATAGAGCACTGCCGGAAATATAAATCGAGCGCGTCCTCGGGCGGATCTTCGAGGATGCCGAAGTTGCGCAGCATGTGGCCGATGGCGCGGTTGCGGTGGCCGGTGCTTGATTCCGACTGGTAGACGTTTTCGTCGATCGTCAGCGGATGATCGAGA
>DATJEN010000357.1:0-5161 GCA_035496575.1 Pirellulales bacterium
GATCCGATGACATCCGTCGGGCGGCCACTGGACAAGATTGCAGTCATGGCCGCGTGGGATGATTCATTGCGATCATTTCTTTTTTGAGGTGCCATTGCCACCCTTGCCCTTCTTGGGCAACTGCTCGAGCGAAACGATCAGCAGTGGCTCTAGTACTTTCGTATCGCTTTCCTCGTCGGTGACGATGACGATCCGATTGTTCATGGCCACGAACTCCGGATGCTTCACCGGAACGCGGCGCCCGTCAGCCAGGTATAAGACAAATGGCCTGAATGGTTCTTGCCGAAGTGCGCTTCGGATCGAATTAAGATCCATAATATTGTCTCGGCATTTCAAAAAACCCCCGCGGCCGCAATTGCGACCCGGGGGTTTTTCGTGAGTGGCGGGGACAGGATTCGAACCTGTGACCTCGAGGTTATGAGCCTCGCGAGCTACCGGGCTGCTCCACCCCGCGATATTTTGCTGGGCGCTGGCCGCGCCCGACACAGGGTATTCTATCGCTCGCGTGCAAATCAGTCGAGAGTTTGTTTGGCCGCGCCCGCGAACGAATGCCAGGGCAATCTGCAGGTTCTGGCAAGCCGAGCTGTGCAATCGGAATATTCAGGCGCGAGCCGTTTCCGATCGGAGGGGGCCATTTGCCGTCTCGCCTGCCGCGGTTCGACGCAAGTGCCGCTCTGGCAAGCGGCTTCTTACTTGGCAGCGTTTGCGGCCAGTTGCTAGACTTCAGAGGGGGCCCCCTCGTTGACGCTCGTCGCGCCATATTCGGCGAGCCGTGTGCCTTGCTCGCTGGCGCGGACTAATTGTGGCGGAGAATCTCTAAAAAATGGGTCCGCTTGATCGTGATGCCGATGGGGCCAGGCGCCTTCCGCCCATTCCGGTCGGCAGTGGCGGTCCCGCTGGCTCGTCGGCGGGTCCCCTGACCCCTGGATCGAATCGCCCCATCCCCCTCCAGCCGCGGGCAGCCAACCAGGTGCCGGACATTCGCGATGACGCGGACGACGAAGAAACCGTCGATGAGATTGCCATCATCCTGCGCCATGCTCCGGCCTGGCTGGTGAGCACGGTCTTTCACATGCTCTTGTTGGTGGTGCTGGGTTTATTGGCGGTGTCGGTCAAGACGGCCGCGATCGACCCCGAGATCGAATTGGGCGGAGCGGAGGAGGAACCGTCCTTCGGAACGCAGATGGAAGACCCGTCCATTCTGCAAGGGGACAGCTCGCATATCGAAGGCGTGGGCGACGAGCAGATGATCACGCCCACCGATCTTGCCCCGGTGGACGATCCGCTGGCCTCCCCTGTTGAAATCGGCGACTTGAAAATCGGTCCGGGCGTTGGTCCCATGCAGGGCTCTGCCACGATCGAAGGCGCGCCGCCCGGGCTGGCCCTCAAGGGGCGACAGATTGGCTCGCGCAACGTGCTGCTGGGAAAATATGGCGGCACGTCCGTGACGGAAGCCGCGGTGGCCAATGGACTGGCGTGGTTGGCCAAGCAGCAGCGCACCGATGGTCTGTGGAGTTTGACCGGTCCGTACGGCGACGGCTCTCGAAATGGCGAAAACACGGTCGCCGCCACCGCGATGGCCCTGATTGCATTTCAAGGACATGGCGACACGTATCGCGATGGGCAATACGCGAGAACCGTGGCCAAGGGCTGGAATGCGCTTCTCAAACTGCAACGCAAAGACGGTCTGTTCAGCGGCACGATGTCCTCGAGGAACGAGTTGCTGTACGCACATGGGCAGGCGTCGATCGCCGTGTGCGAGCTGTACGGCATGACGCAGGACTCGACCTACCGCGGACCAGCCGAGCGCGCCATCGCCTATGCCGTCAGCGTGCAGGACAAAAAATATGGCGGCTGGCGATATACGCCCGGCGAAGACTCCGACACATCGGTCACCGGCTGGTTCGTGATGGCACTGCAGAGCGCGCGGATGGCGGGCTTGAAAGTGCCGGAGGAGACCCTCGATCGCGTCACCAAATACCTCGATTTGGCGCAAACGGACGGCGGCCGCCGCTATGGTTATTGGTTAGCGCAACAAGGAACGGCCGCCGTGTCCGCCGAGGGTCTACTGTGCCGCCAGTACCTGGGATGGAAACAAGACGATACGCGGCTGGTCGAAGGTGTTTCGGCCCTCAACAACACGCCCATCACGTACATGGATGCTAATGAGCCGCCGCCCGACACGCGAATCGAGCAAGACGTCTACTACTGGTATTACGCCACGCAGGCCACGCACCACATGGAGGGCAAGATCTGGGATGAATGGAACAGAGTCATGCGCGACAAAGTCCCGGCGCACCAGGTCAAAACCGGGCCCGAAAGCGGAAGCTGGAATCCGAACTCGGACAAGTGGGGCACCGCCGGCGGACGGCTGTATGTGACTTGCCTCTCGATCTACATGCTCGAAGTCTATTACCGCCACTTGCCCATCTACTCGGGCTATCGCGCCTTCGACAACATTCCCAAGCCGCTGCCCTCGAGCGAGCCCGAGGAAAAGAAGCCGGAGGAAACGGCGGACGCGGCTAAAGCTGCCGCCAAATCCAGCGATAAGGCGCAAGCCGCGGACGACGACGCCGACGCGAAGCTCTAACGGAATCAAAACTCGCGCGGGCCAACGGGTCGCTGTGGGCGCGGACGCGGAACTTTCGGTTCGATCGGCTCCGGGGCGCTCGGCCCGGGCGCGGGAATCGGCAACACACTGGCCGGGGCGGGCAAGATTTCAACAGGCGCCGGCAGAATGGGGCCGGCGCCAACATCTTCGACCGGTACAGCCGGTTCGACGTCACGCGCGTAGAGCGGACGATAGATCCAACGGTTCGGCGCGACCTGTTCCGACTGGTGGCCAATCGGCTGCTCGATCGGCATCACGCCGCGGCGATAGCCCCAAATGAAGCCGGGCTCGAGCCTTTCCGGATACCAAGGCCCATATCCGCTCGACCACAGCATGCGGTAATTCAAGTCGAGCTGCTGGGCAACCTGGGCCTGGCGCTGAGTTTCGTTGATGCTGTAGATCTCGGCGGCCGGGCTTGGCCCATCGGTGTTTGATTCCGAATCGATGCCGCCACGAGCGTGCGACACGAGCAGCGCGATGCTCGCGCAGGCGAATGCAACCAAAATGAACTTCGTCACAACCCCACCCATCCGCACGACCCACTCGTGAAGCGACAACCCGGCGTGTCTTTGATCGGCCAAGGACGCTGCCAGAATTCTAACATAAGCGCTCCGCTCAGCGTCAAATGCCGAGGCCGCTGGCGGTTGTTCCGATGCGCCGGATTGGTTCAGTTTGTCGGCTGGCTCATGCCTGGTCCTGGAGTATTGGCCGCCGCCGAGCCCGTCGAAGGCCACACGGGAAGCTGCCGATTAGTGTCAGCGCACCCTAGCGGCAGTGGTCGCGCGGACACGGCGACTGCATAATGGCATGTCGAGCAAACCCACTTCTCGCGCCACGGACGTCCCATGCCAACACGTATTGCGATCCATGGCGCCGCCGGCCGCATGGGCCAGCGGCTCATTGCCCTGGCCAGCGCCGATCCCGAGTTCGCTGTCGTTGCCGCCCTCGAGCACACGGGCCATGCCCAGCTCGGTAGCGACGCCGGCACGCTGGCGGGAACGCGCTCGCTGGGCGTGCCGCTGGCCACGACCCTTAACGCGCCGGTCGACGTGGTCATCGATTTTTCGGTGCCTGACGCCACCGCCGCGATTTTGGCGACTTGCCTCGAAAAACGCTTGCCCCTGGTGGTTGCCACCACCGGCCTGCCATCTGGCGAGCAGGAAAAAATTCGCCAGGCCGCTCGCCAGATTCCCATTCTGTGGGCACCCAGCATGAGCCTGGCGGTCAATCTCGCCATGAAGCTTTCGGAAGTGGCGGCCCGCGCCCTGCGCGACCATCCTTCGGGCGTGGACGTGGAAATCATCGAAGCGCATCATCGTTTTAAGGAAGATGCTCCTAGCGGCACGGCCCTGCGCTTCGGCCAAATCATTTCGTCCAACATGGGACAAACGGAACATCGCCACGGCCGCTCGGGTCGGCCAGGCCAACGCCCCCACGGGGAAATTGGTTATCACGCGGTGCGCACTGGCGACAATCCCGGCGAGCACACGATCATCTTTGGCCTGTTGGGCGAAACGCTGGAGATCGAAGTTCGCGCCAGCAATCGCGATTGCTATGCGCACGGGGCGCTGGCCGCCGCCAGGTTTCTGGCCGGCAAGCCGCCGGGCCTGTACGACATGAACGCGGTGCTCGGTCTGTAGGGTGATCGCATGGCCAAATGCGAAGAAGGCTATCTGTGCGACGTGTGTGGCGGCGACGTCGAAGAAATCACCGATAGCGATCTGTACCTGCGCTTCGTTATCGGAATGCTCGATCCCGAAACGCTGCACACGACGCGCGAGCGGCATCTACGCTGCAACCCGGTGCTCGCGCAGTTTATCGTGGACGACCGCTTCGAGCCGATGACGGTCGAAGGGGATTTCGATAAGCAGACGATGGACCCGTCCTACGTTCGCGAGCGCGAGTCGCTCGTGACGCGCGGCTACCGCCGCCTGCACGAAGTAGCTCACCTCGATCTGCCCATCATCGACTATCCCCTGCCCGAGGTCCGTGCCCGGCTGGAGCAAGCCAGCCGGGGAAAGTGAAGTCTTTTCTACCCCGCCAGCCCCTCCGGCACGCCGCCCAATCCAAACCGGCGTTGAAATCTCATCGAGCGATAACGGGCATACCAGTCGCGGCGGGTCTTGTTTTCGCTGTGTCGGCGTTTGCGTTTTCCGTCTGGCATGGCTCGAACCCCCGTCTACGTCGCTCAGTCGTGCCCCTCTGCCTTCTCTGGGCGCAGCATCCGGGGGTTTGTTACGGGCTATTTGGCCCCTGTGGCTGGGCCGAACCCTTTTCCCGTCCGTCCGAACAGGTAGGATTTTGGGTATCCCAAAACCCGCGAGCGACCCCAGGCGAGCCCTCCCATGAGCGATCCCCTCGACCCTCTGGCCGCCCGGATTAAGCAGCGTGACGTCGCGGCTTTGGCCGAATTTCTCGCGGCTCAGCGGCATGCACTGGTCGCCTTCATCGATCGACATCTCGGAGCCAGCCTGCGCCGCAAGATCGAGGTGGACGACCTGTTTCAGGAGGTTAGTGTCGAGGCCGTGCGCGCCTTGCCGGAAGCCGATT
>DATJEN010000358.1:0-16455 GCA_035496575.1 Pirellulales bacterium
CAGTAGGCAAACCCGCGCGGCCGGCTCTGGGGATGGGTGACCCCTATTTGTGGTGGGGTTTCGGCACGGTTGGACTGTCGTAAGTCCTTTGTTTTTAGCCTATTAATGCGGCCACCCCTCGGCGTAACTGTATTTAGAAAAAACGGAAAATTCTTGATGAGAAACTTGCAAGTTGTAGGGGCTATGACTATATTCGGGAGGTTAATGCGTAGCTCAGTAGCTAAGCAAATCCGGCCAACTTCACTGTTTCTTTAAGGAGACTGCTAATGCGTCTGATGAAAATGGGTGGTGCGCCGCGCGATCGGCGTCTAGATCGCAGAAAGGTGGCGATAGCTGCTGCGGCAGCTCTCTTCTTGTCCGCCGCCTCGGCTCGAGCCAACGTCGTGGACTTCGTCCTCAACCAGAGCTTGAGCAGTTTAAAGCAGACCGTGAAACTGACCGGTCCTGCGTTCGCAGCCTTTGGTGGCAGTGTTTCGTCTCTGCCGCAGTCGGCCAACGCCGATCAGGTTTCGTTGTTCGGCCACATCTACGTTGACGTCCAGCCGAACTCGCTCCAGTTCCTCGCCGGCTCGTACATCACGTTTGTAGGCAAGGGCAATGGTAACTATGCCCCGCTCGATCCCGTGATTAGCGACCCGCCGGGCCCGCCTCCAGTGGGCGTCCAGCCGAACAGCGACTTTGGCTATTCGTTCCCGTTTAACCCGCTGAACCTCTCGGCTACGCTCTACAATCTGCGGTGGGATTTCACCGCGCCGCCGCAAACCGGTATTCCGATGGGTGTTCCCTCCACGCCGGTTGGTCTTTCTGGGACATCCTTCGACATGTCCGGTCAGGCCATGTCCTATACCGATGGCCGTCAGGCCTTTGTGTCCGGCTTGGGTAACGACACGAGCGACGTGATCGGCTTCCCGGCTCTGTACGGCACGGGCGGACCTGACGTTGGAACTTGGGATGGTACCACGTTGACCATTCCCATCCATTCCAAGATCACGTTCCGCGTCACCAACGACAACGGTGGTATCGATGAGTCAGTGCTCGTCAACGGCCAGATGGTTGCCACCCCGTTCGTGCCCGAGCCCTCGTCGATGACCCTGTTGGGATTCGGCGTGGTCGGTCTGTTGAGCTACGCTTGGCGTGCCCGCAAGCGCAAGGCCATTGCTGCCTAATTTCCCCTGAGTGCTAATTGAATAAACCTTGAGACTACAAGAGCAGTGAAGCTCACCACCCACCCGAGCCCCCCGATAAGATATCGGGGGGCTCGGTTCATTTACGGACCGCGTTAATGCGCGCCGTAGCGCCATGCGTCGCGCGCACATCCCATCAAACAGTTTGCCGCGCGCACGCGCGCAAGATGCACCGCAACAATCAAGCGGTAAATGCGCAGAAAGAGCGGCCCAGTAGCGGCCCGCGAACCTCAGGGTGTCTGCCGCGCGCGTCGCTCGCGCACCCGCTCGAGATTGGCCGCCGCGTCCTTAAGATTCGGATCGAGCTTGAGCGCCGTTTCGAACTCGCGAATGGCGGCATTGGTGCGGCCGTGTTCGGCCAACGCCGCGCCCAACAGATTGTGGGCTTTGGCGCTATTGGGGTTGAGCCGGACGGCCTCGGCGAGCTGTTCGCCGGCTCGTTCCACGTCGCGCAAGGTGAGCAGCACGCCGCCCAAGTCCTCGCGGTAAGCGGCATTGGTGGGATGGAGCGCAACGGCCTGCTCGAGATGCCCAAGCGCCTCGGCAAGCTTGCCCTGTTCCGCGAGCATGGCGCCTAGGCCGTGTTGCGCCTCGGCGTCGAAGGGCGTGATGGCCAAGGCCCGCCGCACCTGTTCGATGCCACCTTCGCGATCTCCCTTTTTGGCCAGCGCGAGTCCATAGTTATAGATCGCGCGCGAATTATTTTCGCGCAACTGAATGGCCCGCTGAAACAGATCAATGGCTTCGTCCAGGTCTCCTTTATTGGCCACGAGCGCGCCCAGTCGTACTAGCGCGTCGGCGCGCGCCACGTCGTGCAAAGGTTCGGCCAGGGCCCGGCGAAACTCGGCGTCGGCCTCTTCGGTCTGCCCGGCCGTCGACAGCGCGCTGGCCAGCCCGGTGCGCAGCCAAGGCTGCTCGGGGCTCATGCGCACGGCCTCGCGGATTTCCTTGATACCTTCCTCCGGCTTGCCCTGCGTGAGCAGCGACTCGCCCAGGTTGAACCGCGCGGCCCAAGAGGTCGGATTCTTGGCCAGGGTGTCCGCGTAGAGCGTGACCAGGTCGCGATAGGCGCGCGTGCGTTCTTGCGAGATCGCGCTCAACACCAGCAACACCGCGCCCGCCGCCAACACGCGCGCTTGTGAGTCGGCAGAAGTCCGGCGTTCGAACACGGTCACGGCGACCGCGGCCGCCAAGGCGATGAGCGCAATGCTGGCGTGATACTGAAAGTGATCGGCGACGAACGAGAAGCGGAAGGGATAGACGTTGAAATACCCAAGCGCCGGCAACAACACGCCGCCGAAGATCAGGGCGGCCGCCAGTGGTCCCCGTCCGATACGTTTTCGCGCCGCCCACAGCACGACCAGCACGGCCACGGCCGCCAGCGGATACAGATATTGCCACCACGCGCCCGAGTCGATCGTCCAGCGGTGGTAGAAGAAGATCAAGGGATAGGGAAAGAACAACTTGCCCGCATAAAACCACACCGCCCGGCCCGCGATCAGCGTTCGCTCGACGAACGACAGGTCCCATTCCGGCCCGACCGCGCCGACGTGCGTTTGCTCCATCCGCACAGTCACATACGCCAGCGATAGACCGATCGCGAAAAATGGAATGAGCGGCGCCGCGTCGCGCCACGAGATCCGCCCTCGCTTCCACCAGGTGATCACCAACAACACCGCCGGCAGCGTGGCCGTGACGGTCTTGCTCAGTAGCGCCCCCAAGAAAAGCAGGAGCGATAGTGCATAGAAGGCCCATGGACGGGCGCCGGAGCGCTGCTCTTGTGCCGGGACGTCATCGAGCGGGCGAAAACTCAGATACGCCAACAGCGAGCCCAAAGCCAGCGCGCAGGAGAGTACGTTCTTGCGCTCGGTCACCCACGCGACGCTTTCAACTTCCACCGGGTGCACGGCAAAGAGCGCCGCCGCCAGCCACGCACCCGGCACCGACAACCGCGCCAGCAGCCGCCAAATCAATAGCGCGCTGGCCACGTGCAGTGCCAGATTGGTCACGTGGTAACCGGTCGGATAAAGGCCCCAGGTTTGATACTCGAGCCAAAACGACGTATGCACGAGCGGGTAATACTGTGGCACCGCCCCCAGCCGGAACCAGATATTCTTCAGGCCGTCGACCGTCCGCAATTGGACGTTGTTTTCAACGTACGCGTCGTCATCCCAGATGAATCCATTGTTCAACGTCGGCCAATAGACGACGACCGTCAGGAGAACCAGCCCGGCTGCCCACTTCAGCCCCGACCAATCAGCGCTCCGGGAGGCCAAACTCGCGGTACCCGCGGGCATCGTCGAATGCATGGCTACGATTCTCGTGAAGCGAACTTCTCTTCAGCCGCCGTGGCCCGATAATATCGCGGCACGAGCTCGAATGCGCTGGCCGAAGTAGCTTTTTGGCGCCGGGCAAAGCCAAGTTGTCCAACCGTGCCCGCGCGCGGTTGCCAGGCATCGCGGCTCATCACTTCAATCCCCGCCGGCAAGCTCTCATAAACCTGCTCGAGCCCGGGCCCGCTGACACGATCTCCCGGCGCAAGACTGGCAAGCCAGGTGTCGCGCGGTTCGACGCGCGTCGTGTGTGCTCCGCTAAGTTGTCCCACTGGATCGCGGCGAAAGTCGGCCACGAAGAGCTCACCGCGCTGCGCATCGAGCACAACCGACAGCCGGCCCGCCAGCATGGGTGTTTGCAGCGCGATTGCTTCCAAAGTGTTCACGCCAATGGCAGGACAATTCGCCGCCCAGGCAAAGACCTTGGCGGTCGTGATCCCCACGCGCAAACCGGTGAATGAGCCGGGGCCTTCCGCCACGGCCACCAGCTCGATCTCAGCGGGGCTCCAGCCCACTTCGGCAACCAGGTCGCGCACGCCGGGCGCAAGCGATTGTGCGCTGCGCTGGCGGGAATCGAGCGCCCGCTCGAGCAGCACTTCGTCATCGTTCAGGGCCGCGACCGATCCGCGCAGCCCCACCGTTTCAATCGCCAGAATTCGCATAGGCGACGCCGAGAATGGTCAAACCTGCGCCGAGAACATCCGCGCTACGATAATAGGAAGCGATCCACTGCCAGATGAATCGCTTATAAACGAAATGCGCGACGGTGACGAGCGCCGCACGAGCGTGGCACGGCCCAGGGGCGCCAATCGCGCAGGCCGAGACAAGCCTGCGGGCCACACAAGCCATCGACGCGCCGAGCCGGAGGTTGCGGCAAATCAGATCTGCCGCCCGCCGCGCACGTCGAAGTCGTCGCGAGACTCGAAGCCGCACCAGGAAAGTCGTACGAGCGATTTGCCGCACGGACAATCAACTGGCGGCCCAGGACAACGCACCGTTAACAGCGGCGCGTCACTTAGATCGGCTTGACGTTCTCGGCACACGGTCCCTTGGGACCCTGGCCGGACGCAAACGAGACCTTCTGACCTTCATACAGGTCGTCGAAACTGCAGCCTTGGACGCTCTTGGAGTGGAAGAACAGGTCCTTCGGGCCGCCCGTGTTAATGAATCCGAAACCCTTGTCAGTCAGCTTTTTGATCGTGCCTTCAGCCATTTTTTTCCCAATAGGTTGCTTGGAATACCGCCCCGCGGGCTAACGATAGCCCAGAAGAGCCGTATCCGGTGTGCGATGAGTGTAGCCGCAAAGCGTGTCGTCGGGCAAGCGCGGCTAGGTGGCCGCTTGTTCGAAACGCCCTCACGCTTGCAGTGTGAAATGCGAGCTGGCGGAAAATCCGCAGCTCTTGCACTCCATGCAGTAACGCCGCCGCTTTCCGACCACTACCCCGACGACCGGCTTGTCGCACTCACCACACAGCGTCAGCACGGCCATTTTTCCCACCAGGCGGCATTTGTCTGCGTGCTTGTCTTGTGGATTGTCGCGGCGATTCGTGGCTCCCATGCGTGCGCCCTCCATGTGTTGGCCTTCAGGACGCGGCACTATGGCTGCCGGCTAACACGATTGTCAATCCTGCTAGCAGCGACCGTTCGGCAAGGCAACTAATGTTGAAAGATTGCATCAGCGCACTTCGATGCTTTATACTTTAGCCCGGCTTACGTGACCCGAACCGTACTTGCCGGTAACGGAGTTTTTGCCGTGGGGCGAATATCCGGTAACCCACAGCACGCACGCGAGCATCGCCAACTGGCGAGCGCGAATCCGCTCGTGCCTCCGCCGCGGGATTTGATTCGCGTGGGTTCGCGGCGCTGGTTCCTGCAGACCGGTGTCGCTGGCCTGGCCGGCGTCACGCTGGCTGATGCCCTGCGTTCCCAGTCGCTTGCCGCGAGCGGCGCGGGTCCGTCCAACAACAAGGCCGTCATCCTTTTCTGGCTCTCCGGCGGGCCCAGCCACATTGACATGTGGGACCCAAAGCCGCAAGCGCCGCCTGAGATCCGTGGCCCGTACCGCGCCATCTCGACCAAGGTCCCCGGCATTCAAGTTTGCGAGCATCTGCCGCTGCAAGCGAGCATCATGGACAAGCTGTCCATCATTCGCTCGGTCGATTGCTCCGCCAGCAATCACACTCCCATCACCATGCAGGCGGGCAATCCACTGGCTCGCCGCACCGACGATGGCAATGACGGGGCCGGATATCCCTCGATGGGCTCGGTGGCCGCGAAGCTGCGCGGTCCGAACGACCCGGCCATGCCGGCCTTCGTCGGTCTGGCCGAATCCTGGGCGGCCGACGTATGGGGCGCTGGCCACATGGGGCACGAGTACCATCCGCTGCGGGGCAACGAGCTGCCAGGCCGTTTGAAGTTGCCGGAGCAGATGAGCATCGAGCGCTTGGCGGATCGCGACGGCTTGCGACATCAATTCGATCGGCTAGCGCGCGGCCTGGAACGCACTTCCGCTTTGCAGCCCGCCGAGCGCTATACGCAGATGGCCTACGACATGGTTGTTTCCGGCAAAGTTCAGCGTGCCTTCGATGTCGCGCAGGAATCCGACGCTGCCCGCGATGCCTACGGCCGTTCGAGCGTTGGCGAAAAAGCGCTGCTCGCGCGGCGCCTGGTCGAGGCCGGCGTGACCTTCGTGCTGATGAGCGGCGCGTGGGGGTATTTCGACCACCACGGCGATGAGGTTCGCTGGGGAGGCATCGAAAAAGGCCTGACGCCATTGTTGCCGACCATCGATCGCGCCATGGTCGCGCTCGTGAACGATCTCAGCCAGCGAGGCCTGCTCGATTCCACGCTCGTTCTCATGATGGGTGAATTCGGACGCTCGCCCGTCATGACCAAGACGGCGGGCCGCGAGCACTGGACCAGCGTCATGTCGATGCTCGTGGCGGGTGGCGGGCTGCCCTGCGGTCAGGTAATTGGATCAACCGACGACAAGGGCTACGGCATCCAGCACGGCCGCGTCACGCCTTCGGACCTGGCGGCGACCACCTTCCGCCATCTCGGCATCGATCTGTCGTCACACTGGGTCAACCCACAGGGCCGGCCCATCCCGATCGTGACCGAGGGCGGCCGGCCGATTCCCGAGCTCAGTTGAGCCGGAAGGCGGTGGCACCGCCCTGACGTGCGCTCTCGCGCGGCTATTCCTTCAAGAGCCGCTTCGCTTCTTCCAGCAGAAATGCCGCGTCAGTAAACGGCTCCGCGCTCACGTCTTGCCAGCGCACCTGGCCGCGCGCATCGATCAGAAAAGTCGCATGCAGCGGCATATTCTCAAAATCGTCGTACGCGCGATACGACTTGAACACGTTCTTATCGGGGTCAGCCGCCAGCCGAAACCCAATGGGCTCCTTCGGCGAGAGCTTGGCCACGGATGCCGAAAGCGTGTCGAGCGGTTCGCTACTGATCGCCGTGATCTCGATATTCGCCGCGGCAAACTCAGACGTCTTGGGCGCGAACTTCTGCAACTGCTCCACGCAGTGCAGGCAGCCCGATCCCAGGTAAAAAATCACGACCACGTTCTTGCCATGAAAATCGGCCAGCGAGACCGGCTTGCCATCCGCGCCCGGCAAGGTCCAACTGGGCGCCGGGCCCGGCTCCCAGCGCACGGGTCCTAGCGAATCGAGTGGCGGACGCTGTCCCACGTCCAGCGGCGCCGGCTGCTTGATGCGCCAGTCGGCAGGCCAACCCAGCTCCGCCGCGATGGGCGCCAAGCGCGCGAACAGGGGAAATTCGAGATCGGCCTCCGCGGCCAAAACACGCAATTTCACGAACTCCGCTTCCGCGTCCTTCTTCTTACCGGCACGATGAAGCACTTCCACGAGCACCGCCAGTGGAGAAACTTCAGCCGGCGAACTCTCAACCTCCTTTCGCGCGACGGTTTCGGCCTGCGCCGCGTCGCCGGCCAGTGACCAGGCACGTGCCAATTGCTCGTTCGACATCAAGGGCGCGTCGGCCAGCTTGGCGAGCTCCGGCTTGGCCTCGTCCAGCTTTCCAGCGGCGATCGCCTGCCAGGCCCGCACTTCGGCCAGCACCCATTCGGCCTCGCGCACGCGATCGGATTCACCGGCAAGCGCTTTCGCCATTTGCTCGGTGGTCTCTTTGGTCGACTTTTTTTCGCCGCGCGCTTTCGTCTCAGCCTCATCGGCCTTCTGGTATCGCTTGTGACGTGCGGCGGCCAGCAGTTCCTCGACCTTTGTAACGTGCCGCGCAGCCTCCGCCGCCTGGCCTCGCCCCAGTTCAGCAAGCGCCAACAGCCTCGCCTGCTTCAATTGGTCATTGGCCGCGGTCGCCGGCTCAATGTATCGAGTCCCCTGCAGCGAGAGGATCTCGGACCAGCACTCGTACTGGGCCAGCACATCACTCAACCGCGCCAAACCGAAGGCCGCGCTGGTTCCTTTTTTCGACGCCAGGTTGTATTTCGGATGCCGGGGTAGATCGATCATATTCTTTGCCAGCCCAATGGCATCCCGCACCCGCCCCACGTGCGACCAATCGCGAATCAACCACTCGTTGTTGTGCGCATAGTTGTGGATCTGATCGGGCAACACCCGGTCGCGCATCATGTGCGCGTGGTCCACCCGGGCCGAGGCTTCCTGCTGCCAGGCCGCGTCCGCATAGCGATGCAGCTTCGAATAGGTATGGCCGGGCATGTGCCACATGTGGGCGATGCTCGGCGATGTCTGTCCACATAGAGAGGCGGAGACGAGGGCCCGGGCCGCCTTCTCGTCGTCCCATAGATGGATTCGATAATGATGCGCAGGGTGCATGGGTTGCAGCGCGAAAATCTGGTCGAGCAGCGCATCGACGGCCTGATGGCTCGAAATAGGCAACTGCCGGCTGCTCTCAGTCATCCAACTGCCGTTACTCCAAATGCGAAGGACCAGAAACGCCTTGGCTTCCACGTCGTTGGGATCGAGTTGCACCAGGTTTTCCAGCTCGCGAATATATTTGCGGCGCGTCTCCGTGTTGTCCTTTTCGCGATAGGACTCCGCCAGCGCGTCGATCCACAACGCCTCACGCGCGCTCGCCTGGTCTTTCTTCTTCTCCGCCGTCTCGATAAAGGCCTTTGCGCGCTTTTCGTTGTTGGTGTTGGCCATGGCCAACCCCCAATAGGCCATCGCGCAGTTTGGATCGAGCTTGAGCACTTGCCTGAAGGATCGCTCCGCTTCGAAGTACCAAAAGCCATGTAGCTGGCCGACGCCCTGGTCGAAGAACTGCTGCGCAAGCGGCGAGCGCGTGGTGACCGGAAAATGAACGTTGCCCGTGCCGCCCATCAGGTACGCTTCCTGGCGCGGACCTTCATCAAACGCTTCGCCGTGCATCGAGTGGCCCGGCAAGATCGGCTTGTTGGCCGCTTCTGCTTTGGATGGTTCCGCCGACGACGATTTGTTGTCCGCGGCGTTGTCCGCCGCCAGCGCCGGTGCGAAGGCCTGCAGCCACAGTACCGCCATGAAAACTCGACATGCATACCGCATAGACGCGCCCAGTTTGCAAACAGCCTGGCCAAACTCCCCGACCCACGTTAACCCGCGCATGCGGCCAATGCAAATTCGACAGCAGCTCGCGGCGGCACGCGCTCGTTGTCGCTTCGATTCCAAGCGATTCAAAGCGAACACGTTCAAATCACCCACCCACCGTTGCGCAGCTATAGCCCGGACGAAACTCGACCCCTATAGTGAACATCGCCGGCCGCGCCGGCGAGGACATCGCGGAGGCTTCGTTCGCGTTGGCGCGATCGGCTCGCCGCAAGAAAGAACGCGTGATGAGTCAAGAAACGGCCGAACGCATCTTGATCGTCGGGCAGGACCAGGCGAAGCGACAGGCGATAGCGCTGGTTTTGCAGCACGCCGGCTTCCAAACCTTCGAAGCGCACGACGGCCGCGCGGCGATCGAGCGATCCAGAAGCGAGCCCGACCTCGTGATTATGGATGTCAATTTGCCCGGCACAGACGGCGTCGAAGTGTGCCGCGCGCTCAAGAATGATCCCGTCACGGCACGCATCCCCGTGTTGCACTTTTCCGGCACGCTCGTGGCCGCGAGCGACCGCCTGCAAGGACCGAATAGCCGGGCTGACGCGTACCTGAGCGATCTCACGCCTCCGGGCGAGCTGATCGCCACCGTGCGGTCCTTGTTGCGCGTGCGAAAGGCCGAAGAGGCGGTTCGCCTTAGTGAGCACCGCTATCGGACGCTTGCCGAAACCCTGCCTCAGTTGTTGTGGATGTGCGGGCCGGACGGACGGTGCGACTATGTGAGCAAACAGTGGACGGACTATACCGGGAAGCCCGCCGAGATTCACCTCGGGGCTAACTGGATTAACGCCGTGCATCCCGAAGACCAGGCAGTAACGTTCGAAAAGTGGCGGCTGGCAACCGCGGGCGAGGGCGACTACGACGTGGAGTATCGCCTGCGCCGCGCTGATGGCGAATACCGCTGGTTCAAGGTGCGCGGCGTGCGCGTTTACGATGCCGCCGGTAAAGTCGTGCGCTGGTTTGGCACATGCACCGACATTCACGATCAGAAACTTGTCGAGGTCGAACGCATCGAGTTGCTCGAGCGCGAGAAAAGCGCCCGCGAGCAGGCGGAAACCGCCAATCGCCTCAAGGACGAGTTTCTTGCCACCTTATCGCACGAGTTGCGCACGCCCCTGATGGCCATTTTGGGCTGGACCGAGATCTTGCAGTCGCTGGAGATCGGCGGCGAGGAAGTGTCGCGCGGACTCGAAACCATCGAACGCAACGCCCGCGCGCAGGCCCAACTGATCGACGACCTGCTCGATGTCTCGCGGATTATCTCGGGCAAGCTGCGTCTGGACGTGCAAACGCTCGACCTGGCCGAAGTGATTCATGCCGCGGTCGAATCGGTTCGCACCGCCGCCAAGGCCAAGGAAATCGACCTGCAAGATTCGCTCGATCCGGCAGCCAGCCGCATCTCGGGCGACCCGGGCCGCTTGCAACAGGTTGTGTGGAACTTACTGCTCAATGCCATCAAGTTCACGCCCTCGGGCGGCCGCGTGACGGTCTCGCTCGAGCGCATTGACAGCTACGTCGAGATTCGGGTTGCGGACACCGGCCAAGGCATCGATCCGGCCTTTCTGCCCCATGTGTTCGACCGCTTCCGCCAGGCCGATGCCTCTTCGCGGCGCTCGATCGGCGGATTAGGGCTAGGGCTGGCCATCGTGCGGCACCTGGTCGAGTTGCACGGCGGCAGCGTCTTCGCCACGAGCGAGGGCGCCGGCCACGGTTCAACGTTTACGGTGCGGCTGCCGCTAGTGGCGGTCGCCAAGACTCCCCTGGTGGACGAGCCACTTGCAGATTACGCCCTGGCCAGGCCGAGCGGCGAGTTTCAATTGCCTCGCCTGGATGGTCTGTGCGTCTTGGTCGTGGACGACGAGGCGGATGCGCGCGATCTTTTGAATCGCGCCCTCACGCGCTGCGGCGCCAGCGTGATTCAGGCCGGCTCGGCGGACGAGGGCGTCCATCTATTCGAACAAAGTCCGCCCGACGTGTTGATTAGCGATATCGGCATGCCAGGCCGCGATGGATTTGACTTCATCCGTCAAATTCGCGAACTGGAGGGCTCAGCGAATCGAACGGTCCCGGCGGTCGCACTGACCGCCTTTGCCCGCGCAGAAGATCGCAGGCGTGCCCTGCAAGCCGGGTTTCAACTGCACATCGCCAAGCCGGTCATTCCATCCGAGTTGTTGACAATCGTGGCCAGCCTGGCCGGTCGCACCTGAACTTTTTTTGTCGCTTCCAGGAGACACACCCATGCGTAGTGGTCTGAGCGTGATCGTCCGATTCGTGATCTGCTCGTTGGCATTATCAGCATCAGCCGCGGCCGAGGGCGCCGAATCCGACGGCAAGTTGCGCATCATCTGCTTCGGGGCCCATCCCGACGACGCCGAGTACAAAGCCGGTGGAGTGGCGGCCAAGTGGGCCGCTCAAGGCCATCACGTGAAGTTCGTCTCCGTCACCAACGGCGACATCGGACACTGGAAAAGCGCGGGCGGCCCTCTGGCGCAGCGGCGCACCGCCGAAGTGAAAAACGCGGCCAAGATTCTGGGCATCGATACCGAGGTGCTCGACATTCATGACGGAGAACTGCTGCCCACGCTGGAAAACCGCCGCACCCTCACGCGTCTCATCCGCAACTGGAAAGCCGACGTCGTGATGTCGCACCGCCCGAACGACTATCATCCCGATCACCGCTACACCGGCGTGCTCGTGCAGGACGCGGCCTTCATGGTCACGGTTCCGTTCTTCTGCCCGGACACGCCGCCGCTCGCCAAGAATCCGGTCTTCTTTTATTACTCGGACAATTTCCAAAAGCCGAATCCCTTTACTCCAGACGTGATCGTGGCCATCGATGACGTGCTCGACAAGAAGATCGACGCCGTGCACGCGCTGCCGTCGCAGGTCTACGAAGGGGGCGCGTCAGGATCCGAGGAGTTCGAAGCACCCATCCCAAAGGATGCGGCCGGCAAACGGGCTTGGGCCGTCAAGACCCACGGCGGGCGTTATGCGGCCGTGGCCGACAAGTATCGCGACGCGCTCACAAAATGGTATGGAGCCGAGCGCGGCAAGGGCGTTCGCTACGCCGAAGCCTTTGAAATCTGCGAATACGGCAGACGTCCGGGCGAGGATGAGCTCAAAAAGCTCTTTCCGTTTTTCGGGCGCTGAGCTGAATCGACGCGCTTTAGCGCTGCGTCGTGGGCGGCCCCGGCCGACCCGCGACGGGCGGTGGCGCGCGGCGGTTGAGCGCCTCGACGATGGCGGGCGTAATCTCGGCTCCGCGCTGATAAACGATCGGCTTTTGAATCTCCGCCAGAATAGCCTGGCTGCTGTTCAGATCCGGCGGCGTGGAGTCGTATCGCAGAACCAGGCGCTCGCCGTTGGCCCGCGCGTGCTTGGCGAGCTCCTCCTGCAGTTCGCGCAGCATGGAGTAGACGATCTTACCCTCCTGCTCGCGCGTTTCGTCGTTGATGCGCTTGCCGTGCAGCTCGAATTCCGCCCGTAGCTGCAGCACCTTCTGCTCGAGATCCTTCCGCTCAGGGCTGCCCGCCGGAAGCTTGCGGAAGTCCTCCGTCATCTTGTTGCCGCGCTCGCTCTCTTTTTTCAGGTCCTGCGCGCGGGCCTCGTACTGCGCCTTGAGCTTGTCCATGTCTTGCTTGATGCGATTTGAGCCCTGCACGATCGCGGTCATGTCCACGAGCGCCGGAACCCCCCGCGGAATCCCCGCCGGCTTGGCCGGCTGCGCCAGCCCAACCGAGGCGCTCATGAGGACGACCCCCGCCGCAAAAAGCAGACTGATTCGCATCTCAGGCACTCCTTTGCTCATCCTCAGACGTCCGTGTCGGCGCGGTTCTCGGCTCGCGCGGGCGGATTGTGCCAGGATCAGTCGAACTGGCAAAGGTCAACTGCCATAACACTTTGAATGTTGATGACCGCTCGCCGCCGGCTACCGGAGAATTTACCTTGAATACGGGAGATTTAGGTGAGCTAGCAAAGCCAGCAAGGGTTGACATTCGTACCCCGGGTACGGACCATCAAAGGAACGCTCGGGCCGTGCTTTGCACCAGGCTCGAGGCAGACGGTTCGTCCCTCCGAAATCGAGCCCAAAGGTTTTAGCCCAGGGCCCCGCCAACCGCATGGCAGAGCTTTCCATATCTCGTCCGTTTTCGGCGCAATTGTCGGTAATTGCGCGAAGCGTTTCGGACCTGTTCAGCCCCGCCGCGCTCTCGGTCCCGTGCCTGCTGCTGGGTGTGTTGGCCAGCGACGAACCGGGCACCTATCGCTATGCGATCCTGTATTTCCTGGTGGGAATTCCGATCCCCGTGGCCTACGTGCTGTGGTTGCTCAAATCGGGCCGTGTCTCGGATTTTCATTTGCCCGATCGCCGCGACCGGACCGGGCCCTTCGTCGTGGCAATCGCCGGAGCGGTGTGCGCGGCCATCCTGTTGGCGATCGCTGGCGCGCCGACCGTTTTTCTGGCTCCCGTGATCACTTCTCTGTTGCTGACGCTTGCGCTGTTTTTAGTCACGCTCAAGTGGCAGATCAGCATTCACTCGGCCACAACGACGGCGCTCGTCACGTTTGCGATTCTTGCCCTTGGCCCCGGGGCCGCCGTGCTGGCCTTGTGCATTCCGCTTGTGATCTGGGCGCGGATGTACTTGGGCCGCCACACGCTGGCTCAAAGCCTGGCGGGTGGTTGCCTCGGCTGCGCCACGTTCATGGGTTTGTTCGCCTTGCGTGGCATCGTTTGGTAGGTCGCCCGCTTCGGGCGACGCGAGCGCAACAAAAAAGCCGCCTCGAGCTTGAGGCGGCCTTGACTTTGTTTCCACGAAGCAGCCCTTACCGCAGGGTCGGTGTCCGCGGCTTGGCGGTCTTGACCTTGGGTAGCTGCTGAGGATTGGGCACGGCGGGCGACTCGATCACGACGCCCTCGGTGTGCGACAGGTCGGCCGATTGCGTGACCTTTCCGTCTTCTTTCCACCACGTCCAACGTCCGGTGGGATTGCCTTGTGCGTAATGGCCCTGGATGGACTTCTGGCCTGACGCATACCACCAGGTCCAGGTTCCATCTTGCTTGCCGGATTCAAAACTGCCCTCAAGCGCCTTCTGGCCATTCTGGTGCCACCACACAAACTTGCCAGCCTGCATGTCGTGCTTGTAGTTGCCTTCGAGCTGCTTCTGGCCGTTGCCATACCACGACGTCCACGGACCGTGCTTCTCGTCTTTGCCCTGGCGCGTCATGACCTGCGGCTTGCATTCCCACCAGTCGTCCGGGCTCTGCTCCATCTCGCGGGCGAACAAGTACATGCCCTGTGACTTTTTTGCGCCGCCCGTGTGTTGAGCGGTCTTGGGGGCGATCTTGCGGCCGAGCTCATAGGTATCCTTCACCGTCGCCTCGCCGCTTGGATCCCATTCGAGCCACGTGCCATCGATGTCGCCATCGCGGTAGTGAACCTCACGCATCTTGCGGCCATTGGGATACCACCACGTGCAGTCGCCATCGCGGCGCCCATCGGTGAAGCGCCACTGGCTGATTTTGCGCTGTTTGCCGTCATAAATCGTCCACGTGCCGCTTAGCTGGCCGTCGGTGAACGTGGCCTGCGAGGCAAACGGTGGAATGAATTGTTGATAAGGCTGCTGCGACAGGAGCTTGGCGTCGCTGATGCTGCGATACCAATGCACCCACACGCCCGAGCGCTTTCCATTTTCGTACACGCCTTCGGCCACGCCGTTGCCGCGCTCGTCCCACATCCGCCACTTGCCGTGGTTGACATAGTTGCCTTGCGCGTCTTGCGTCACTTCGCGTTCGATGCGAACTCGTCCGTTCGGAAAGCGTTCGTTGATCACTTCGGTCGCGTTTTCGCCAGTCTGCGCCGTCGTGGAGGGCGTTTCGTCCGTGAACTCGACCTCCTCGTCCGTGTCCGCTATGCCGTCGCTCGGCTCGTCGGCAGAGTCGTCGGCCATTTCGCTGTCGTCCGAATTGTATTCGTCGGCCGAAGAGCTGAAGCGTTCGATCGGGGCCGGCGGTTCATCTCCCAAGCCAATCAATTGGGCTTGTGCCCGCGCGCCGCTGCAGGCCATCAGAACCGCTACAGCCAAAGCGGAAGGCCAATTAAGGAAACGAACCATACGACACTCCTTCTGCTAATGCACGCCTGCCGGCGAGAATGGCCGCACGGCACGACGCAGACCGCTTGGAAGAGATCTGAACTGCGCCTTTATAGAGCTTTCTATTCAAAGCAGGTATCGGACTATTAAGGGGCGCACCTTCGACCGATTCTGCGGACTAAAACGCTAGCACGACATTTTGTGGCGTTTGCTGTGGTGAGTTCCCATGAAAACCACTTTCCTAAACTCGCCTGGCTCGCGACACCGCGCAACCCCAGCAGCTTGACCAATCAAAAAAGCGCCAGACAATAATGGCTGATATCGCGCATCTCGGAATTCTGATCGTGCGTCGCACCCTGTTGTGCTTGCCATCATTGCTTGCGTCAGCCGCGCTCTTGCTCGCAAGTGTGTGCGCCGCGGTGTCAGGTGCGGGCCGCGCTGCCGCGCAGGACGAGAATCCCCGCTCGACGGGGCTCGATCTGTCCGCTGCTCAATTGCTCTGCGATCCGGACGTCGGACGCGAGCTTCAGCTTACGCCGGCGCAGACTGATGAACTGCGCGGCGCCTATCGGACCATCGAGCAGCCACTGTGGCTGGTTCGCGACGCCGCGCGTGGCGAGGACGGCAAGAAGAAACGGGATCTACTGGCCACCTTTGTCCCCCGCGCGCGAGACATCCTGCAACCCGCCCAGCGCGCGCGGCTCGATCAACTAACCATCCGCTCGTTCGGCTGGCCAGTCCTGGCTACGCCCGAGGTCTCCAAGCCGCTTGGCCTTTCCACGGAGCAGTTGGTCCAGATCGAAAAAATCGTTCGGCAAATGGCCGCCGAGACCATATCGACGGCTAAAGAAGCTTCAGACTCGGCCGCTCGCGAGGGCCGGCTCGTCGACTTGCGGCGTGCCGAGGGCGAATCCATCCAAAAACTTCTTTCCGACGCGCAGCGACAAAAACTCGCGGAAATGGTCGGCCAGCCGTACGATTTTTCGACCGTGCGCCCGCTTACGTTCGCCGCGCCCGAATTAGAGCACACTGAGGGTTGGTTCAATTCCAAACCACTCAAGCTTTCTGACGTGCGCGGAAAGGTCGTGGCGTTCCACTTCTGGGCCTTCAACTGCGTCAATTGCGTGCACAATCTGCCGCACTACAATGCCTGGCACCGCAAGTTCGCTTCACGCGGGCTGATAGTCATTGGCATGCACACGCCGGAAACCGCGGCGGAACGCGATCGCTCGGCTGTGGAGGCGAAAATTCGCGAGCACCAGATCG
>DATJEN010000359.1:0-20687 GCA_035496575.1 Pirellulales bacterium
CCGGCCAGCGGTGGATGCCCCTCGCGAACCGTCGTATAGGGCCAGTCGTGTTTGAGAGCATCGAGCGTCCCACCAGGACGCTCCGCTCCCGAGAAGTCGCGCGCCAGGATTTCCGCGCGGGCGACCGTGTCCCCTTCGTCCCACACGAGTGCCAGCCACGGACTGGTGGCCAACAGCAACAGCCAGCTTGCCAGCGCAACGCCGGCGGCGGCAAGCAGCACGGGACGTCTCGGGCGCGGCGAGTTTGCGTTCACGAGCAGAATTCTATCAGCCTGCCCAAGTTCGCGGCCGCTCATTCCGGCGCGACGGTGACCAGCTCGCTGCAAACCGACTCGATCTGGGCTCCGTTAATGCGCACTTGCTCTTCGGCATACCCGACCAGCAAGGCCAGGTCGCACAGGCGGTTGATGCGGCGCGGATTGCCCCCGGTCAACTGGTGCAACGTGTTCAGAGCTTCCGTCGTAAAGATCTCGTGCGTGGCGCCGGCAGCCTTAAGCCGGTAGTTTACATAGCTAATCGTCTCGTCCAGCGTGAGCGGCCTGAGCAGGCACTTCACCCCCAAACGGGCCTCGAGTCCACTCATCCGCTCCAGGGCCGGCAGCAATTGCGGTTGGCCCACGATCAGCAGTGTAAGCGTGTGGCGGCCGGTCGCTTCGAAGTTCATCAGCAGCCGCAAGGTCTCGAGCGCTCCGGATCCCGTCAGAAGCTGCGCTTCGTCGATGGCCAGCACGGCCTGCCGGCCTTTGCGGGCGTTGTCCCCCAGGAAATGCTCGATGCGCCGCACGCTTTCGTCGATCGAGCTGGTTGCGCTCGCCTGATTCGAGGCGCCCAGCTCGGCGGCAACGTAGGCCAACAGCTCCGCCGACGACATCTGCGGAAAAACCACGTGCACAAAGGGGCGGAACGACTCGTCGAGCTGCCGCTTGAGCGATTGCACGATCAACGTCTTGCCCGACCCGGCCGGACCACACAGCAGGGCGGCGCTGCGTGCATTCTCCACGGCATAGCGCAGCTTGAGCAGCGCGCCCTGGTGGACCTCGCTCGGATAATAGAACCGTGGGTCAAACACGTTTTCGAACGGCCGGGCAGCAAGCTGCCAGTATTCTTCATGCATGGCTGGTCCCCAGGGTGCCCCGAGTAGTCATCACGAGGGCCTTCGCGGCGGATAGAAAGCCCTTGGTCGATTGCGTCTCCGTCCCGGCGGTCGGGGCGAAGTTTTCGATGATGCCCGCCACCGGCAGGTCGGCGAGCCGCAGCTCGGTCACGCAATCGGTCAGTTGCTCATCCAGCGTCCAGCGCGCGTCGCGCACTACGTATATGGCGTCGAACGGTATGGTTTTGGCAAGACGACCCAGCTCGACGGCGCCAGCTCGATTGACGACCGGCATCACATCCACCAGCACCAGATCGTACTGTTCGCTTAACTCCGCAAACGCGCCTGCGACGCGAAGCATGGCGCCCGCCGCTTGGGCATTGGGACGCGCGCCATGCCAGGGAACGAGCGTCACGCGATCGGCCAGCGATTCAATCATGACTTCGCCGAGCGACACTTCGCCGGCTTGCAAAAGCTGGTTCCAACCGATCTGGCTGGCGACGCCGCACGATTCGGCCAGCGACGGGTGTTCGAAATCGGCATCGACAACGACGCACCGCTTGCCGTGAGCGGCAATCTCGCGCGCCAGGATTAGCGAGATCGTGGTGCGGCCTTCGCCGCGAACCGTGCTCGTGACTCCGATGATATTTTGCCCGCGCTCAACGCTCCGCAGCACTTGCCCGCTGAACGCGGCCCAAGCGGGTTTCGCGCGCGCGACAAGTTTGTCGCAGTTGGCAGGCCAGGCGAGGCTTTCGACTTCGTGTTCGGCTCGCACGGACGAATCGGCCAATTTCAAACTTGTGCCGAATGAAGAAAGCGGCGCAAGTTCGCTTGACGCGCCACTGGCAACCAATGCCTCGCGAACTGGTTGTTTGGTCATCGAGCTCGCGAGGTCGGCGTGTGCGCCGGGCTTCGTTGCTTGAGGCGCGGGCCCGGGCAGCCGCAGCTCTACCTCCGAAAACGCTTTGATGAACGCGCGATCGACTGCCGTCATGGGTGCACCCCCGGACTAATGCCAAGCGGCGCCGCTTCACTGGGCCGCACCGGATTCGGCCTCGACATCCAGGGCACGTCCGCCGCGCGGGCCGTGCGAATGCCGGCGGCGGGCGCTGTTGCGCTGGGCTCGCTCGGAGCAATCGCGGGAGTCGAATTCGGCGGTCCGGCAGGTTGCGACGCGGCCGGCGGGTTGGACCAGGCGGGCGCCTCGTCCATCGGTCGGGCGGTCTCGTTTTTTCCGCTCAGAATCAGCCAGCCGGCGAGTAGCGCGCCCAGCGCGATCAGAACCCAATAGGCGTGCGAGGCTAATCGCAGCCCTCCGATTGGCTGAGCTTCGTCGATCGCTTCCAGATCGGGCAAGCGTAGAACAACCTGGGGCTCGGGCAGATGGCGCGGAGCGGCTGTGCTTGCGGTTCGCGGACTCTTATTTGGCGGCTCAGCGCCGACAGCTCGCTTGGATGGAGCTTCAGGGCGCGCTACAGGACTAGCGCTGACCGAGGCCGGATCATCCGGCGCAAAAAGGGACACATCGGTCATCCACAAATCTCCAAAAGCGCGCGCGAGGCTGGCAAGACCGCCGAGGAACGTTCCCGCTTCTTAGCATCGGGTTTGGATCGTAGCGGTCTTGAGCCTTGTCCCAGGTGGAACAATGACGAAGGCTGGGAGATGTGCGCTACACGGGGCGCGAACCCACTGGCTCGGCGTCGACTCGAAAGGAGAGCGTTACCATTGCGCCAGGCGCGGGCCTGCGTCACTCGCCACAAAACCTTGCGGCATTTGGGGCTGTGTGCGATAGTTGGCTAAGCGGCAGAGTCGCTTCAGCCACCAAAAATGCCAGTGCCCGGCGCGATCCAATTCGAGCCGACAAACCATCTTAAAATTCTCCGCTCCAGCAACTTACGTCAAACCATGGCAGTCCTACAGCAGCCACGCACGAAGGAACTCATCACCCAACTTCTGGGCGAGCGGATTCTCGTGCTCGATGGCGCCATGGGAACCATGGTGCATGCACTCAAGCTGTCGGAGGCCGACTTCCGTGGGCAGTTGTTCGCCCGTCATCCCCAGGATCTCAAGAATTTCATCGACAT
Source organism: Pirellulales bacterium (assembly GCA_035496575.1). Taxonomy (GTDB): domain Bacteria; phylum Planctomycetota; class Planctomycetia; order Pirellulales; family PALSA-1355; genus PALSA-1355. Next base: position 3,178 of record DATJEN010000359.1, read on the forward strand.
CCTGGCTCTGACCCAGCCCGATGCGATCGAATCGATCCATCGCCAGTATTTGGAAGCCGGCGCCGACATCATCGAGACCGACACCTTCGGGGCGACCAGCGTCGCCATGGCCGACTTCGGTCTGTCGGACTATGCCCGCGAGCTGAACCTGGCGGCCGTGGCGATTGCGCGGCGTGCCGTCGACGAAATGAACCAGCGGACGCCCGACAAGCCGCGCTTCGTGGCCGGCTCGATCGGACCAACGAACAAGCAGCTCTCGATCGCCGGCAACGTCAACGATCCCGGGCATCGGGGCGCGACGTTCGACCAGATGGTCGCGACGTACTACGAGCAGGCTGAAGCTCTGGTCGAGGGAGGCGTCGACCTGTTGTTGTGCGAGACCGCCTTCGACACCCTGGTCATGAAGGCCTGTTTGTTTGCGATCGAGCAATTCTTCGAGGATAGCGGCCACAGCGTGCCCTTGATGGCCTCGTTCACCGTGTTCGAGGGGGGCCGCACGCTTTCGGCGCAAACGGTCGAAGCCTGCTGGAATTCAATCTCGCACGCGGACCTACTGAGCGTGGGCATCAATTGCGCGCTCGGGCCCGACATGCTGCGGCCCTACGTCGAGGAGTTATCGCGGATAGCGCCGGTGTTTCTCAGTTGCTACCCGAACGCCGGCTTGCCGAACGCGTTTGGCGGGTTCGACGAGACGCCGGAGATGATGGCCGCCACGCTGGGCGAATTCGCGGCCAATGGTTGGCTGAATTTTGTCGGCGGCTGCTGTGGCACGACGCCCGACCACATTCGCGCGATTGCCGAGGCGGTTGCGAACCGACCGCCGCGACGGCGTCCGCGCATCGAGCCTTTGACGCGATTGAGTGGCCTCGAGCCGCTCACGCTGCGCCCCGACAGCAACTTTACAATGATCGGCGAGCGCACGAACGTCACGGGATCGAAGCGGTTTGCCAGGCTGATCCTCAATGAGGACTACGAGCAGGCCGTGGCCGTGGCGCGCGAACAGGTCGAAGCCGGCGCCAACATCGTCGACGTCAACATGGACGAAGGCATGTTGGATGGTGCCGCCGCCATGACCAAGTTTCTCAACCTGATTTCCGCCGAGCCGGAAATCTCGCGCGTGCCGATCATGATCGACAGCTCCAAGTGGTCGGTGATCGAGGCGGGCTTGAAGTGCGTGCAAGGCAAAGCGATCGTCAACTCGATCAGCCTGAAGGAAGGCGAGGAAAGCTTTTTGCGCGTGGCGCGCCGCGTGCGCCGTTACGGCGCGGCCGTGGTCGTGATGGCCTTCGATGAAGAGGGACAAGCCACCGATGCCGACCGCAAGGTGGCCATTGCCCAGCGCGCCTATCGGCTGCTGACCGAAAAAGTCGGCATGCCGCCGGAAGATATCATCTTCGACCCCAACATCCTCACGGTCGCCACGGGCATCGAAGAGCACAACACCTATGCGCTCGACTACTTCGAAGCCGTGCGGCGGATCAAAAAGGTTTGCCCGGGCGCCAAGGTCTCGGGTGGGGTGAGCAACGTTTCGTTCTCCTTCCGCGGCAACGACGTGGTGCGCGAGGCGATCCACTCGGCGTTCCTGTATCACGCCGTTCGCGCCGGCATGGACATGGGCATCGTCAACGCCGGGCAACTCGCCGTGTACGAGGAGATTCCGCCACAGCTTTTAGAGCTGGTGGAAGACGTGCTGCTCAATCGCAGGGCGGACGCCACCGAGCGGTTGGTGGAGTTCGCCGAAACTGTCAAGGGCCAGAAATCCTCTGGCGCGGGTTCCGAGCTTGCCTGGCGCAGCGCGAGCGTCGAAGACCGGCTGGCGCACGCGCTCGTCAAGGGCGTGGTCGACTACATCGAAGCCGACGTCGAGGAAGCGCGCGGGAAATATGACCGCTGCTTGCAGATTATCGAAGGTCCGCTCATGCGCGGCATGCAAACCGTCGGCGACCTGTTTGGCGCGGGCAAGATGTTTTTGCCGCAGGTGGTCAAAAGTGCGCGCGTCATGAAGAAGGGGGTCGCCTACTTGCTTCCCTTCATGGAGGAAGAAAAGCACAAGACGAGTGCCGTGGCCCAGTCCGCGCGCGGCAAGGTTCTGCTCGCCACGGTCAAGGGCGACGTCCACGACATCGGCAAGAACATCGTGGGGGTCGTGCTGGGCTGCAACAACTACGAGATCATCGATCTCGGCGTGATGGTCAGTTGCGAAAAGATCCTGGATACCGCTTTGCGAGAAGGCGTCGACATGGTCGGCTTGTCGGGCCTGATCACACCTAGTCTCGACGAAATGGCGCACGTGGCCCAGGAAATGGAACGGCGCGGGTTCGAGCTGCCGCTGTTGATCGGCGGCGCGACCACCAGCGCCAAGCACACGGCGGTGAAGATCGCGCCCGCCTATCGAGGCGTCACGGTGCACGTTCTCGATGCTTCGCGCAGCGTGGGAGTCGTCGACCGCTTGCGGAGCGACGATTTGCGCGCCGGCTTCGTGGCCAAGAACCGCGAGGAACAAGAGGCCTTGGTCGAATCCTACAATCGACGTCAGCAGGTCGAACTCGCGCCCTATGGCGAAGCTTGTGAAAAACATCTGGTGACCGACTGGCAATCTATCGACATCGCCGTGCCGAGCTTCTTGGGGCCGCGCGTCCTGGACAACTTCCCTCTCGCCGAGCTCGTCGAGTACATCGATTGGTCCCCCTTCTTCATGACCTGGGAACTCAAGGGCAAGTACCCCAGAATCTTCGACGATGCGAAGGTCGGCGATGCGGCCCGCAAACTGTTTGCCGACGCGCGCGAGCTGCTCGAGCAGATCGTCCAGCAGAAGCTGTTTACGGCCAAGGGCGTGTATGGCTTCTGGCCGGCGGCCGCGATCGGCGACGACATCGCGCTGTATGCCGACGATTCGCGCGTGGAAGAAGTGGCTCGCGTACACACTCTGCGACAGCAGTGGCGACGTCAGGGCCAGGCCAACTTCCTGGCGTTGGCTGACTTCATTGCTCCGCTCGACAGTGGCCGGCGCGACTATCTGGGTGCTTTTGCCGTGACCACCGGGCACGGGACCAATGAACTCGTCGCCAGGTTCGAACGCGATCACGATGACTACAACGCCATCATGGCCAAGGCCCTGGCCGATCGCCTGGCCGAAGCCTTTGCCGAATGCCTGCACAAGCGGGCCCGGGCAGACTGGGGCTATGGCGCAGGCGAAGAGCTGACGAACGACGACCTGGTCGCGGAGAAGTATCGTGGCATCCGGCCCGCTCCCGGCTATCCGGCGTGCCCCGACCATACCGAGAAGCGGACGCTGTTCAGCTTGCTTGATGCGACGGCACGGACTGGCATCGAGCTGACCGAGAGTTTCGCGATGAATCCCGCGGCCTCGGTAAGCGGCTGGTACTTCTCGCACCCGCAAGCGAGATACTTTTCCGTGGACCGCATCGATCGCGAGCAAGTCGCCAGCTATGCCCATCGCAAGGGCGTCGCGATCGAGGAAATCGAGCGCTGGTTGGCCCCGAACCTCGGTTACGACCCAAGGTCTTAGGGCCCGAGTTGGCGCAGGCCCCACTGGGAACCGCCAATTCTTCTTTGTCGGCCCCCCGCCGGCTTGGTAAACTGCCTTCATCTCTCCCAATCGAAGCTGGAGCGCTGCGATGAAGGCATTTTCTTGGGCGGCGTTATTTCTGCTGGCCGGTGTCGGAGCGTCGCAGGCAGCGGAGTTGGAGCGCTCGCAAGCTGCCGAGGGCGCCTTCTCCGGCCGCGGTTATCAAATCTTGCGGACCAAGGCCTTCTTGCCACCCGACTTCGATCAGGAAACGTTCGACAACCTTTGGCAGAGCTGGGAAGAACCCCTTCGCACGCAGGCAGCGGCGGCCTCGCCAGATGAGCGCCGCGCGATGGCGTTTTCGCGATATGGCTTCACCAGCGAGCCCGGCGACACCTCCGGCAAGCCGCAACAATACACGGTCGACTCGCAAGGCAACTGGACCATGACCTGCCTGGCCTGTCATCAGGGCAAGGCGGCGGGCCGTGTCATCCCGGGCGTGCCAAACTCGCATTTCGCGTTGCAGACGCTGGTTGACGACGTGCGCAACACGAAGCTTCGCATCAAAAAGAGGCTCGTGCGCATGGACCTTGCTTCGGCCGTCCTTCCGCTAGGCACCAGCAACGGCACCACGAACGCAGTGGTCTTTGGCATGGCGCTTATGGCCAGCCGCGACCCGGAACTGAATGTCATCCAGCGGATTCCGCCGAAGCTCGTGCACCACGACCACGATGCGCCCGCCTGGTGGAACTTCAAAAAGAAAACGCATCTCTATAGCGACGGGTTTGTGGGCAAGAATCATCGCCCGCTCATGCAGTTCATGCTGATTCCGGAGAACGGGCCGGAGAAGTTTGCAGAGTGGGAAAGCGATTTTCGCGAGATCTATGCGTGGCTTGAATCGCTTAGCCCGCCCAAGTATCCCTTTGCGATCGATCGCGCTTTGGCGGAGCGCGGCGGCGACGTGTTTAACACAAATTGCGCCGAGTGCCACGGGAAGTATGGCCGCGATGCAAGCTACCCCAACAAGATCGTGGCGATCGAAGAAGTCGGTACCGATCCGGTCCGTTTGAACGCCCTGACGGTGGAGCATCGAGCGGCTTACGGAGCAAGCTGGTTCGGGCACTTTGGCCAGGATGCACTGGTGAAAGATCCGGGCGGCTATGTAGCGCCACCTCTCGACGGCATTTGGGCCTCCGCGCCCTATCTGCACAATGGGTCCGTGCCGACGCTGTGGCACATGTTGCACCCGTCCGAGCGGCCGGCCGTTTGGCTGCGTGACGAAGACGGCTACGACCAGGAGAAAGTTGGTCTCAACGTGGCCACCATGAAAACCGTTCCCGCCGAGATCAAGCTCGGCAGCGACCGCCGCAAGTACTTCGACGTCACCGCAACCGGCAAGAGTGCCCAGGGACACACCTTTCCCGAAGCGCTCGATGAAGACGAAAAGCGAGCGGTGCTCGAATATCTGAAAACGTTGTGATGCCGCGGCACCCTGCGTGCGCTTGCCGAAAGGCGCCCGCCGACCGGGGCGCTACTTCGCCCGGCGGTGAAGCACGAGCACGGCGCCTGAGTCGGGCTTGCTTTCGAACTCGGTCGGCCGCTCGTCACCATTCAGCCGATAGCACAGCTTGAGCATCTCGCCCTGGATCTCGTAGATGCCCTTGAGCGTGCGCCCATTCACGTCGAGATCGATCTGCTTGGGCTTCTTGGTCGAATCGACTTTGATGGTGCCGTTGATAGCCTCGCCGCCCGTCGGGGTCAGCGAATACTTCTCTTCCTTGATCTCACGCGTGGCGCCTTGCATCGCCTCGACAGGCGATCCGTTGTAAGCGAAGGACTCGACCAGCCATTTGCCCTGCAGGGCTGCCACGTCGGGATCGGCAGCTCGGGCTTGAGACTGGCCGAGCACAAGCGCGCAGAGCGCGGCGGTGGCTAGCTGAAGGTGCACTCTCATCGGATCCTCGTTGTGAATAGGTCACGAGCGATGCCGCGACTCGCCCGGCCCCTATGGGTCCGAATATAGCAAGGCGGAATTCACGTTTCCACAAACGGCGTTTTCGGCTCGCCAGTTCGACCTGCCTGTCGGCTGGCGTAGGGCTCTCCTGCATTTGACATCGGCCTCCTGCCCGATAGGATGGCAACAGAAAGGGCGTTTTTTCGCGGCGAAACACGGATTTTCGCGCGAGCCCCACGAGGCATGGCGAGGGCCATGCCGCAGGTCACCCATCGTAAGGCGATCCAGCAATCATGACGCAACTCGAATCGGCCCGCCGCGGAATCGTCACGCCCGAAATGGAATACGTTGCCAGCCGCGAAGGTTTGGAAGCGGAAACGATCCGCGACGAGGTGGCCCGCGGCCGCATGGTTATCCCGGCCAACAAGGTGCACCTGACCAAGCGCCTGGAGGCGATGTGCATCGGCATTGCCGCCCGCACCAAGATCAATGCGAATATCGGCAACTCGGCAGTTACCAGCGACATTGACGGAGAGCTGGAAAAGCTGCACACAGCGGTCCATTTCGGAGCGGACACCGTGATGGACCTGTCGACCGGCCGCGACATCGATACCATCCGCCAGGCCATCATCGACGCGTCGCCGGTTCCCATCGGCACCGTGCCCTTGTACCAGATGGTTCAGCAGCTCGATGACATTTGCGACATGACGCCGCAACACTTTTTGGACATGGTCGAGCATCAGGCCCGGCAGGGCGTCGATTATATGACCATCCACGCCGGCATCCTGCTCGAGCACTTGCACCTCACCACCGGCCGCGTGACGGGCATCGTCAGCCGGGGCGGTTCGCTCATCGCCAAGTGGATGATGCACCACCGCCAGCAGAATCCGCTCTACACGCATTTTGAAGATCTTTGCGACATCATGCACGAGTACGATGTCACCTGGAGCTTGGGTGACAGCCTGCGGCCCGGCTCGATCGCCGATGCCAGCGACGCCGCGCAGTTCGCCGAGCTCGACGTGCTGGGTGAGCTCACCGAGCGTGCCTGGGCCAAGAACACGCAGGTGATGGTCGAGGGTCCGGGGCACATCCCCATGGACCAGATCGACATGAACATCAAGCGGCAGATGAAGGTCTGCCACGAAGCGCCGTTTTATGTCTTGGGACCGTTGGTCACCGACATCGCTCCCGGCTACGACCACATCACCAGCGCGATTGGCGCGGCACTCGCCGGTTGGAGCGGCGCCGCCATGCTCTGTTACGTCACGCCCAAGGAACATCTGGGCCTGCCCGAAAATGAAGACGTGAAGCAGGGGGTGATCGCTTATAAGATCGCCGCGCACGCGGCCGACGTGGCGCGGCATCGGCCCGCCGCCCGCGATCGGGACGATGCGCTATCGCGGGCTCGATTCGCGTTCGACTGGAACGAGCAGTTTCGTCTGGCGCTCGATCCAGAGACAGCTCGACGGATGCACGACGAGACGCTGCCGCAAGACACGTTCAAGAGTGCGCATTTCTGCAGCATGTGCGGCCCGAAGTTCTGTTCCATGAAGATCACCGAAGACATCCGCCGCATGGAAGCCGAACAGGTCGTGCCGCTGGCCGCCAAGAATTAGCGTCGGCGCGAGCGGGCCATCAGGTACGTCCTGCGTCGGCCGATCTGTCCCGCCGCGTCGACTTGAGCGGGACTCGCTTGGCATTGCCCATTCGCACCGCACTCGGGTGTGGCTCATGCAAAAAGTACGGTTGAGCGAAGCGCTGGCCAGCTTCAAGGATGTTTGGAGCCCACGCATCGTGGGCGAGTTGAACGGCCAGCACGTCAAGCTTGTCAAACTGCAGGGTGAGTTCATTTGGCATCACCATGCCACCGAGGACGAAATGTTCTTGGTGGTTCAGGGGTCATTCCAGATGCAGTTTCGAGATGCGACTGGAAATGTTCGCCAGCTAGAGATCCACGAGGGCGAGTTCGTCATTGTTCCACGAGGCACCGAACACTGCCCTTGCGCGGCTGAAGAATGTCATGTGCTGTTGTTCGAGCCCGCCGGCACTTTGAACACGGGCAACGTAAAAGACGACCACACCGTCGAAAAACCAAACTGGATTGTCGGCGAATGATCCGCGATTCCCGCGGAATGCTGGCAATTTGTGGCCGCACTGCCTAGGCTAGACGCGTTTGCGGTGCTCGGCACTTGGATGAGCCCGCGTCGTTTGCCCGCCCCCATCTCCAGCCCTGAGTTTTGAACATGCGAATGGTTATCTCACGCTGCGTTATTCTGGCGGCCTGCGTTTTGATTCTGGCGAGCGTCACTGCCGCTTTGGCCGATGCGGTTCGCGTGCTGCCGGAAGGCCAACTGCCAAAAGACAAGCGTCTTGGCAAGCTCACGGATCTGAACGGCTATTTCCCATTCACACCAGCCAAGAACAAACAGGACTGGGAAAAGCGGGCCGAGCAAGTGCGTCGACGCATCTTGGTCGCCAACGGGCTGTGGCCCATGCCCAAGCCCACGCCCGCCAAGGCCGTCGTGCATGGCAAGGTCGACCGCGAGGGTTACAGCGTTGAGCGCGTGTTTCTGGAGAGCTACCCCGGCCATTTCGTCACCGGCAATCTGTATCGGCCTACGGGAAAGTCGGGCAAGCTGCCCGCCGTGCTGTGTCCGCATGGGCATTGGCCCAATGGCCGCTTCATGGATATTGGATCCGAGGCGGCGAAGAAGCAAATCGTCGAGGGCGCCGAGCGGTTTGAAAACGGCGGCCGCTCCGTGCTGCAAGCGCGTTGCGTTCAGTTGGCGCGGATGGGCTGCATCGTGTTCCACTACGACATGGTGGGCTATTCCGACAGCGTGCAGATCCCATTTGCGCTGGCGCATGGTTTTGCCAAGCAGCGTCCCGAGTTCGACACGAGTGAGAATTGGGGCTTCTTCAGCACCCAAGCTGAGCTGCGCGCGCAAAGCATCATGGGATTGCAAACGTATAACTCGATTCGCGCGCTGGACTGGCTGATTTCCCTGCCGGAGGTCGACGCCGCGCGGGTGGGCGTGACAGGCGCCAGTGGCGGCGGCACGCAGACATTTATCCTGGGAGCGATCGACTCCCGTCCGGCAGCGCTGTTTCCGGCGGTGATGGTTTCGACGGGCATGCAGGGGGGCTGTACGTGCGAGAACTGCTCGAACTTGCGCGTGGGGACGGGTAACATCGAGTTTGCCGCCATGGCTGCCCCGCGGCCCCTGGGCATGACTGGCGCGAACGACTGGACCAAGGAGTTGGCCACGAAAGGTTTCCCACAGCTTCAAGAGCACTACGCGATGCTTGGCGTGCCAGACCGCGTTTCGGCCAAGGTCATGACGCAGTTCGGCCACAACTACAACTTTGTCAGCCGCGAAGTGATGTACCACTTCTTCAACAAGCACCTTTCGCTGGGGCTCGAGGAGCCGATCATCGAAGAGGATTACAAGCCGCTGACAACCGCCGAACTGACCGTGTGGGATTCCGAGCATCCGCGGCCCGCATCGGGCGGCGACTACGAACGATCGTTGCTGCGCACGATGACCGAGGCCTCCGATCGGCAGATGGCGGAAGTCGATCCAAAAGACGCCGCGTCGCTGGCCCGCTTTCGCGAGACCGTCGGCGCGGCCTTCGACGTGATCCTCGCGAGATCGCTCCCGCCGGCCGACTCGGTTCAGCTCAAGTCCGTGGGCGAAGAATCGAAAGGCGATTACACGCTAACCAAGGCCGTGTTGCGCAATGTGCCTAACGAGGAAGAAATCCCGCTCGTGATCCTGCACCCGCAAAAGTGGAACAAGCGCGTGGTGCTCGTGCTCGACGAAGCCGGAAAATCGGCCTTGTTCGATGCCCAGGGCAAACCGCAAGCGCTGGCAACCGGCTTGCTGGCGGCCGGGTCAGCCGTGATCGCGCCCGACCTGCTGTACCAGGGCGAGTTTCTGGCCGACGACAAGCCGCTCGAGCAGTCGCCCAAGGTCGAAAATCCCCGCGAGTTCGCGGGCTACACGCTGGGCTACAACCCGGCGCTATTTGCCCAGCGCGTAGACGATGTGCTCACGCTCGTCGCGTTTGCCAAAACCTACAAGGGGGAAAACCCGAGCATCGACGTGCTGGGGCAGGGGGCGGCCGGCGCTTGGGCGGCGGCGGCCAGGGCTCAGGCCGGCACCGCGATTTCGCGCCTTGCGATCGATACGCGCGGATTTCGCTTTGCGAAATTGCGCTCGACGCGCGACGTCAACCTGCTGCCCGGCAGCGTGAAATATGGCGACCTGCCCGCCCTGTTGGCGCTCGGCGCGCCGGGTGAGCTGTGGCTGGCGGGCGAGGGTGAAGCCGAGATTCCGCTTGTGCGCGGTGCGTACAAGGCGGCCGGCGCCGAAAACCGTTTAGCTCGCACTGCAGGGTCGTCTGAAGCGAATCGCGAAGACGCGGTGAAGTGGCTCGCGCGATCTGGGAACGAGCGGTAGAACAAAACACTCAAGACCGCGCGAGCGCGTAGGCAAGATAATCGCGTTATTCTAGCGGCCGAACTCCCGACGCGATCTGCCCGAGCGGCTCGCATTGGGTGCCGCCGTGTGAATCCACAGCGCCACGAGCGCCTCGAGTTGCTCATCCATTCGGCGTTCAAATGCAGCGAACGACTCGCTTTCAGCGACGACCAGTTCCGCTTCCTCGTAAAACGCGGCCGATCCAGACGAAAGATTGTCGTGAGCCATCGCTGCCTCCTGGGCCTGCCCAGCCCGAGTTCCGCTGCCGAAATGGATTCGGAAAGTTGTCAGTCGCTTATTGCAAACGGCGCTCCACACATGTGGAAAATCTTTTCTGCCGTTCTGTAATACGTGACACGCCGCTTGCCAGTTCGGGTTCGCGCCGGTTTTGCCGGGGGTGCCGAGTGGAATTTCCCGTGAAATTCATGTGCGGCAGGGCTACCAAGCGATTTGAGCAACAATCGACCCCTAGCTGCTCATTCGCTATCCAGGTAGCGTTCTTTGCGAAAAATCGCGTGTGGCGGTTGACGCCCCGCCCTAAACAGCTAAGCGGGGAACAGACTCACTTGTTACAGAAATGCAGCACGGACGATGCGAAAAATCACATCGGAGAAAATTGCTCGGTGCCGCGAGATCCGGGCGAAAAGCCTGGAATACGACCAGCGGCTCGCGACAGGTCACTCGCCCGAGGGCAGCTCGTCGGCTGAAATCTTGCCGTCGCCGTTCTTGTCGAGCTTGCGAAGTGCGCTCGCCGCGGCGTCGATTTCTTCGGCCGAAAGCTGGCCGTCGCCATTGGCGTCCAGCAATTTCAAGAGCGGCGCTGCCCCACGCCGCGGCCCATCCGCCGCCGCGTTCGGCGGCCTGCTGGCCGTGAACTCCTCCAGCGTTAACAACCCGTCTCCATCTTTGTCGGCCCGGCGAATCAGCCGCTCGACAAACGCGCGACGCTCCTCGGGGACTTCGTCGGCCGTCAACTTGCCATCGGAATTGCGGTCCATCCGCCGGAACAATCGCGCCGGGTCGGGCTGAGATCCGACCTGGTTGTCGCCGGTCAACACGCCAGGCGCCATCCTGGTGCCGCGGATGAACTCTTGCTGATCCAAGGCGCCATCGCCATCCCGATCGGCGCGCGCCAGGAGCTGCTTGAACCGCTCCCGCCTCGGCTCGGGGATTTCGTCCGGCGTGATCTTGCCATCCCGATTGGCGTCCAGGCGGCGAAATAACCGCTCAGGCGGAGGGCCGCCTTCCGGCCGTCGAGGCCGGCTCGGCTCTTCGCTCGCGGCGGGCGAGTCTCCGACACGCTTCAATCCGGCAGAGAATTCTTCAGCGCTCAGCTTGCCGTCGCTGTTTTTGTCGCTCGTGCGCAGCAGCCGCTCGAACAGCCGCTTCCGCTCGGCCGGCAGCTCGTCGGCGGACAGTTGCCCGTCCTTATTGGCATCGAGCCGCGCGAAGAGTTCGGTTGGATTGGCTTCTTCGGCTGGTTCGGCGCTCACGGCGTAACCGGCCAAACTAAGAATCATGATCGCGGTGGAAAGCAAGCAAACCCAACGCATGGCAAATGTTCCTTCCGAGCTAGCAGAGGCACAGGTCAGTCAATCTAACCCGCCCGGGCATGGCTAAGTTCCGCAGACTGACCCTGCTGGGGCGCTTTTGCGGGCGATTGAGCGACGCGAACCCCCCGGGCCGAAAACTGGGCCGCTAGCCCCAATGTGGTGCTGGCGTCGTGGCTGGAATTGACCGCTCCTGGCTAATTTCTATAATCCCCGCCGCAAAGAATACCGCGGTGGGAGCCTGGTTGAAAAAGGCCGCTCGAGTTGCCGTTTTGCAACAGCATGGGGCTCTTGTGGCTATTTTGAAACCAGTGTCCGCCGGCCAATACGGTTTTTTAACCCCCGGCGGCATAAGTCGCACGCGGACAAACAGCTTAGGAGCAAAACAAACCAGACACTGGAGTTTCGCTAAATGTCGCGCGGCCGCCGGGTCGATACTAAGAGTGCTGAAAAACCGCGCTCGCGAGGTCGATCCCCTGACATGGAATGCGGCGCCGGCAAGCAACTGTACTTGAGAGGACGTTGAGGACCGCATCAGCAGCGTGCTGATTCCACGAGGTTCGTTGGACCCCACAAATCACTCCTTGGCCTATCGGCCGGGTCCTGTCGAACAAGCGAATCAGAACTGAGGCGGGTCCGCACGTGATTCTCAACCGGCGAAATTCCAGTTAATCATTTTTTGATTGGCCGTTTCGACGCCACTTGGCGCTGACACATTTTGGGTCAGCTCCGGCGGAGTCAGACACACGCCAGGGGAGAGTAAGATGCACATTTACGGACCTTCGCAGATTCACGGCGCGCAAAGCGTCGCCGGCCCTCACTCGACTCGTGCTGCCCAGGCGCCGACTGCGCCCGAGCCCGCCGCGATCGACGACCGCTTGGATATTTCCGAGGCCGGTCAAATCGCGGCCCGACTGGCGGACGTGCCAGACATCCGCGCCGACCGCGTGGCCGAGCTGCGCAGCGCGATCCTGAACGGCACCTATGAGACCGAGCAAAAGTTGAGCACGGCGGTCGACCGCCTGCTGGACGAAATCGCCTAGGCGGCATCACGCCCTCGGCCGATCGCTCAAACAATTAGCGAGACAAGCCGCTCGAAAGGGCGGCTTTTTTCATGCGCCACAAGCTCGCTCAGCATGGCGCGCGCTTTGCAAAGCTGCGGGCTCCTCGCGTTAGTGGCCTAAGATCGTCTGCCGCCCGCGTACAGACCGAGTTTGCGCCCGAAGCAAAATTGTGGCCGACAAAGCCAGTTGACGACTTTGTTGCAGACTCGGCCGCGCCGAGGGTCTACCATAGATTGCGGTGTTCTGAGGGCACTAACCCCCGATCGTTGAATCAAGGAGCATGGCATGTCAACATGCAATCTCCATCCCAGAACTTGTATCTGCTTCTTCGCGGCCACTGTGGTCGGTGTCCTGTTGACATCGGACATAGCGCGGAGCGAGGCGCAAGAGCCAGCACCGAGCGACGCCGACAGCGAATTCAAGGTTGACCCCTCGCGCGAATCGAAAATCGCCCCGATGCCGCCGCCAAAGAATTCGCAATGGCGGACGCTGGACGAGGCCCTGGCGGCCCACTCGAAAGCGCGAGCTAGCAACAATTTGTTGACTGTCGTGCTCAGATCTATGCAATCGCCGCATTCTTTTCCTCAGCAAGTCACCAAGCAGCATTTGGAGACGGTGGAAGCATTGATCGAGGAGGCACTCAAAGCTGCTCCTGATTCGGCAATTCTGTTGATGAATCAGGCGGACCTACGCGAGTTGCAGGGACGTCCGGACGAAGCGATTGCGATCTACCGCAAGGTGATTGACCGCGCACCTAATGATCAGTCCGCGCGCGCGATGGCGCAAAACAATTTGGCATTCTTGCTGGCCACGACGGGCCAGGACCTGCCGTTGGCGATGAAACTCATCAATCAAGCCATCACGGATGTCGGAGAATTGCCGGAATTGCGCGACACGCGTGGACTTGTGCATTTGTATTCAGGAGACCTGGAGCAAGCGCGCGCGGACATTTCTGCGGCGATCAAATCGCGACCTACGAGCTCGATGTACTTTCATTTGGCCTTGGTCGAAGAGCGCGCTGGAAATATGGCTGCCGCGCAAGCAGCCTTCGCAAAGGCGATCGAGATGAAACTGGATGCCTTTCAACTTCCACCCACCGAAAGATCCACATTCCGTCACTTTCAAGTGCAGGTTTTGCGTGAACCTCAGCAGAAGCACTGACGGACTGAACTGATACGATAACCCTGAACTCGGCTTACCGGTCTAACCTGCCGGCCCCGAATAAAGCGGCAGAGGTTGCCCCCTCCTCGCGCGGCTTGCGTTTACGAGCGCCGCTTCTAGAATCAATAATGATTATTGGGTTCTGCCGAGGGTCGGCTTTCATCCGGCCCGATCGGCTGAACCCGGCGATTTGCGTGCGGACCGTATATGAACCCAGATTTCTCATTGGGAACCGTCGAGGTCTCGCTTGGCCCGCAAGAGCGATTCGACGAGTTCCTGCAGAGCCGCGGCAAGCGGGTCACGCAGCAGCGCCGCGCCATCGTCGAGGAGGTTTTTCGCCGCCACGACCATTTCGACGCCGAGGATCTGATTCTGCACTTAAGCCAGAAAGCCGCGGGCCGCAAGGTCAGCCGGCCCACCGTGTATCGGACGCTGAGCGAGCTGGTCGACGCCGGATTGCTTCGTAGCATGGCTTTGGGTGGCCGCACGGTCTACGAGCACGACTATGGCTACCCGCAGCACGATCACATGCACTGCCAGAAGTGCAACAAGCTGATCGAATTCCGCAGCGACGAAGTCGCCCGCATCGGCCAGGCCTTGGCCCAGCAGTACCAGTTCAGCGTCACGGGACACCGGCTGATCTTCACGGGCATCTGTGCCGAGTGCCGCGTGCAGAAGCGTCCGACGCGCAAGCTCGACCTGGTGTAGACGGCCGAGCCGCCGATCCTGGCGCTTGGCGCGCCGGGGCCCGAGCGTCAGACGCGCCAGATCATCAGACGCGAACGTCGGCCGACTGCTGGCCCTGGTTGCGATAGCGCGATTCGATTGGCCCGATGACCTCGCGCAAGAACTCGTCGACTTGTTGCGGGGCGCGCCCCACAAAGCGCGAGGGGTCCAGGGCCAGTTTGAGATCAACCTTGCCGAAAGCAGCGTCGCCGGCGAGCCGTTCCAGCAGATCGTTGCGGCCGCCTTGCTGTTTCACCACCGCCGCCGCGGCCTGGCTATGCCGCCGAATCCGTTCGTGCAATTCCTGGCGATCTCCGCCCGCGGCGACACCGGCCATTAGAATGCTCTCGGTGGCCATGAAGGGCAGCTCTTCCTCGAGATGCCGCGAAATGACTTGCGGATAAACCTCGAGCCCGGCCGCGATGTTCTTGTAGAGCAAAAGGATGGCGTCCACGGCCAAGAAAGCCTGTGGAATCACGAGCCGGCGATTGGCGCTGTCGTCCAGCGTGCGCTCCATCCACTGCGTGGCGGCCGTGCCGGCGGCGCTCGTCTGCAAACTCACGACGAAGCGCGCCAGGCCGCAGATGCGTTCGGACCGCATGGGGTTCCGCTTGTACGCCATGGCCGAGGAACCGATCTGGTCGGCTTCAAACGGTTCTTCGAGCTCTTTGCGGCTTTGTAGCAGCCGCAGGTCGGTGGCCGCCTTGTGAGCGCTGGTGGCGATGCCTGACAGCACGTCCAGCACCTGCACGTCGACCTTGCGTGGATACGTTTGCCCGGTGACCGCATAGCTTGCGGCAAAACCCATCTTCTCGGCGATTCGCTTATCGAGCCGGCGGACCTTGTCGTGATCGCCCCCGAACAGCTCGAGAAAGCTGGCCTGCGTGCCCGTCGTGCCCTTGGCGCCGCGCGCGTTCAAGGCCTCGAGCCGACGCTCGAGTTCGGCCAGGTCGAGCACCAGGTCGTACATCCATAAGCAGGCCCGCTTGCCGACCGTGGTGGGCTGGGCCGGTTGCAGATGGGTGAATCCCAAGCAAGCAAGGTCCCGATGACGCCGGGCGAACCCGGCCAGTTCGCCAAGAACCGCAACCAATCGGCCCCGCAACAATTCAAGCCCCTCGCGCATGAACAGGAGGTCGGCATTGTCGGTCACATAACAGCTCGTCGCGCCCAAGTGGATAATCCCGCGCGCGCTTGGGCATTGATCGCCATAGGCGTGCACGTGGGCCATCACGTCGTGCCGCAGCTTGCGCTCGTAGCGCGTGGCGGCCTCGAAATCGACGTCGGCGACGTGCGTTCGCAGCTCGTCGATTTGGGCCTTCGTGATGGAGAGTCCCAGCTCGGCCTCGGCCTCGGCGAGCCACACCCAAAGCTGTCGCCAGGTGCTGAACTTGCGCTGCGGACCCCACAGGGCCGACATCTCGGCCGAGGCATATCGCCCCACGAGCGGATTGTCGTAGTAGCTGGGTGTTTCCACGTAGCGGCCCTGAAGCGGATTGACGAGCGATGCGGCTCAAGGTACGGCAGAGCCACCCGGAGCGTCAATCGAGCTAGTCCATTATAGAAGAGCTCGCGGTGAAAGGCTCGGTTCGCGCGGGAGGCTCTCAATTGTGGTTGGCAGCGGCTAGACCGTATTATTGCCTCATCAGCATATTCCAGCGGAGTACCCAGCCTCGCGCTTTCATTTGAGATGCAACTAACCATCGCTGGACAACGAACGTTTAATCTCAACCTGCTCACTCGGATTGCGCAGGCTGCTACGCTGTCCATCTGCGCATCTTGCGTTCCCACGTTCTCGCATCAGCACCATTCACCGGATCTGGCAGCCCTCAAGGCGCAGGAGTTTGCAGATACGGCATTCGTCAAACGAGATTACAAAGCAGCCTACGGGCTATGTGCGCCAGAAACTCGCGCGGCGGTTAGTTATCCAGCTTTCGAGGCTGAACTGGCGAAACTCCATCAAGATGAGTTTCCCAGTCGCGTAGAGGCGACTGAGTTCGAGCCTTTGCCCGGACAGGCTGCCATGAACATCTTTCTGATTGGTCACGGCGATACGAAAGAGCTCTATTACCGCATTCCTATGGCGGGCACATCCGAGCATGGTTACAAACCCACGGGATTCTTCCGCAGAAACCGTGCGTACCCTCCATCGCCTCTACGACGACCGTTGGTCGCGGAATCGGTAGAAGTCGAGTAGGTCAGGCTTTTAGCCTGACAATGATGCGCCTGGGGGCGACCCGCTTGGGAATCGTTTGATTCATTCGACAAACGAGCGGATTTCAGTCAGGCTGAAAGCTATCAGGCGGGTGCTAAGGTTACGTCTCTCCTCGACGGCGTAGAGGTCTTATGTGTGCCTTAGCGCGGCCAACTTCAGCAGAATCCTTTTTGGCAGTGGCGCTACTTAGTGGCCTGCTCGATACGCAAGGACTACGGAATTTGCTGAATACCTTTGACGCTGTGGTCGATTCGACCGAGTCCGACGGATCTCGATTACACGCTTTGTGCGAGTACGTCAGGACTCGAGGTCTTATGACGCCTTGGCAAGTCGAAAAGCTCCTAAATGGACAATACAAGGGATTTTTCGTGGGGCACTATAAGCTCACCAATCGTCTTCCTGCGTCAGACGTCCGCTGCACTGCCATCGACTTGCTCACGAATGAACCTGTACTGCTGTTGCTCACGCCGAATCCGGAGGTTCCAGGCGGCAGCGACTTCGAGGTGTTGGATGGCCACTACGGCGGCTAGTAATTCGGCATAAGGTGCACGGAGGCAGTCAGGCTAAAGCCTGACCTACATCCTCCTACTTTTCCACGACGAGCACCTTGGCGCCTCGAACCGGGCCGCGCTTCAGTTCGACGAGTGCCCGATTGGCATCTTCCAACAGGTAGGTGGTCACCTCGGGAACAAGCGGAACTTCGGCCGCCAAGGGAAGGAACTCAGAGATATCCTTGGCCGTCACGTTGGCTACCGACTTGATCTCGCGCTCCATCCACAACTGGTCCTGGTAGCTGAGCTCGAGCAAGGCCTTCTTATCGACGTCTT
>DATJEN010000360.1:0-7087 GCA_035496575.1 Pirellulales bacterium
GTCCAGCACCCCCACCCGATATCCATCTTTGCGATATTGCAAGATGGCCCCGGTCATGCCCAACTCGGCATCGTCCGGATGCGGAGCGACAACGAGAATGTCGACGGGGGTAAAGACGGGGTCACTCATTAAGTTAAAGACTCCCGCCCTCTAAAGCCTGGCCAGATCAAATCGCGGGCACGCAAACAATATAGCCGGCTAACTGCCGAGGCTTTGCGCAACGCGGTAAATCTCCTCGGCATCGAGCACCTGGTCATTTGCCGTAAACAGTTGATTGAGGGCGGCTTTGTGTATTTTCATTTTCGTGCCCCCAATGCCGATCGCGCCGTAACACTTCATGTTATCGCGCTCGGTGCCTTTATCGTGGGCCTCGATCCCGGCCAGTCCCGCGGGAGGCACGGCACTTAAGTCGATCGCCACCCGCAGGTTCTTGCAAGCAGCCCTGGCAGGGGCCGACAACAGTTCGACGCCAGGCGCGCCGGCGGCGATCACGATGGAGGCCTGGGTCAGGGCCGCCGAGGTGCGCGCCGGGGAGGTGGTCTCGACCGCTGTCAGTCGCGCGCCAGGAACCGCAGCGGCCACCGCCTCGCAAACGGCCTCGGCCCGGCCGCGATTGCGAGAGGCGACTTGCACGGTAGCGCCTTCGAGCGCCAGCAGGCGCACGACGCGCGACCCGACAGGCCCCGTTGCCGCCAGGACGATCGCCTCGGCTCCTTTGAGTCCGACGTGCTTGCCGGCCGTGAGAACCGCCGCGGCAGCCGTGGTGTTGGCGCCGTTCGAATCAAGCATGACCGAGACGCGCACCGGGCCAAAGAACGTGCGCTGCACCTGCGCCAGCAAGGCCTCCCCGGCCGCGACTTCCGACCCGCCGATGAAGATGGCCGTTTGGCGCAGATCGTCCCCGCCGCGGGTGAACATCGCGCCATAGACCAGGTCGCGCACTTGCGAGACCTGGACGCCACTATGCCTGAGCAAATGCTCGATCCCGGCGTCGTACGCCACGACGGCATCGAATACGCTTGCCTGCGCGTCGGTGTCGAGCTGTAGCAGAATCCGGGACTTGGCCATGGGCTCTGGATTGTCTCGTACCGGCAATTAGCACGTGCACGGTCGCTTGCGACGGCCGGCGCGGGCCGCCAATTGCTTGCGCGGCAGCATTAAAAACCCCGGAAGGGATGCGCTGCCTTGTCTTTGCCGGCCAACATCTCTTGCACGGTCGGCTTGCCGCGCATGGCGTTGGCGATCGCGTCCTTGGTCGCCTGGTAGTTGTAGTCGTAGATTTTCTTGTCCTCGGCGGCCGCCGGGTGAATGAAAACGCCACACACGATCACGAGGTCCTCGGCGTCCTTGGCCGGGATCACGCCATCCGCCACCGAATCGGCAACCGCTTTGGCAACGGCGGACTGCGCAGGCCCGAACATCTGAACCGCTTGCCGCATGCCCTTGATCGTGACCTTGGTAACCATCACGGTCGCCGGTTTGACGGCCAGGTTGGGCGTGAGCACGGCGAGCAAGTTGTTGTGTCCTTCGCTCTGACGCGCAAGCGCGTTGGCGAATGCCGCGCCAACGGGCCCGTCTTTGGTACCGATCAGCAAATCGATATGTGCAATCTCGTTTCCTTCTCCCGCCAAAGCCTCGCCAATGAACATCGACATGTCTTCCTCCGAATCAATTTTGGATGCGCGCAAGTTCTTTTACGACCAACAGCAAACGAGGCTGGGCCGCTCGTAAGTAGACCAACTCCGCCCGCGTGCCCGCTCGAAAGCGCGCACCTCAAGCGCCAAAGGCCACAACCATATCAAACGAGCACGGTATTGCAAGAATGCGGGCCGTGCGACTCGGAAGTCTGCTGAAACTTTTCTGATTAGGGGGGTTTTGCGGCCAAAGTGGTTCTGTAATGCTGGCTCTCCTTACCTGAGTTGTCTCCAGCGACATGACGTCGCGGCGGCCACGACGGCCGTGATCGAGACACAAGCGACTGAACCAGCGCGGCACCGGTGTGCCGCGGCGCCGCGACGCACGTTGCGGTGTTCACCGCCATCCCACTGTTTTGCTAACGGAGGATTCCCATGCTCGGAGGCCTACTCATTCTCTGCGCTAACCTGACCGCTCTGGCCGACGCTCCCCAGCCGGCTGCTCAGCAGCCGCCTGCACTGCACCCGATCGAAGCCCGCGTGGTCGAAAAGACCAATGCGCAGCGCATTCGCCACGGCCTGCGTCCCCTGGTCGTCGATCGGCACCTGCTCCGCTCCGCGCGGCAACATGCCGCCTGGATGACGAACCGCCGCTCGATGGTGCATACGTCCAAGCCCGTCGCCGAAAATATCGCCATGGGGCAACGCTCCAGCGGCGAGGTGCTCAATACTTGGATGAACTCTTCCGGGCATCGCGCCAATATTCTGAACGCGAGCTACACGCGCATTGGCGTGGCGGCATACACCACGCCCGAAGGCACGATTTATTGGTGCCAACAATTCTTGCGATGAGCCGCGGCCTCGCCCCACAATGCGTACTCGCTAAGCGAGTCGTTCGTTGGGTGATCGTTGAATGACTATCTAACCATCGTGGGAGCCAGCGCGCGGGCAGCGGCGCATTCTGCCCGTCGCGCTGGCTACACGGTTCACGCGGCCGACCTGTTTGCGGACGTCGACCTGGGCACTCGATGCGCCTCGAGCGCGCGCGTGCATCGTTATGCTGAATTCGCGCCCGTCATTGACGGCGAGCAGCCGGGCGCCTGGATGTACACAGGCGCACTCGAAAATCACCCCGCGTTGGTCGAGCGCCTGGCGCGCAAGCGACGACTGCTGGGAAACGCGGCCGCGGTGCTCAGACGTGTTCGTTCGCCGGTGGCCGTGGCTCATTCGCTCGCGCGCGCCGCGCTGCCTCACATGGAAGTGCGTCGCACGAGCGATGGATTGCCGCTTGACGGGACCTGGCTGCGCAAATCGCTTCGATCCGCCGGCGGCGCCGACATCGAGCATTGGGACGGGCGCGCATCAACCGCCGGTCGATCTGATCGAGGCTACTATTTTCAGCGGTATTCCGAAGGCGCGCCTTGTTCCGCGGTGTTCGTTGCCGCCGGGGATGAAGCTCGATTAATCGGAGTCACGCGACAACTCATTGGGGCCGCTTGGACGGGCGCGCGCGGATATCAGTTTTGCGGCTCAATTGGCCCGATGAAGATTTCGGTACAAGCTCGCGACCAACTCGCGGCCCTTGGCAGCCACCTGGCACGTGAATTCCAGTTGCAAGGACTTGTCGGCGTAGACGCGGTGTTCGATGGCGACAACGTATGGCCGATTGAGATCAATCCGCGGTATCCGGCATCGGCCGAAGTGCTCGAACAAGCTTTGGGAATCAACGTCATCTCTTTACACGTTGCGGCTTGCCTGGATGCCAGGCTGCCTCCAATCGGTTTGCTAACCACGCCAAGTCCTATCGCAGAGATACGCGGCAAGGCTATCTTGTTTGCAAGCCGCCGATTGCTCGCCCCCTCATGCGTGCGTGACTTTGCTCGCCAGCAATGGGAGCGCCCATGGCCCGAGCTGGCCGATCTGCCCGCCGTGGGCACCGTGATTGACCCCGCTTCGCCGGTGCTGACTGTCTTTGCAGGCGGCGAGAGCGAGACCGAAGTGCTTGATCGGCTCAAAGCGAAATTGGCCGATACGCGAACACAACTCGAATCGGGCGCTGCGTAGAGAACACCTATCTTCGAATTGAAGGGCGGCGGTTAGACAGCCGCCTTCGTTTCGTCGGAGATGACCTCGGCTCCGTTTTCCTCGTCGGCGGCCCAGTTGCGGCCCGCCGTGCGCGGTTGAAAATTACTGACCCCCGCCAGAAGCGCAATCTCGCGCAAAAATCGCTTCGTCAGCTCCTCGAGCACGCGCTTGTCCCCTTCGCGTCCAAAGTATTCCGATATATCGATCGGCTGCCCGACGCGCACGCGGGCCTTGGCGGCCATGAAGAAGCTGCCCAGCGCGGTGCCGTCGTAAGGAGCTCCCCTGACCCAGCAGGGAATCACTTTCACTCGGGCCTTAAGCGCAATGAGCGCCGCGCCCGACCGGCCCGGCAGCAATAAGGCTTTGGTCAGGTTCACGCGCGCTTCGGGAAACAAACCGACCAGCCCGCCTTGCTGGCAGAGCCGGATCGCTTGCTTGGTGGCGGCTGTATCGATGCCTCCGCGATTGACCGGTATGCTGCGCAGCGTGCGGAATACAAACGTAATGCCCGGGCTATAGTAGTACTCGCGGGCAACCATCCAATGCACGATGCGATCGGTGCATAGTTGAATGAGCAACGGGTCAATTCCGCTCTGATGGTTGCACACGATCACCGCGCCTTCGTCCTCGGCAATCGGCAGCGGGCCGCTGACTTCCGTTCGCCACAACAAGCGCGTAAAAAAGTCGTTGACCAGGTACAGACCGGCCTGGGCAAACGTGTATCGCGTGCGGCGCCAGGAAACTATGATCCACGCCACGAACGCGACCAGCGCGAACGCTAAGACAAAATACGCGGTGCGAGTGGCGGGATTCATACGGCGCTGACGAAAAACCGGTCGATGCGGGCCTCGCGCAACTATATCCTGTGAAACAATTGGCCGCGAGCCACCGCACGCCGCGCCCAATAGTCACCGACGGGCGCAGTCCCTATTTCAGGCAATACCCGAGAAAACTCGATGCGAATCGGCGTCGTCAGCGACACGCACGGCCACGTGGACTATACGCGGCAGGCCATCCGAATGCTGGAGAGCTGCGAGATCGAGCTCGTTATCCATTGCGGCGACATCGGCTCCGAGGACGTCGTGCGCCTGTTCCAGCCCTGGCCCACACACTTCGTGTTCGGAAATGTTGACTACGACCGCCAGCGACTGCGCGCCGCGATCCAAACGGCCGGACAAACGTGCCACGATCGTTTCGGCAATCTCGAGTTCGCCGGCAAACGCATCGCGTTTTTGCACGGGGATGATTCCGTGCTGTTGGCGCAAACCATCGCCGCGGGCCAGCATGACCTGGTGTGCTATGGCCACAGCCACATTGCCGAGCATCACATCGATGGCAACACGGTGGTTCTCAATCCCGGCGCGCTGTACCGCGCACAGCCGCATTCGATTGCATTGGTCGATTTGCCGGCGATCGAGATCGCGCACGTCACCCTGTGACGAACCACCGGATCGCGATGGCCACAGCGTCCGGCCTGCTAGCCGGCCAGCTTCGTGATGCGATTGATCGGAATGACAATCGCCGCTTCGGGAGGCCGGTGGCGATATTGCATCAGGTAGGCATCTTCCGTCGTGTCGTCGTAGAAATCGCGCAACACGTTAACGGCGCGAAAGCCGAGTTGACGGAAAAAGAGTTGCGCGTCCAGGTTGGTTTCGCGCACTTCAAGCAGAATTCGCGTGCGGCGTTGGCTGGAAAGTTTGCCGGTCAGCTTGGCCATCATCTGCTGGCCGGTTCCCCGCCGGCGGAACTGCTTCGCGACGGCCAGGTTCAGCAGGTGCAAGCGCGTCTTGTGCAATTCATAAATCATGAACCCGACGACGCGCTCGCCATGCTCGGCCACCATGCCAATGCAATTGCGCTGACGCAGGCAACGGATAAAGTCTTCCTCGCTCCACGGAAACTCGAAGCCTTCGCTCTCGATGTCGAGAGCCTCGGCCATGTCGCGACGAATCATCCAACGAATATGGACCCGTAGCTGCTGCGCCTGCTTCGAGTTCATGTCGGCCTCCTGCCTTCTGCGCGCCGGAGCACAGCCCGTAACGAACGCGGGCTCTCCGAGCACCACGTCACCGCCCGCTTGCCGCGATTTCGCGGCCTGGCACGGCGGTCCTGCGTGCGGGCAGCAACACTACCAAAACACCACTAAGAAGTGAATCGGAATTTTGGCCGTGTGCGTGCAACCAGAGTTGGTCCCAAGCCCTCACTTTGCGAGAGCCGCGCGTGCTAGCATGCGGGCCTTGAGCATCAGTTGCCGCGAAGCGGATTGCGCCGCCCACTCGAGCTCGCGGGCTCGTCGCGCGTCCAGTTCGCGACCGGTACGGCCCGCGCGAAGCCCTTCGTCGTGTTGAGCACGCGCAGCGGATTGCGTCTGGTGGCGCTTTCGATGGTTGGCTGCGATGCTTCGTCGTCGGACGTGGCGGGCAAGAGCGCTGGCCCTTCCAGCTCATCCCCGAGCGGACGCAGCGCGGATCTGTCGTCGTCTGCACCCTTCACGGAAACGTGCCATTTTGCCGCTGCCTGGGTGGAGGTCGCCGCGACCGCCCCATCGGGCTCGCTCGTGTGCGAGGTCTTTTTTTGCGTATCAGGCATGCTCGGCGGATCATCCTTGAAGGGATTGTCGTCGGGCATAGGCGGTGGCGGATCGGAATCGGTCGCACGCGACTTGGTTTCACTGGGCACGACTTCCGGCGGTTGGCTCGGAGAAAACTCAGGCATCTCATCAGAGCTGGCCGGCGGCTTGGCGGTTTCAGTCGATCTTTGCGGAGGCGAAGGCGGTACGTCGTCAAACGGAGGCATCAGCGGCGCTTCGCTCTCCGGAGTGATGGCGGGCGCACTCCTCTCAGAGGGCGCTCTTCCGCTCGGCGCTCGTTCGGTTGGAACCAGCGGCGCTTCCTCGGGCGTGAGCGCCGGCTCGCGCGGTTCTGCAGGCTCTGCCGGCGTCTCACCCTTCTCCGTTGCCGGCGTCGGCAACTCCTCGGGAGCCGGCTGGGCGGCGCCGGCGGGCACTGCACCAGGCCAGCGCCGCCAGCTCGTCGGCGTATAGCCATAGGTCAACCGTCGTGGCACGCAGGTGACGTCGTTACAGACCGGCCCCGCGTAATGGTGGCCGCCCGCCAGCGCAGGTCCGGGCAGTGCGGTGCAAATGATTGCCGAGGCGGTCAGCAGGTTGCGAAGCATGTTTTCACTCCGATCACGTTGTCTCGGTTTGAGCGGCATAGCCGCCGCCTAGCCTAGAACCCTGAGCCCAAGCCGCTGATGCCCAGGGGGAAGCGGTTGATGGTTTGAATGGTTTGCGTGCCCAATAGCGTGAAGCCGAACACGCGTTCGAACGGCGCGATGGCCTGGTTCAGAATCGCATCGAGCGCGAT
>DATJEN010000361.1:0-6814 GCA_035496575.1 Pirellulales bacterium
ACTCGCGGCATCGTCCGATTGCCCACTTGCCGCGGCGCATCATCGATGTTTTTCACCGCGTGCGCTTCGGCGGCCGCACCCTAGACAATGTCGAAGCCGAATCGTTAGAACATGCTCTCTCCGAGCTCGAACGAACCCTCGCGCCGTCGAGCTGATATCTGTTCGAGCGCACGCGGCATTTGGCACTTGGCACCGCTCCGCTTGCGCGCGATGCATCACAGACTGGATTTCATCGATGAAGATTGGTTTGGTCGGCTACCAGGGATCAGGCAAGAGCACGCTGTTTGAATGGCTCACGGGCGTGCGGCCCGATCCGGCCCTGGCGCACGCCTCGCAAAGCGCGATGGCCCCGGTGCCCGAGCCGCGCGTGGAGAAGCTGTGCGCGATCTACAAGCCCAAGAAAGTGACGCTTGCGTCCATCGAGCTGGTCGATACCGCGGGTCTGAGCCGATCGCATGAAGGCAACGCCGCGCGGCTCGCGCAAATTCGCGAGGCGGGCTGCCTGGTGCTCGTCGTTGGCGCGTTTGACCGCGCGAGCAAACCGCTGGCGGACGTCGATAGCTTTGCGGAGGATTTTTTGCTCGCCGACCTGGAAATCGTTTCGGGTCGCGTCGAGCGGTTGCGCGAGAGCACCAAGAAACCTCGCCCCAACCGCGATGCCGAGTTGGCGGAGTTGGCTGCCCTGGAGCCCTTGCTAGCGACGCTCGAATCGAACACGCCGCTCGTGAATGCCGGCATGACGGAAGACCAGCTCAAGGTCACGCGATCCTTTCGCCTGCTGACGGAAAAACCCAAGGTCGTGCTGTTCAACGTGGCCGACGATGAAGGTGATCCCGAGCGACTGGTGACGGCTCTTGCCGAGCGCATGCCGGGCGTGCCCACCGTCGCCGTGCCGATTGGGCTGGAGTTGGAGCTCGAGCGAATGAGCGCGGAGGATCGCGCCGCCTTTCGTGAGGAGATGGGCATTGGCCAGTTCGATCGCGACGCGCTACTGCGCACGCTGCTGGATGCCTCGGGCCAGATGCTGTACTTCACGGCCGGCGAAAAAGAGGTCCGCACCTGGATGCTGCGGCAAGGCGGCACAGCGCTCGAAGCGGCGGGCAACATTCACACCGATCTTGCACGCGGTTTCATCCGCGCCGAGACGATGAACTGCGAGGACCTGGTGCGGCTGGGCAGCGAGCGCGAGATCAAGGCCCAAGGCCTGGTTCGGCAGGAGCCCAAGGACTACGTCATCCGCGACGGCGATATCTTGAATATCCGCTTTAGCGTGTGAACGAGCTTAACGTACAATCAGGGCGTCGAAGGCATCCGCTCAGATTGCCTGAACGTGAGGTGCAGCATGTCTGTGCGTCGTGCTTGCTTTCGCGTTGTGTCTTTGGTTTTCTTGATCCTGCTCGCCGCATTCAGCCGTGCATCGCCGCTCTCGGCCGACGAGTTGGAGACAACGCTAAAGGCGTGGCAGGCGCGACAGGAACGGTTTCGTTCACTCCGCGTTGAGTGGCACTCGCACTTGTTAGGCATGCCCTTCGCCATGCCGCTCGTGAAAGGCGGAATCCCAGGTCGCAACAAAACAGAGGAGAAACTTCGCCGGCATACGCTCGTTATCGACGGCGACAAGATGCTGTACATCGAGGAGGTTGTTGGCCGTTCGACGGACAACCGCGAGGTGAGCGAGCACAAGGAAATTAGCTCCTTCGATGGAACCGTTTCCAAGTCATTGTGGCTGCGCGGCGCCGATCTGCGTCCCGTGCAAGGGAACATCCACGCGGAAAAGTACTGCAATGCACGCAGTGCCAATGACATCAAGCCAATCATCTGGACGTTCCGGCCGCTAGACCCGCATGCGGGTGGGCGATCGCGCGATACGCTCGTTCTGCACTCGCCTGCCCAACGGCTGGACGGTCGCGAATGCATCGTCGTCAAGGACAAGCGGTTTCCGACGCGGAGTTCTCTGTCTTATGTGTCAGCGTCCATGCACTTTTCTCCGGTAAGAGTGACAGTGACTTCGCCGGATGGGGCAGAGGTGTTCAACGCCCACGACGTCTCTTATGAAGAACATGATGCGAACGATGTTTTGGTGCCGGTTCGGTGGGTAACGACTAGCTACGGCGATAAGGCGAATGTGCGGGAGCGCGTTTCAGCCACTGTCGATCATTTCGAGCTAAACCCGGCCGTCGATCCAAGTGAATTCCAAATCCAGTTTCCCCCGGGGACGAACGTCGTCGATATGCGCGCGAGGAACAAGCCTCGACGGAAGCCAGGTCTTACTGCGATTGAGTTTCCTGCCTTCGGGCGACTCGTCCGCGGGGACTGACCGTATGCTTCCGCGGTGCTCAGGCCCAGCGCCAGATTCGCAAACAGGCGCTTTTGGAAAAGGTTTTCACGCCAACAACTCTCTCACCACGTTGCCCTGCACGTCGGTGAGGCGGAAATCACGGCCGGCGTAGCGGTAGGTGAGCTTCGTGTGATCGAAGCCCAACAGGTGCAGCAGCGTTGCGTGCAGGTCGTGGACGTGGACTTTGTTCTCGACCGCCGCAAACCCAAAATCGTCTGTGGCGCCGTGTACATGGCCCCCTCGCGCGCCACCGCCGGCCAGCCACATTGAAAAACCATAGTGGTTGTGGTCGCGGCCGTTGAGCTGCGGCAGCTCGGCCACCGGTGTGCGGCCAAACTCGCCTCCCCACATGACAAGCGTGCTGTCGAGCAGGCCACGCTGCTTGAGGTCGGTTAGAAACGCCGCGATCGGCTGGTCCCAATCGGTCGCCAGCTGTCGATGTTGCTTTTCCAAGTTGTCGTGATTGTCCCACGGCTGGCCCGCGCCGCTCCACACCTGCACGAAGCGCACGCCGCGCTCGAGCAGCCGCCGCGTGATCAGCAGTTGCCGCCCATGCTGGCCCGACGTGTACAAGTCGCGAATCGATTGCGGCTCGCGGCTGATGTCAAAGGCATCGGCCGCTTCGGATTGCATGCGGTAAGCCAGCTCGAACGACTGAATTCGGGCTTCGAGCTGCGCGTCGCCCGCGCGCGCTTCCAGGTGCCGACGATTGAGCCTTTGCGCCAGGTCGAGCATTTCGCGCTCGGCAGCCGGCGGTAGCGAATGGTTTTGAATATTCTCGACGAGCTTCTCGAGCTCGGTGTGCTTCGTATCGATGTACGTGCCTTGATAAGCGCCGGGCAGGAAGGCCGAGCGCCAATTTTGCGTGGCCACGATGGGATAGCCGCCGGGGCACATGGCGATGAAGCCCGGCAGGTTTTGATTTTCGGAGCCCAACCCATAGGTAACCCAGGAACCGAAGCTGGGCCGCGGCAAACGACCGTCGCCGCAATTCATGAGCAATAGCGACGGCTCATGATTGGGCACCTCGGCCACCATCGATCGAATGACGCACAGATCGTCGGCGTGCTGCGCCGTTTTGGCGAACAACTCGCTAATTTCGATTCCGCTTTGGCCATAGCGTGCAAATTTGAACGGCGAGCGCATGGCCGCGCCCGTCTTGCGCTCCGTGCGCAAGCTGCCCGGCAGCGGCTGGCCGTGATGTTTGTCGAGCAGCGGCTTGGGATCGAAGGTATCGACCTGCGAAGGCCCGCCATTCATGAACAGGTGCACAACCCGCTCGGCCTTGGCGGCGAATTGCGGTAGTTTGGGTGAGAGGGCCGTGGAGGGCTGAGCCGCCGTGGCCGTCTCGAGAGCGCCGTCGCCGGCCAGCACGCCCGCCAGGCCCAACAGGCCAAAGCCGGTGCCGCTGCGCGCAAGCAGCTCGCGCCGGGTCATGGGCACGTTCGACAGCAGGTTTTGCCAATGGCTGTTGGGCATCACACTAGTCTACAAACACAAACTCATTCGAAACCAGCAAAGCCTGCGCGAGCATCTGCCAGCCGCGCTCGGCGGATTCGGCTTGTTCGACCAACTGGGCCGCCCAAACTCCCTCGTCGCCGCTCGGAGCACGCCCGAGCGTGGTTTCGAAAAGGCGTGCGACTTTGGCCGAAGGTTCGGACTCGCGGGCGATCGGTTCACACCCCAGCAGACTCTTGGCCGCGGCTTCGACGAACGGGCTGTTCAAGAAAAAGAGCGCCTGCTGAGGCACGGTCGTCACGGCGCGCTCGGGGCTGGTCGCGTCGGGATTGGGAAAGTCGAAGGTGCGCAACAGACCCGGCAAATTCAGGCGATCGAGATAGGCATACAGCGTGCGGCGCGTGGCAGCGGGTTCGACGATGTTCTTCAGCGGCGGTCCCCCAAGCGTGCCATCCAGGCGCCCGGCGACAAACAGAATCGCGTCGCGCGTCGACTCAAAATCAAGCCGCCGACGGTTGGCCCGCCAGTGCAGCGCGTTTTCTGAATCGACGGCCCGAGCTTGTGGGCGGTCAGTGCTGGCTTGTTGGTAGGAGGCCGACAAAAGTATCTCGCGATGCAGTCGCTTGAGCGACCAGCCGCCCTCGGTGAAACTCCATGCCAGATAATCGAGCAGCTCGCCGTGGGCGGGCGCTTCGCTGCGCGAACCAAAATCGCTCGGTGTTTTCACGAGTGGCGCGCCGAAATGCCACATCCACACGCGGTTTACCAGCACGCGCGCCGTGAGTGGGTTTGCGCGGTCGGCGATCGCTCGTGCGAGCTCCAGACGGCCACTGCCTTGCGCAAAGGGGTGGGGTTCGCCCGCGCTGAGTACGCGCAAGAACCGCCGCGGCACTTCGCGGCCCAGGTCACTGGGATTGCCGCGCCGAAAGACGCGCGGTTGCACCGGAGTGGGCAGCTCGACCACGGCCATGGCGCGGGACGGCGCCGCCGGTCCACTGGCGCGCCATTCTTCGATCGCCTTGCGCAGCTTGTTGCGGACGTCCTGCGCCGGGCGATCGGGCAGCAGCGCCAACTCGTTGAGCTGCGTCTGCTCGACATTGGCCGGAGCCTCGGGGCCATCGAGCATTTGTCGCAGAGCTTCAGCGCTGGCGTCGGCCAGCTCGGTTGGTTTAGGCGCGTTCCTCGATTGCGATTGCTCGCGCACGCGCAGCCACATCGCATCAACGGCGACAAACAGTTCGCCAAACACCTTGGCGGCCTCGGCCAGACTAGTGGGCGTTTTCGAAAGCAGCGCGCCAGCTACCATGGAATTGATCGGACGCTCGGGCGTTTGCTCAGCCACGAGGCGCTCGACGGTGGCTCGGGCGTTTGATGCAAAGGTTTCGGACGGTAGCGCCGCCAGAGCATGCCAGGCCGCCAACACCGGATCGTGCCGCGCGCGACTGCGCTCCAGGTACGTCCGGTAACGATTGATCATCGTGGGATTCAAATCGTTGCCGTCGGCCAGCAGCATGAAATCTTCCGTGGCCGGCTTGTCAACCAACTCCTGGGCAGCCAACAGATACTCGCCGGCTCGGGTTCGCGCCCCGCGAATGAGGGCCTGGTATTTCTCGGTCACGTAGTCGTTCAGCTTTCGCTCCCGCTCCGCCAGCTCACGCGCAAACGCGGCGTACGCCTCGGTCGCAGGCGGGTCTTCGAAGAGCGGGGGCACGGTGGGCTCAACCGCGCTCGCCAGCACGCCATACAGGGCGTAGTAGTCTTCCGTCTGAATCGGATCGAACTTGTGGTCGTGGCATCGAGCGCAGGAGACGGTCAGGCCCAACAGCCCGCGCGTGATGACGTCGATGCGATCGTCAATTACATCGTGCTGGTTATTCATGAACCCGCTGCCGAGCGTGAGAAAGCCGAGCGCGGCCAGCGCGTGACGATTCTTGCCCAGCGGCAGTAAGTCGGCGGCGATCTGCTCGACCAGAAAGCGGTCGAAGGGCAAGTCTTCGTTGAACGAGCGGACCACGTAATCCCGATAGGTGTAGGACCAAGGGAAGTTCGAATCTTCGAACAGCACGTATCCCTTCGTGTCGGCATAACGCGCCACGTCCAGCCAATAGCGGCCCCAACGCTCGCCATAGTGCGGGGACGCCAGTAGGCGATCGACCACCCGCGCCAGCGCGTCGGGCTGACGATCGGCCGTGAAGGCCGCGATCTCGGCGGGCGTCGGCGGCAGGCCGATAAGGTCGAACGTGACGCGCCGCAGAAGCGTTCGCTTATCGGCCGCTTCAGAGGGCGCAAGGCCGTGCTTTTCGAGCCCGGCCAGCACAAAGCGGTCGAGCGGGGTTTGCACCCAGCCTTCGTTCTTCACCGCGGGCAAAACCGGATTCACGACCGGCTGCAAAGACCAGTGCCGACGGCGCGCCTGTTCAATCTGGCCGAGCGTGGCAGCTTGACGAGCGCGCTCGAGCGTTTGCGCGTCGCCCTGCGGCCAAATAAGCCCGCGCGTGATCCAACGTTCCAGGCTGGCGATTTCAGTGGGCTTGAGCGACTCGCCCTCAGGCGGCATGGCGAGCGACTCGTGTTTGACGGCGGCGATGATCAAGCTGCGCGCGGGTTCGCCCGCCACAGCGGCCGGGCCGCTCTCTCCGCCTGCCAGCACCGCTTCGCGGGATGTCAGCCGCAGTCCGCCTTTTGGCTGGCCGGTTTCGCCATGACATTTGTGGCAGTGCTGGATGAAGAGCGGGCGAACGTGAGCTTCGAAAAACTCGGCATCCTCACGAGCAGCAGGCGCGCTGGCCGAGTCTGCGCCGCGCGCGGGCAATGCGAAAGTCCATACGCTTGCAATTGCGGCGACAAATAGGCAGGCACGCGCCATCGAAAAGCCTCAACTCTCGTCCGGGCGCGCGTCCGTGGGCAACGGACGCTGACGCCATGGCATGGGCATGGTTGGCTTGCGGCGATGCCGATCGCGACGAACATCGCGCGGCCTGTCCTTAAACCAATTGATAAAACGGGCCAATTGCGAGA
>DATJEN010000362.1:0-12134 GCA_035496575.1 Pirellulales bacterium
TGTCGACGTCGTAAAAACTGAAGTAGGCAGCTACTTCATCTCGAACTATCCGCCCTTTTCGCAGTGGACCCCCCAGGGGCTTGATGTGGTGCGGCAGGCGCTCGAGTCGCCACCGCTCGTGCCACCGGGCCACAAAGAGCCTGCTCCGCTGGGGCTGTATCTGCACATTCCGTTCTGCCGCAAGCGCTGTAAGTTTTGTTATTTCCGCGTCTACACGGACAAAAACGCGAGCGACGTCGAGACCTATGTCGCGGCCTTGTCGCGCGAGATCGAGCTGGTCAGCCGGCTGGGTGTCATGGGCGCACGGCCGTTTCGGTTCGTGTACTTCGGCGGCGGCACCCCTTCGTTCTTGAGCGCCAAGCAGCTCACGTCGCTGGTCGATCGACTGCGCGCCAACATCAATTGGGATCATGCCGAGGAAGTCACCTTCGAGTGCGAGCCCGGAACGCTCGCGCAGCCGAAAGTCGCTACCTTGCGCGAGCTCGGCGTCACGCGGCTGAGCCTGGGCGTGGAGAATTTTGGCGACGCGGTGCTCGAGGAAAATGGCCGGGCCCATTTGTCCGCCGAGGTCTACAAGGCCTGGGACTGGATTCGCGCGGCCGCTTTTCCGAACGTCAACATCGATCTGATCGCCGGCATGGTGGGCGAGACGTGGGACAACTGGAAGGACACGGTGCGACGCACCATCGAGCTCGAGCCGGACAGCGTCACGATCTACCAGATGGAGCTGCCTTTCAATACCGTCTACTCGCGCGACATGCTCGGCAATCACGTCGAGTCGCCCGTCGCCGATTGGCCCACCAAGCGGGCTTGGGTCAGCTATGCCTTCGACGAGCTCGCGGCGGTTGGTTACGCCGTCAGCAGTGCCTACACGATGGTCCGCGACAAGAACAAGGTGAACTTCAGCTACCGCGACAACCTGTGGCACGGCGCCGATCTGTTGGCCACCGGCGTGGCGAGCTTCGGCCATGCCTCGGGCGTTCACTATCAAAACGAAGCGGATTGGCCGGGCTATGTCGGCCCGCTCGAGCGCGGCGAGTTGCCGCTCGCGCGCGGCATGAAGCCCACGCCTCACCAACTGCTTGTGCGCGAACTCATCTTGCAGCTAAAGACCGGGCAGCTCGATCCCGCTTACTTCCGCCAGAAATTTGGCGTCGACGTCATCGAGGCCTGGCGAAGCGTGTGGCAGCAGTTCCAGGACGACGAGCTGCTCAGCTTTGGCGCGGATAAAGTTTCGCTTACCCGCG
Organism: Pirellulales bacterium; assembly: GCA_035496575.1. Taxonomy (GTDB): domain Bacteria; phylum Planctomycetota; class Planctomycetia; order Pirellulales; family PALSA-1355; genus PALSA-1355. Next base: position 1,248 of record DATJEN010000362.1, read on the forward strand.
CGGGCCTGCTGCGCGTGGATGCCCTGCTGCCGGCCTTCTTCGAGCCGGAGCATCGCGGCGTGCGCTACACCTGACAGCGTGCGGGGATGCGGCAGCTTCCAGTCAAGCTCTTGGCTCATCGGGCCGATACTCGCTCGAAGAGGCATATTGGAGGCCTGTCGTGCGCTCTCTAGCGCTGCTAACGGTGCTGTTGGCTCTGCTGTCACTTTCCGGCTGCGCGCTGCCGCCGTGGGATTTGTGCGCGATGCCGCGAAGTCTCTTTACAGGCTGGTGGGATGGCTGGAACAACTCAGCAGGGCCGCTACCTGGCCACAATCGCGGCTCTGACCCGCGCGCTGTAAACCAGTCTGCTCCAGTCACCAACGACTGAACACTCATCCTGACCGTTCAGGTTGGCGCCCATCATATTGCGCTCTCCGAAACGCGGTCCGATTTTGACGGTCGGGCGTCGCTGCGAACCATGGCGCTCTCGGGCTGTTGCTGGCATGCCAGCTTTAAGTCTGTCCCCCCGCGGGCCCGATGCTGAAAGCGACTGCGCCTGCCAACCACCCAGCCTGAAAAACAACCCAGACGGCCAACCGCATGACAGACGGCGAGAGTGCCCCCACGGACGCGATCGGGTTTCTAACCGTGGTCGAGCACGACGAACAAGGGCTGATCGGGGCGTACCTGATTTTGAACTCCTCGGGGCGGCCGCTCGAATTTCACTGCACCGCGCCCGTCAAGCCAACGCGAACCCAGCAAATCTTGTTTGGGCCGACTCTTGATTCGTACCTGATTGGCGAACAGATCGGCCAAACGCTGCTGGCCAGTGCTTCGGCCCAGCCGCTTGCGCTGTGTACGGATGTCGAACGAGGGCTGCTGGTGCGGGAATACACGACACTGCCCCTGGCGCTTGTGATTCCTCCGGCCGCACCGTCGTCGCCCGAGGCGGTCGCGCCCGCGGATCAAACTTGGCGCATGGACGTATCGCACGGCTCGAGCACTCCGCTTTCGGTGTTCGAGGTGGGCCGCAATCGCCTGGCAGTGCCGGGGGGACGCACAGAGGATCAGGAGCTGCTCGCTGCCCGTTTGCAGGGAGTTCTCGCACTCGATCTTTGCGAGCCCTTTGGGCGGATCCGCGATGCCATCGCCGAAGCAAACCACTCCGTCCGGACTTGAAATGGCTGCCAGCGGGCTAACCTCGCAGAGCCGAGCCGCAAGCCTGCATAGCGGCACCAATAGGCCGGCAGCCATTGGCGCCAAAAACATGATCAGTTGGCGGCCGTCGTGCGAGGTGCAGCTCACGCAATTCGCGTGCGAGTCCGTTGCGCCGGACCTGCGTCTTTCGTGGGTCGGTGCCCTGGCATGTCCGCCGCTGACAAACTCGCTCAGGCTGGCGCACGGCTCGACCCCCAAGAGCCTTTCGCTCAGCATCAAGCCGGCAAGCCTGCGGGTTTCGAGTTTTCGCTTCCCGCATCCAGGCTCCTGGTTCGAGGCGCTACGAGCGCCCCTGGGCGGGCACGCCGCGGTTGGCGATCCTCGATCGCTCGACAGACCCGCCGGCGCGACGAAAACTCGCATCAGTCCTCCGCCACACGTGATCAAGCTGGAAGAGCGGCTGTTTTATGTGTTGCAGCCTGCGCTCGAGAGCGTGCTGGGGGACGCATCGCTCGCGATGCCATTCCGGCCGTTTCCGTACCAGCTCGACGGTGTCGCGTTTTTATATCCCCGGGCGGCCGCCATCCTGGCCGACGAGATGGGGCTGGGCAAAACCATGCAGGCCATCACCGCCGTGCGGCTGCTGTTGCGCTCCGGCGAGCTCGGTCGAGTGTTGTTCGTGTGTCCCAAGCCGCTTGTGAGCAATTGGCAGCGCGAGTTTGCCGCCTGGGCACCAGAGATTCCGATCGCGGTCGTCGAAGGCGAACCTGCCAAGCGGCGCTGGCTGTGGCAACAGACCGACACGCCCGTCAAGTTTGCCAACTATGAGCTCGTGCAGCGCGACCGCGAACTGACCGCTGAACTGGGCCTGGAATTCGACCTGGTCGTGCTCGACGAAGCACAGCGGATCAAGAACCGCTCGAACACGACCAGCCAAGCCGTGCGCGCGCTCAAACGCAAGCGCAGTTGGGCCTTGACGGGTACCCCGGTCGAGAACAGCTCCCAGGACCTGGTGGGCATTTTTGAGTTTCTGGCGCCCGGCCATCTGTGCGACACGATGAAGCCGCGCGGAATGGGGCGGGCCGCCGCCGAATTCGTGCTCCGCCGCACCAAGGAAAAAGTGCTCAGCGATCTGCCCCCCAAAGTGGTCCGCGACGCCGAGGTCGAGCTCGGCAGCCAACAACGGGCCAGCTACCAGTTGGCCGAAAAAGAGGGAGTCCTGCGGCTGACCGAGCTGGGCGACTCGATCACCATCCAGCACGTGTTCGAGCTGATCCTGCGGCTAAAACAGATTTGCAACTTCGACCCGGCCAGCGGCGAAAGCTCGAAGCTCGAACGGTTGGTGGCTGACCTGGACGAGGTGGCGGCCAGCGGACGCAAGGCCATCGTGTTCAGCCAATGGGTCGGCACGCTGGAAACCCTGTCCGACCGGCTGCGTCACCTGCGCCCGCTCGTCTACCACGGACAGGTCAAACCCCAGCATCGCGAAGCCGTGCTCGAGCAGTTTCGCCAGGAGCAAGACCGCAGCGTGCTGTTGCTCAGCTACGGAGCCGGCGGGGTCGGACTCAATTTGCAAATCGCAAGTTATGTGTTTCTGTTCGACCGCTGGTGGAACCCCGCGGTTGAAGACCAGGCCATCAATCGCGCTCATCGCATCGGCGCGGCGGGCCCGGTCACGGTTACGCGGTTCTTGACGGCTCACACCATTGAAGAGCGAATCGACCAGATTCTGCGCGAGAAGCGCGAGGTGTTCGACGCCATCTTCAGCGACGTCGAGCCGCAGGCAAATCTCGGGCTCACGCAGCACGAAATCTTCGGGCTGTTTCAGCTTCGCTGCCCCAGCGGGCCGGTGGCATTGCCGGCCAGCGTGCCAACGAGCGGCGAAGCTTCGGTGATGCCCGCGCAATAAAAGGCCGCGCTTTCGGAAACGAGACCAAAAGCGCGGCTTGAGCAGCGCGGACTGCCACGCGCTGCCCTCTCCCTTGGTATTTCTTCAAGCGGCCGGCTGTGCGGCTTCGAACTGCGCCGCCTCGGTCGATTCCGCCAGCGCCGTGGTCGACGATCGCCCACAGGCGATGGCTTGCGCCACTTCGTCGAAGTAGCCCGTGCCGACGAATCGTTGATGCTTGGTCGCGCGGTAACCACTATCGGTCTCGCGGGCGAACTCGCGTTCCTGCAAGGCTGCATAGGCTGTCATGCCGCTTTCGCGGTAGCCCACCGCCAGCTCGAACATGGCAAGATTGAGCGCGTGGAAGCCGGCCAACGTAATGAATTGGAACTTGTAACCCATCGCGCCCAGCTCGCGCTGGAAGCGTGCGATGGTCAGCTCGTCCAGCTTTTTCTTCCAGTTGAACGAGGGAGAGCAGTTGTAGGCCAACATCTTGCCTGGGTAACGGGCGTGGATGGCTTCGGCGAAGCGACGCGCTTCGTCGAGATCGGGCGTCGAGGTCTCGCACCACAACAGATCGGCATAAGGCGCGTAGGAGAGTCCGCGGTCGATGGCGATTTCCAGCCCGCCTTCAATGCGGTAGAAGCCCTCGCTCGTGCGCTCGCCCGTTATGAAGCGGCGATCGCGCGGATCGACGTCGCTGGTCAGCAACTGGGCACTATTGGCGTCGGTGCGGGCTACGAGCACGGTCGGCACGTCCAGTAGGTCGGCGGCCAGGCGAGCAGCCGAGAGCGTACGAACAAACTGGCTGGTCGGCACGAGCACTTTGCCCCCCATGTGTCCACATTTCTTTTCGCTGGCCAGTTGATCTTCGAAGTGCACACCGGCGGCCCCGGCTTCGATCATGCCGCGCATGAGCTCGAAGGCGTTGAGCGCGCCGCCGAATCCAGCCTCGGCGTCGGCCACGATGGGCAGGAAGTAATCGCAGCCTGCACGCCCCTCGACGTGCTGAATTTCATCCGCGCGGCGCAGCGCATTGTTGATGCGGCGCACGACGTTGGGCACGCTGTCAGCCGGGTACAGGCTTTGATCGGGGTACATCTGCCCGGCCAGGTTGGCGTCGGCCGCCACCTGCCAGCCGCTCAAATAAATGGCCGACAGGCCGGCCTCGGCCATTTGCACTGCCTGGTTGCCGGTGAGCGCGCCCAAGGCATTGATGTAGGGTTCGAAGGTCAACAGTTTCCAAAGCTTGTTAGCGCCCCGTCGCGCCAGCGACTGTTCGATATGCACGCTGCCGCGCAAGCGAACGACGTCGGCCGCCGAATAGTCGCGACGAATCCCCTCCCAGCGCGGATCGTCGTTCCAATCTTGTTCCAGCTCGGCTGCCGTTCGTTGGCGGTACATGATGCAAGACCTTTCGAGATTTAAGGATGCTGAATGATGGTAAGAAAGGTTGGTTGTTTCGAATGGCGAGAGCGCGATCACGGGCCAGTTGTGGTGCATCTATTCCAGTTGCTCGTAAGCCGGCAGCGTCAGGAACTCCACAAAGGTCTCTGCCGTGCTGATGGCCAGGAACAACTCGGCTGCCTCGGGATAGCGCGTCGTGTCGTAGCCGAGCGGCCCCAGTGAGTCGCGAATGCGAGCGACTTCTTCATCCAGAACCTGGGCCACGAGCTCTCGCGTGATCTTGGTGCCGTCTTCGAGCTGGCCGGCAGGGTGGCGAATCCATTGCCAGATCTGGGCACGCGAGATTTCGGCAGTCGCGGCGTCCTCCATCAAATTGAAGATGGGCACGCAGCCGTTGCCGGCCAGCCAGGACTGCAGGTAGCGCAGCCCCACCGCGACGTTGGTCCGCAAGCCTTCGAGCGTGATCGTGCCCTTTGGCACGCTGAGCAGATCGGCCGCCATGACCCCGCATAGCTCCGTCGCGCGGTCGATCTGATTCGCGGCTTGCATTTGCTCGTCGAAGATTTGCATGGCCGTTTGCACCAGGCCCGGATGCGCAACCCAGGTGCCGTCGTGGCCATCGCTCACTTCGCGCAGCTTGTCGGCGCGGACTTTCTCGATCGCTTGCTGATTGGCTTCGGGATCGTTCTTGATCGGAATTTGCGCGGCCATGCCGCCCATGGCGTGCGCGCCGCGCCGATGACAGGTCTCGATCAGCAGCCGCGAGTAGGAACGCAAGAAATGCGTGGTCATGGTAACTTGCGACCGGTCGGGCAGCACGAAATCGGGCCGGCCGCGGAACTTCTTGATGAAGCTGAAGATGTAGTCCCAGCGACCGCAATTGAGTCCCACGACGTGGTCACGCAGCTCGTAAAGGATCTCGTCCATTTCGAAGGCGGCCAGGATGGTCTCGATGAGCACGGTGGCCTTGATCGTGCCCGGCGCGATGCCGAGCTCCGATTGCGCCCACAGGAACACGTCGTTCCACAAGCGGGCCTCGCGATGGCTTTCGAGCTTCGGCAAGTAGAAGTAGGGGCCGGTTCCTTTGGCGAGTAGTGCTTCGGCGTTGTGATAGAAGTACAGGCCGAAATCAAAAATGCTGGCCGAGATCGGCTGCCCGTCGACGAGCAGGTGCTTCTCGTCCAGGTGCCAGCCGCGCGGGCGAACGATCAAGGTCGCGGTCTGGCGATCGAGCGAATAGTACTTGCCCTCGGGGCTGGTGTAGTCGATGGTGCCCGCCACCGTGTCGCGCAAGTTGACCTGCCCCGCCAGCGTGCCGCGCCAGGTGGGCGCGTGCGAATCTTCGAAGTCGGCCATGAACGTCTTCGCTCCCGAGTTGAGGGCGTTGATGACCATCTTGCGGTCGACCGGTCCGGTGATTTCGACTCGGCGGTCTTGCAAGTCGTCAGGCGCAGGCCGGACGCGCCAATTCGACTCGCGGACTTCAGCGGTCTCTTCCAAAAAGTCGGGCAGCTCGCCCGCGTCCAGCCGAGCCTGCCGCAGCTTGCGCGTGACGAGCAGGTCGCGGCGGCGAGCGCGGGTGCGGCGTTCCAAGCCGGCCACAAACTCGAGGGCGAACGGAGTGAGAATGTGGGCCGCCTCGCGCGGGACGTCGGCCACGATCTCGATGCCGGAGGCGCGGGTTTGAGTCGCGGTAGCCATGCGGAGCGATCTCCAGAGGCGAGTGCAGGAATCTGTTTGGGTGCCGTGCAGCTAACGGTAGTCACGCCACCGAGCATTGAAAACAACGATCCTTTCAATGTAGAGAATTGACTATATCAATGTTATGATCAGTATTTGAGTCTCCTATACTGGCGGGATCGCCGCTTGCCTCGCTCGCGGCCCCCGCGTCGAACTCGCGAACAGGTTTTCAAAATGCCCAACTACCAGGCCCAATACTACAAGCAGAACCGCTTGCAGCAGCTCCGTGGCTTCTGCTATGCAGCGCAAGCGGGCAGCATCACCAAGGCCGCCGAACGGCTGCTGCTGAGCCAGCCCAGCGTCACGCTGCAAGTGCAGGCCCTGGAACGCGAATTGAAGACGACGCTCTTCGAGAGGCGCGGACCCAAGATCAGCCTCACGCCAGATGGCAAGACGCTCTATGAACTGGCGCTACCCATCATCGAGCAAATCGACTCGCTGGCAGGCACGTTTGCCATGCGGCGGGGTGGTGTGGAGACGGGACGGCTCGACATCGCGGCCGGTGAATCCACCACCCTGTACTTGTTGCCGCAGTTCGTGAAGCGCTATGCGGAGCTCTACCCGGCCGTCGAGCTCAAGCTGCACAACGTGACAGGCCGCGACGGGCTGGCCATGGTCCGCGCGGACGAAGCCGATTTTGCCGTCGGCTCCATGCTCGAGACGCGCGAAGACATCGACTACCAGCCGATGTTCACCTACGACCCGATGCTCATCGTCAGCAACGATCATCCGCTGGCCAAACGCAAGCGGGTGCGGTTGGAAGACGTGGCCGAGTATCCGCTGATTCTGCCGCCCAGCCATTTGTCCACCTGGCGCGTGGTGGACTATGCCTTTGCGCAGCGCAATCTGACTTACCAGGTGAAGATGGAAGCCGGCGGTTGGGAGGTGATCAAGAAATACGTGTCGCTCGGCATGGGCGTTTCGATCGTGACCAGCATCTGTTTGACCGGCGAAGAGCCGCTGGTGCGACACAACCTGTCGCGCTATTTCCCGAAGCGCACCTATGGCCTGGTGATTCGCAAGGGCAAGTTCTTATCCCCTGCCGCGCAGCGCTTCGTGGAGCTGATGCGCGCTTCGACCAAAGGCAAGGCCCCCAAGATCAGTTCCGCAGGCAACCAGTTGTTCGGCTTTTATGGGCCGATCGATGGCGGCGCGGCGGAAGGGCCAAAAGCGCGCGGCGGCAAGGCCCGCTCGTAAGCGATCCGAAATCAGGGCGAGCCGCTTTTGGCCAGTCCGGCTACGGCCCAGGCGCTGCCGGCGCCGGTGATGGGGATCAAGCTCGTCGCGCCTTTGTCGCCTGGCTTGGTGGGTCGCGAGGTCATGGGCCACGATCCATCTTGCCGCTGGGTCGCAGCGAGAAACGCTCGCCCGCGCTGGATCGCAGCCGCTGCTACATCCCAACCGGCCAGCGCGTAGAGGGCCTGGCCCGTCGCCCAGGCATCGCTCGCCATGTCGCCATTTTGGCTCCAACCGCCATCAGCGGCTTGCCGAGCGACAATCCGCTCGGCGAGCGGCTGCCATCTGTCGGCCGGACGATTCAATTGCCGCCACAACAGGACGCGGAGAGCGGCGGATTGCAGCTCGACGTCGCTGTTGTTCAATTCCAGCCAGGCGAGTCCGCGATCACGCGCGGATTGAAGTTCGGCGTCTTGGCCGAGCCTTAGGGCGGAGTTCAAGGCCCAGACCGCCTGCGCCGTCGCGCGCTCGTCGGAGTGCCCGAAAATCGGATGTCGCGTCTCCGGCCAGGAAGCCCAGGATCCGTTTTCGAGTTGATCGGCCACGATCGTGCCCAGCATGCGCTTCATTCCTGCTTTGGCCGAATCGTCGGGCTCGGGATCGGCCGCCAGGGCCATCGCGAAGTGGACCGCCTTTTCGTTAAATGCCTTGGGAATCCCCTCCGGCCGCGGCACGCCCGTCTTGCCGTCGCCGGACTCGGCGACCCACTTGGCCAGTTCGGCCAAGAGCGGCTCGTCCACCTTGTGGCCGGCGCGCTTGGACTCGCGCATGGCCAACACCACCAGGCTGGCATGATGGCACGACGCGCAGTGATGTTCGTCGCGCCAGGCAACGGCGTCCTTGGCCAGGAACTCGAGCCCACGTGAGATGGCCGCGTCGGGAGTTTGTGTCGCGAGTGGCGCCTCATCGGCGGCGGAACACGTTGCTTCGCAAAAGAGGGTCAACACAGCGGCAGCGCTGGCGATGTGGCGCATTTCAATTCCCTCGGGAGGTCTCTCAGTCGGGGTCAATTATAGCAATGCGAAACGCCATTTGCCCGGACTGCCCTGCCCTCCCGGGCCAATGATCGCCGCGATATCATGACACTATGACCTCTTCCTACGACTTTGACGTGCTGGTGATTGGCGCGGGCCATGCCGGAACCGAGGCGGCACTGGCGGCGGCCCGGGCAGGCGCGCGCACGGCGCTGGTCACGACCAACTGCGACACCGTCGGCCAGATGAGCTGCAATCCGGCTATCGGCGGCGTGGCCAAGGGGCAAATCGTCCGCGAAATCGACGCCTTGGGAGGCGCGATGGGGCTGGCCATTGACGCCACCGGCATTCAATTCCGCATGCTCAACCGTCGCAAGGGCCCGGCCATGCACAGCCCGCGCGCCCAGGCCGACAAGAAAGCCTATCAGCTCGAAATCAAGCGCATCGTCGAAGAGCAGCCGAACCTCACCCTGCGCCAGGAAGTCGTCGAGGACCTGCTGACAGAGACGAGCGGAGGGCGAACGATCGTCAGCGGGGCGCGCGTACGCGGTGACGCCGTGTATCGAGCTCGCGCCGTCGTGCTCACGACCGGCACCTTCTTGCAGGCCATCATGCATACCGGCGAAGCGCAAACGCCGGGCGGACGCGCGGGTGAAGGAACGACCGCGGGCATTAGCGGCGCGCTCGGGCGGCTCGGTTTTCGCCTCGCGCGTTTCAAGACCGGCACGCCGCCACGCTTGAACGGACGCACCATCGACTACTCGAAAGTCGAGCTGCAGCCCGGCGACGATGATCCGCGCCCATTCTCGTTCATGACCGATTCCGTGGAGCGCGACCAGCTTGCGTGTTGGATCACGTACACGAACGAGCAGGTTCACGACTTGATTCGCGCTAACCTGGATCGGGCTCCGATGTATAGCGGGCAGATCCGTTCGAGCGGGCCGCGTTATTGTCCTTCGATTGAAGACAAGGTGGTTCGGTTCGCCGACAAAGACCGGCATCAATTGTTCCTGGAGCCCGAAGGTCGCAACACGCGCGAAGTCTATGTGAATGGCATCTCGACGAGCCTGCCTCGCGACGTGCAAGAAGCCATTCTGCGGCTCATCCCCGGGCTCGAGCGGGCCGAGATCATGCGCTATGGCTACGCCGTGGAGTACGACTTTGCTCCGCCCGATCAACTGCAGCCATGGCTGGAAACCAAGAACGTCGACGGCTTGTACTTCGCCGGCCAGATCAACGGCACGACGGGCTACGAAGAGGCGGCGGCCCAGGGACTGATAGCAGGCGTGAACGCGGCCCTGAAGTTGGCGGGGCGCGAGCCGCTGGTGCTGTCGCGCGAGCAGGCCTATATCGGCGTGCTGGTGGACGACCTGGTCACGCGCGGCGTCGATGAGCCCTACCGCATGTTCACCAGCCGGGCCGAATACCGGCTCATGCTACGCCACGACAATGCGGATCGACGGCTGACGTCGCTTGCGCACCAGCATGGAATCGTCAGCGCCGAACGGTGGCAGCGACTCCGACAGAAAGAGTCGCAGATTGCAGAAGTCACCTCGATGCTCGAAGTGGCGCGCGCGGGCGATGAAAGCCTGGCCAAATTGCTCAAGCGCCCAGAAATCGGCTGGAGCGATCTCGTGGCGCGCGAGCCAAGGCTGGCCGCCTATTCGGCCGAAGTCGTGGAGCAGGTTTCGAACGACGTGAAATACGCCGGCTATGTCGCTCGCCAAGAGGTCGAAATCGAACGGCAAAAGCGGCTCGCGGACAAGCGCATCCCGGCTGGCTTCGACTTCGCCGCCATCTCGCATTTGCGGGCAGAAGCCCGGGAAAAACTGGGCCGGATTCGACCCGCCAGCCTGGCTCAGGCGAGCCGCATCAGTGGCATCACGCCGGCCGACATGGCGCTGTTGGCGCTCTATCTGGGCCGCTGAAATTTGAACCGTTGGCCGGCTAAATCGGCGGTCAATCGGGTTCCAAGCGAGCGCTTTGCACGCCGCACGCGGTGCCGTAAACAGCCAAAGTTTCGAGGATCGCCGAAATCCGCGCGCGCTTGGCGTCGATTACAGTAAACCCTTTTTTATCATCGGCTTACGCCGAAAATACTAATCTTGACGCACCTTCAAAGAGGGCTATAATGGGCTTCGATGGCAAGTTCGGTAAATTAGCAGAAGCCGCCTACCAGCGCTGCTGATTCAAAAATGACCGACTGGTCAAAGCTTAGGGATACAGCAAGCTAAAAGGCTAGGTGCCGTCTAGCGTGACATGGAGGACTAGGAACTTCCGGCCGTCTCTTCGCTTGAGAAACGGCACCCGGAAGTCCCGCTTAGACTAGCCTTACCATCGGCTAGGGAGAGGGGTGGTTAGCAACATGAAAACGGTGTTTACCACGGGTGAAGCGGCCAAAATCTGCAAGGTAAGCCAACAAACGATCATCCGCTGTTTCGATTCCGGACAGCTCAAAGGTTTCCGCGTTCCAGGCAGCCGTTTCCGTCGCATTCCGCGGGA